>CAJQJY010000001.1 GCA_905478765.1 uncultured Flavobacteriales bacterium
GTCAACTAATGCAGCTAATATTTATGGGACATCAAAAACAATGTATGGTTTAACTGATGGTACTATTTATGAATGGCAATTAAGGAGTGTATGTTCATACGACACTTCTTCAGTTTCAGCATGGTCATCATTACAAACCTTCACAACATTAGCAAATTGTAATGCTAAGCCATCAGCTTTAACCACTTCAAATATCACATTGAGTTCTGCTGATCTATCTTTTACAGGAACGGTTAATGCTGTCGCATACGCAGTAAGATTTAGGACTATTGGAGGAGGGTTCAATACTTGGACATATGATACTGTAACGGCTACTACGTATTCATTAACTGGATTGCTTTCAGGATCTAACAATCAATGGCAAGTGAGAGCATTATGTGATTTAGCTGGCACTAATATTTCAGGCTGGTCTACACTAGAAACGTTCTTTACTCTACTACCTTGTGCTGACCCAACTAATCTTGGTGTCAGAAACAACTTTACTACTGCAACAGAAGCCTCTTTAAGATGGTATGGCCCTAATAATACTGATTTTTTCTTAATTTTTAAAGAGACAACAGCTTCTAATTGGGATACTGTTATTGTAAATAATTCATTAGTTACAAATGTTACAGCCCTACCACTGGGTATAGTAGTTACTTCATCTCAAGTAGGTCAAGAACAAAGAGTATTCTTTACAGGTTTAAGTTCTGCTACTGATTATGAATGGATGGTTGTTACAGCTTGTAGTCCTTCTAATTTATCTTCTGCTGTTTCTGGTTCCAATTTCACAACCCTAACCCCTTTGCCTCCATGTACAATTCCTACAGGCTTTAGTGTTACGGCAATTGGTACAGACAATGCAACTGTTAATTGGGGAGCAACAGCAACTGCTCATCATTATGCATTAAGAGCTAGGGTTGCTGGAACTTCAACTTGGTCAACTAATGCAGCTAATATTTATGGGACATCAAAAACAATGTATGGTTTAACTGATGGTACTATTTATGAATGGCAATTAAGGAGTGTATGTTCATACGACACTTCTTCAGTTTCAGCATGGTCAATGATTGAATCATTTACTACTCAAGAATTTTGTACTAAGCCAACAAATCCTGATGAGTTAAATATTACAACAACAACTGCTGATTTAGTTTGGGACGCAATTCCAGGAGCTTGGGGTTATAGATTAATATATCTTGATACATCAGCGGCTTGGAGTACTAAAATAGTAGATACAATAAATTCTAACATTGATGCAATAGCATCATTAGATCCTGGAACCACATATAAATGGAGAGTAAAAGCACTTTGTGATTCTACAGGTCAAAATAATTCTCCTTGGAAAGGATGGCAACTCTTCACAACTTTAACATCTAATAGAATTACTGCTGGAGATATTAATTTAGGACCTAAGCTTAATGTTTATCCTAATCCAACTGATGGCATAATTAATATTAATTTTGTTTCTGAAGAGTTAGATAATTTTGAGATAACAGTTATTGATGCATTTGGGAAGTTAATTTCTTATGAAGAGAAACAAGACTTTGTTGGGGAATACACTAAGTCAGTTGATTTATCATCATATACAAAAGGAATTTACATGATACAAATTAAAACTCAGGAATCATTTGTAACTAAAAGAATAGTACTACAATAAGAGTTTGTGAGATTAAATAAAACTCCTTATATTTGCAAACGAAAATAGAGGAAGAAAAGGGAAGAGGCAGTTAGCCTCTTCTTTTTTTACATAGATATATGATTTCAAAAGAAGAAATAAGAAAAGTAGCCGAAGCAAAGATAAAAGAAATTGATGGTTTTTTTGTTGACGTAAAATTAAACACGGCAAATGTTATTACAGTTTTCTTTGACAGAATAGATGGAGTGCAAGTAGAGCATTGCCTTGCTATTAGCAAGTATATAGAAGAACATTTTGATAGAGATGTTGAAGATTATGAGCTGACAGTTTGTTCTGCTGGGCTTGATAATCCTTTTGTAGTTGAAGAGCAATATCATAAATATAATGGAAAAGAAGTTGGAGTTTTACTAACTAATGGAAAGCGTAAAACTGGACTTATTCTTGCTTATAAAGAGAATGTTTTAATACTTGAAGTCGCAAAAAGGAAAAAAGGTAGTAGAAAAGAATACATATTGGAAGAGGTAGAAATTCCTAAAAATGAAATAAAAGAAACTAAACTTAAAATAAATTTTAAATAAAATGGAAGTAGAAAATCTAATTGAATCGTTTTCAGAATTTAAAGAGGTTAAAAATATTAACCGTGAAACAATGATGAACATTTTAGAAGATGTTTTTAAAGCGGTATTAGCAAAAAAATATGATGATGAAGGGGACTTTGATGTTATTATTAATGTTGATAAAGGAGATTTAGAAATCTGGAGAAACAGAGAGATAGTTGCAAATGGAGAAGTTGAAAATCCTATTGCTCAAATTTCATTGTTAGATGCCTTAAAAATTGAAGATGATTATGAAGTTGGTGAGGAAGTTTCAGAACAAGTTAGTTTTGAATCAGAATTTGGAAGAAGACAAGTGCTTTCTATTCGCCAGCATTTAATGGCTCGTATCGCTGATCAGCATAGAGATGAGTTGATGAAGCGTTATGAAGATAGAATTGGTGAAATTATTAATGGTGAAGTTTATCAAATTTGGAGAAATGAAATCCTTTTGCAAGATGATGAAGGTAATGATTTATCTTTACCAAAAGACGAGCAAATCCCAAAGGATTACTTCAAAAAAGGAGAGTCAGTTAGAGCTGTTATCAAAGAAGTGAATTTGAAAAATAATAAAGCAAATATTGTTCTTTCTCGTATTGCTCCTGATTTTATAAAGAGATTATTTGAGCAAGAAGTTCCTGAAGTATTTGATGGAATTATTACTATTAAAAGAGTGGTTCGTGCACCAGGGGAGAGGGCAAAAGTAGCAGTTGAATCATATGATGATAGAATTGATCCAGTTGGAGCTTGTGTAGGAATGAAAGGATCTAGAATTCATGGTATTGTTCGTGAGCTTAAGAATGAAAATATTGATGTTGTAAATTTTACTGATAATACTCAACTGCTTATTAGTAGAGCATTATCTCCAGCTAAAATCACATCTGTAAAGTTAGATGAGGAAAAGATGAGGGCTTCAGTGTTTATGGATGCTGATCAAGTATCTTTAGCAATTGGTAGAGGGGGTCATAATATTAATTTAGCAGGTAAATTAACGGGTTATGATCTTGATGTTTATAGAGATGCGGATAGTTTTGATGATGATGTAGCGATTGATGAATTCTCTGATGAAATTGAAGGATGGGTAATTGATGCTCTTAAAAATATTGGTTGTGATACCGCTAAGAGTGTGTTAGATATCTCATCAAAAGATTTAGTTTTAAGAACTGATTTAGAGAAAGAAACTGTTGATGAAGTACTGAGTATTTTAAGTTCAGAGTTTGAAGATTAAGAAATAAATTGTAGAGACTATTATGTCAGATAAAAAAAGTGTAAGGTTAAATAAGTTAGTAAAAGAATTCAATGTAAGTATTGATAGGATATTTTCATTTTTAGAAGAAAAGGGGATTGATGATTTAAAACCAACTTCCAAAGTTTCTTATGAAGTTTATATGGACTTGTTAGGAGAGTTTAATTCTGAAAAGAAAGCGAAATTATCAGCCGAACTTTTATCTAAAGAAAAAGAATTAGTTAAAGCTGAGGAAATTATTAAACAGCAGGAAACTGAGGAAAAAGCTAAAAAAGAAGCTGAAGCTGCAATGTTAGCAAAGATCAACAAAAAGGAAGAAGCTTCTAAAAAGAATGAGATTATTAAAGCAAAAGTTGCTAAAAAAGAGATGAAAGTCTTAGGAAAAGTTGAATTAGAACCAAAAACAAAGCAGCCTACTAAAAAAGAAACCCTAAGAACTTCTGAACCAAAGGAAGAAGCTCAAAAAACAGAAGCTTCTGTAAATAAGGTAGATGAAATTATTAAAGCATCTGCCGGCAAACTTAAAGGCGTTAAAGTTACAGGTCAAACAATTGATTTATCTCAATTTAAAAAACCTGAAAAGGTTGATAAAAAGAAAAGAGTAAGAATAGTAAAAGCTAAAGTTGATCCTAATAAGTTCAAAAAAGGAAGAAAGCCAATAAGGCAAGTAGTGGAAATTTCTCCTGAAGAAGCTCAAAAAAGAGTAAGAGAAACTTTAGAAAAATTACAAGGAAGAGGAAAGAAAAAATCTGTTAAAAACAGAAGAGAAAAAAGACAAGCACATAGAGATGTTGCTGAAGAAACAAACCAGCAAGCTACTGAAAATAGATCAATTAAGATTGCAGAGTTCGCTACAGCAAGTGAGTTAGCCACTATGATGGATGTTTCAGTAAATGAGATTGTAACTACTTGTATGGGACTTGGGATGATGATTTCAATGAATCAAAGAATTGACGCTGAAACAATTCAAATGTTAGCTGAAGATTTTGGTTTTAAAGTTGAATTTGTAGGTGCTGATGTTCAAGAATCAATTGAAGAAATTGTAGATACAGAAGAGCAAATGCAAGTAAGAGCTCCTATTATCACTATTATGGGACATGTTGATCACGGTAAAACATCATTAATGGATTACATCCGTGAAACTAATGTTATTGCTGGTGAATCAGGAGGAATTACACAGCATATTGGTGCTTATGAAGTAACTCTTGAAAGTGGAAAACAAATTTCATTCTTGGATACTCCAGGTCATGAGGCATTTACTGCCATGAGAGCAAGGGGTGCAAAAGTTACTGATATTGTAGTTGTAGTTGTAGCGGCTGATGATCGAGTGATGCCTCAAACTAAAGAGGCAATTAGTCACGCACAAGCTGCAGGAGTTCCAATTATTTTTGCAATTAATAAGATTGATAGACCAACTGCAGATCCTGAGAAAATTAAAGGAGAACTTGCTGAAATGAATCTTCTTGTTGAAGATTGGGGAGGTAAATATCAGTCACAAGATATATCAGCCAAAGCAGGAACTGGTGTTCAGGAAATTTTAGAAAAGATTTTATTAGAAGCTGAGATGCTTGACTTAAAAGCAAATCCTGATAGATTGGCTAAAGGTACAGTTATTGAAGCATCACTTGATAAAGGAAAAGGATATTTATCTACAATTTTAGTTCAGAAAGGAACTTTAAAAGTTGGAGATTATGTGTTGGCTGGTTCTTTCTCTGGTAAAGTTAAAGCAATGCTTAACGAAAGAGGTGAGACAATGAATGAAGCAGGGCCATCAACTCCAGTTGTATTGTTAGGTTTAGATGGTGCGCCAACTGCTGGAGATGAATTCCATGTAATGGAAAGTGAGCAAGAAGCAAAGAAGATTGCTTCAAGAAGAGGTCAATTGCAAAGAGAACAAAATGTAAGAACTCAGAAACACCTTACACTTGATGAAATTGGAAGAAGAATTGCTTTAGGTGATTTCCAGGAGATAAATGTGATTGTAAAAGGTGATGTAGATGGTTCAATTGAAGCATTATCAGACTCATTACAACAATTATCTACTGACGAAATTAAAGTAAATATAATCCAAAAAGCAGTTGGTCAGATTTCTGAATCCGATGTAATGCTAGCTGCTGCTTCTGATGCAATTATTATTGGATTCCAAGTAAGGCCATCATTGCAAGCTAGAAAGTTAGCTGAAACAGAACAAATTGATATTAGATTATATTCAATTATTTACAAAGCAATTGAAGAATTGAAATTAGCAATGGAAGGGATGTTATCTCCTGATGTTGAGGAGCAAATTGTTTGTAATATTGAAGTTAGAGATGTATTCAAAATCTCAAAAGTTGGAACAATTGCAGGTTGTATGGTTCTTGATGGAGCATTATCAAGAAATACAGGCGTAAGACTTATACGTGATGGAGTTGTTGTTTACACTGGGGAGTTGTCATCCTTAAAACGATTTAAAGATGATGTAGCTGAAGTAAGAAAAGGATTCGAATGTGGTATGTCAATCAAAAACTTTAATGATATTAAAGTGGGAGATATTATTGAAGGATATGCTGAGGTTGAAACAAAAAGAACTCTTGCTTAGTCCTCTAATAAATCAGGATCAATAATGATTGGAACAGGATAAGCACCAGGAAAGTTTTTACTTATCTGGTGCTTTATTTTTAATGCCTGATTTCTTGTTCTAAAGTTTCCAACAGTTAATTTGTAGTTGGGAGAATCAAAAGCAATTTGGACAGGAATCTCTGGATATAAATTTGTAAATTTTATTTGATAAGGAAGAATTTCTTCTTTTTGGTCTTTAAATATTAGTTGTATTCTCCAACCTTCTATCCCTCCAGTTTTCTTTAAAATTTGTTTGTATTTTGAAACTAATTTATCAACTCCCTTCTGATTAATGCTTATGATTTCCCCTTTATTATTAAAAGTTGTATCGCTTTGAGAAAACACAAAAAATGGAAACATTAGTGTTAAAAAAAGTATTTTTTTCATAGTTCAAAAATATAAAATAAAATGAGTTTGCTTTTTAGTATTATTGCAAAGTGAGAAATTTATTTAAATACCCTGATATTACTTCTACTAATTTAGTAAAAGCCTTGCTGAATATGAGTTTAGATAATGAATATATGAGTGTTTTAATATCTAATAGTATTGATAAAAAAAAACGGTTACCACTCAATTATATAAATTATGATATTATTGCAGGAGTTGGTGCGATTGATGTTTTGAAATCAAATGCTGAATCTTTTGAAAGTTTAAAGAATCGTCACAATATAAAAAAAGATTGGTTTTTTGGTTATTTGTCATATGATTTAAAGAATGAAGTTAAGAATTTAAAATCACAAAATCATGATGCTTTTGGAGTTAATAATTTATTGTTTTTTCAACCTAAGTATGTTTTATTATTAAAAGATAATCAGCTAGAAATTCAGACATTTCAAGCTAAAGATGACTGTGATAAATTTGTAACAGCTTTTAGTTTTGAGGAGTTAGAAGGAGAAATACCAATAGTTAATTTTAATCAAAGAGATACAAAAGAATCATATATTGACAAGATTGAGAATATAAAATTACATATTCAAAAAGGTGATATTTATGAAATGAATTATTGTCAAGAGTTTTATGCAGATCAAATTAAACTTAATCCTGAATTAGTTTTTGCAGATATAAATAAGCAAATGAGCACTCCATTTTCAGCATTTTTGAAATTAGAAAAACAATATGTACTTTCAGCAAGCCCTGAAAGGTTTATTAAAAAATCTGGAAAAAAAATTATTTCTCAGCCCATTAAAGGTACGAGAAAAAGAGGAGATAGCACAACCGAAGATTTGAAACTAATTGTAGAATTATCTACAAGTCAAAAGGATATTTCAGAGAATATAATGATTACTGATTTGGTTAGAAATGATTTGTCAATTACTGCTTCAAAAGCTTCAGTAAATGTAGATGAGCTTTGCGAAATTTATACTTTTGAAAAAGTCCACCAGATGATTAGCACAATTAGTGCCAAGATTTCTGAGGATATTCATTTTACGGATGTTTTAGAAACTACTTTCCCAATGGGCTCAATGACTGGTGCTCCAAAATTGAAATCAATGGAGCTTATCGAAAAGTTTGAGAATTTTAAAAGAGGAATTTTTTCTGGAGCGGTTGGCTATATTACTCCAGAAGGAGATTTTGATTTTAGTGTTGTTATCAGAACAATTTTGTATAATTTGGCTAGCCGATATTTATCTATTGGAGTAGGTGGTGCGATTACTATAAAATCAGATTCATTGGAAGAATATGAAGAATGCTTGATAAAAGCAAAACCCTTATTTGAGGCATTAAATTTTAATATAGATGATTAGTATAGTAAGTAAATTTATTGATGAAAAGTCACTTTGTAAAATAAATAACAGGCTGTTGGTGGCTATTAGTGGAGGTGCTGATAGTGTTGCTTTATTTCTTTGTTTAAAAGAACTTGGTTATGATATAGAACTTGCTCACTGTAATTTTAATTTAAGAGGTAAAGAATCAGATATTGATGAGAAATTTGTGAAAAAATTAGCAGATAAGTTTGGAGTTAGGCTTCATTTAAAATCTTTTGACACACAAAAATATGCTAACAAAAATAAAGTTTCAATTCAGATGTCTGCACGAGATTTGCGTTATAAATGGTTTAATGAAATATTAATTGATAATAATTTAAATTATATTGCAGTTGGTCATCATAAAAATGATGATGTAGAGACTTTTTTTATAAACCTAATTAGAGGAAGTGGATTAAAAGGTTTGCTTGGAATTAAGACTAAAAACAATAATATAATCAGACCATTATTATGTGTTAGTCGTCTTGAGATTGAAGCCTATTTATCAGCTCTTAAGCAAAGTTTTAGAGAAGATAGTTCTAATAAAGCAGTAAAATATTTAAGGAATAAAATTAGACATGAGTTGATTCCCTTATTTACTGAAATGAACCCAAGTATTCAGAAAACAATAAGTAACGAAGTAGGAATTTTAAAAGGAGTTTTTCAAGTTTTTGGAGAACAAATTGAAAGAAAAAGAAACGAGATTTTGAGAAATGAAAATGGTATTTTCAAATTAAAAATCACAGATTTACAAAAATTAAATCCTCTCAACATTTATTTATATGAGTTTCTAAACCCATATGGGTTTTCAGAAGTTAATCAAATTATTAAAGCATTAAATACTCACAGTGGAAAACAATTTTTTTCAAAAAATTATCAAATAAATATTGATCGAGAATATATTTTAATCTCTAAATTTTCAAAAGAGTGTGTGTCGTTTGAGATTTCAGAAAATCAGCATAAGATCAGCACTCCATTTACTATGGAATTATCAAAATCAACTGATAGAAAAGTAGCAAAAGATCGTGTTAAAGCAAAACTAGATTTTGATAAGTTGAAATTTCCATTAGTTTTAAGAAAATGGAAAAAAGGTGATAAATTCATACCTCTTGGAATGCAAACTTTTAAAAAGTTAAGTGATTTTTTTATTGATAAAAAATATTCTCTTATTGCAAAACAACAACAATGGATATTGTGCTCTGCTGATGATATTATTTGGATTGTTGGAGATAGAATTGATGATAGATTTAAGATTACTACTCAGACAAAAAATGTGTACATTGCAGAAATTTTAAAAGACAAATAAATGTTAGAATTTGATTTTATAGAAAAGCAGTATTTGGGGCTTAATAAAATGTCATTGACCAGAAGAATGTCTTTGGCAATTTTTTGTTTTATTGCTTATTATTGGCGTGAAAACCATGATAAAGCAGGAGAGTTGTACTTTTTTATTGGGATTGGGATTATGGTAATTTCAATGTTACTTTTTTTCATTTTACATTTTGAAACTAAAGTAATAAATGGTAGCATAATTTTGGACGGACTTTGGACGTCTAGAAAAGTTAAGATAGACACAGCTAGTATTGTATCAGCTAAAAAAGTAAAATACAGCAAATATTTTTTGAATCGTTCCGTTTATAATTTACATTTAAAAGGAACAATTCGTTTTTATACAAGAGGAGTTGATGCTGTTGAATTGATTGATAAAGATGACTTAATCTATCTTATTGGGAGTCAAAAAGCAGAAGAGTTAGCAAGAGTAATAAATATCAAGTTAAAGAAATAATGAAAAGATTATTAGTCGTATTATTTACATTGATGAGTGTAGTCGTTTCTGCACAAATCTTTAATCCAGTAGAGTGGGAATTCTCTCAAAAACAACTTTCTGATACTGAAATTGAATTGCAATTTAAAGCTAGTATTGAAGATCATTGGCATTTATATTCTCAAGACATAGAGGCTGATGGGCCTGTGCCGACTGAATTTACTTTTACAACAACTGATGGTTTTGAGTTAGTTGGTAATATGCAAGAGGGTGAGCCGTTAGAAGAATTCGATCCAAACTTTGATATGATATTGAAGTACTTTGGGAATGAAGCTATTTTTACTCAGAAAGTAAAAGTTATTTCTGCTACTGACTTTAAATTGGATGGAAATGTTTATTTTATGGTTTGTGATGAGGCACAATGTTTGCCGCCAGAAGAAGTAGAATTCTCTTTTGATATAAAAGGAGTTGATGGAGGAGAGCCTGTGTCTGGCACTAAAGATTCTTCTGATGAAAAAGAAGTAAAAAGCATGTGGGCTTTATTCTTTATTGCATTTTTTAGTGGTTTTGCAGCACTGCTAACACCTTGTGTTTTTCCTATGATTCCTATGACAGTTTCGTTTTTTACTAAGCAATCAAAAACAAAAGCCAAAGGAATTGCAAATGCTATTATTTACGGACTTTCAATCATAGTTATATATGTTGCTTTAGGGGTTGGAGTTTCATCAATTTTTGGAGCAGATTCCTTAAATAATATGGCAACTAATGTGTATTTTAATATTGGGTTCTTTCTATTATTAATAATTTTTGGAGCCTCTTTTTTAGGTGCTTTTGAAATTCAATTACCTGCATCTTGGACAAATAAATCTGTAGAGGCAGAAGGGAAAGGTGGCTTGATTGGTATCTTTTTTATGGCATTTACCCTAGCATTGGTTTCATTCTCATGTACTGGTCCTATTGTTGGGACATTATTAGTTGAAGCTGCTACAGGAGGGTATATGGGGCCAATAATTGGTATGTTAGGTTTTTCATTAGCTATAGCATTGCCATTTGCATTATTTGCAGCTTTCCCAGCATGGTTAAATTCTTTGCCACAATCAGGTGGATGGTTAAATTCGGTCAAAGTAACCTTAGGATTTCTAGAGATTGCTTTAGCTTTTAAATTCTTATCTAATGCTGATTTAGTAATGCAAACACATTGGTTGGAGCGTGAGTTATTTATTGCAATTTGGATTATGATTTTCGGGCTGTTGACTATGTACCTTTTAGGGTTCTTAAAATTTGCTCATGATTCGGATTTAAAACACATTTCAGTAAGTCGTTTGAGTGTTGCAATTTTAACAGGGACTTTAACTTTATACATGATTCCAGGTTTATGGGGAGCACCTTTAAAAATTATTAATGCATTTCCGCCTCCAATGCAATATAGCGAATCGCCATTTGGAGTAGGAAATTCTCAAGGAGGTGGGGTTGTTTCAAATGTTCATGAGGAAGATGGGCAGCATTTAGGCCCTCAAGGAATTATGGTTTTCCATGATTATGATGAAGGGATGTCTCATGCTAAAAAAGTTAGTTTACCAGTTGTTGTTGATTTTACGGGTTGGGCTTGCGTAAATTGCAGAAAAATGGAAGAACAAGTTTGGTCGGATGCAAATGTAAAAAGTATGCTTTCTACTGATGTTGTGCTTATTTCACTTCATGTTGATGAAAGAGAAGAGCTTCCTGAAAGTGATAAATATGAAACTACTTTAGCAGGGAAAAATAAAAAAGTAAAAACTACTGGTGATAAATGGATGGTGTTGCAAGCCAATACCTATAATACTAACTCTCAACCTTATTATGTATTCTTAAATAATGATGGAGAACAAATGGTTGAAGCGGCTAATTACCAAGATTACGGTACAGTTGAACTATTTACAGATTGGTTAAATAGAGGGCTTAAAGAATTTAATAGATAAATAAAAGAACTATGGCAAAAAAGAAAATTATTACTAAAAAGTCAGAGGATTTTTTAGAAAAATATTTAAATAATCCATCACCTACAGGCTTTGAAAGTGGTGGCCAGAAAATGTGGTTAGATTATATTTCACCATATATTGATGAGCATTTTGTAGATACTTATGGTACAGTAGTTGGGGTAATAAATCCTGAAGCAAAATATAAAGTTGTAATTGAGGCACATGCTGATGAAATTTCATGGTTTGTGCATTACATTACTAAAGAGGGATATATTTATTTAAGAAGAAATGGCGGTTCTGATCATCAGATAGCTCCCTCTAAAAGAGTAAACATTCATACTAAAAAAGGTATGGTTAAAGCTGTATTTGGTTGGCCAGCTATCCATACCAGAACTGCAGGAACTGAAAAATCCCCAAAGCTTGATAATATCTTTTTGGATTGTGGTTGTGCATCAAAAGAAGAAGTGGAGGAATTAGGAATTCATGTTGGTTGTGTGGTTACTTATGAAGATGAGTTCATGATTTTAAATAAGAATTTTTATGTAGGCAGGGCTTTGGATAATCGTATTGGTGGGTTTATGATTGCTGAGGTGGCACGTTTACTAAAAGAAAATAAAGTAAAATTACCATTCGGATTATACATTACAAACTCTGTACAGGAAGAGGTTGGTTTGAAAGGGGCGCAAATGATTGTGGATACGATAAGGCCTGATGTGGCGATTGTAACTGATGTGTGCCATGACACGGGCACACCAATGATAAATAAAATTAAGCAAGGTGATACTAAATGTGGTGCAGGTCCGGTATTGACGTATGGTCCGGCAGTGCAAAACAATTTGTTAGAACTAATTATTACTGCAGCTGAAAAGAATAAAATTCCTTTCCAAAGAGCGGCAGCTTCTCGTGCTACAGGTACTGACACTGATGCTTTTGCTTATTCAACTGGTGGGGTGGCTTCTTCATTAATATCACTTGCACTAAGGTATATGCACACTACAGTTGAGAGTGTACATAAGAATGATGTGGAAAATGTAATCCGATTGATTTATGAATCGCTACAGAAGATTAAAAATAATCATGATTTTAGATATTTGAAATAAAACTTAAGGAGCTGAAAAGCTCCTTTTTTTATAACCTTATTTTTATTATTTTTGAGCAACTAATTTAAAACATAAAAAATGGATACAAATCTTATTTTCGGCAACATAGTTTATATTGTTATTGCTATTTTCTTATTGAAAGGTTCGATATATATGGTGAAACAAAAAACATCAGTTGTTATTGAGCGTTTAGGTAAATTTCAAAAAGTATCTCGAGCAGGTCTGCATTTTAAAATCCCCTTAATTGATAGCATTGCAGGTAATGTAAACCTTAGAGTAAGAGAATTACCTGTCGAGGTGGAAACTAAAACTAAGGATGATGTATTTGTTAAGGTGGTGGTTTCTGTTCAGTTTTTTGTGGTGGATACTAGTGAGGGCATTGCAAACTCATTTTATAAATTAAATAATGCAGAACATCAAATACAATCTTATGTATTTGATTCTATTCGTTCGGAAGTACCTATGATGGAACTAGATGCAGTATTTGCTGAGAAAGATAAAATTGCGATATCGGTTAAATCTGAACTTTCCGAAACTATGAAACAATTTGGTTTCGATTTTACAAAAGCGTTAGTTACGGATATTGATCCTGATGCTAAGGTTAAGCAATCTATGAATGAGATAAATGCTGCTAAGCGTATGAAAGAAGCTGCAAAAGAAGAAGCTGCAGCAGCCAAAATTAGAGTTGTAGCAGCAGCTGAGGCTGATATGGAAAGTAAGCGATTAGCAGGGGAAGGAATAGCCTTACAAAGGATTGCAATTGCTAATGGATTGAAGGAGTCAGTTGCTGAGGTGAAGTTAGCTATGGAGGACCATGTTACCAGCCAAGATGTAATGAATATGCTCTTTATGACGCAACATTATGAAACGGTTGCTAAGCTTTCTGAAAATAATACGAGCACAATATTTATGCCGTATTCTCCTGATAATGTAGGTGACTTGCAAATGCAAATTCAAAGCAGTTTGTTGGCAGTTGATGAAATGAAAAAAAAGAATAAATAGTTAAATTATAAAAACTACTCAAATATTTACAAGTAAAAGAACAATCGATTAATAAGAAAATAAGATTATGAAAAAAATACTAATTATATTAACTTTCTTATTAGTGTTTTTTAATTTAAAGATTCTTTTCGCTCAAGATATTATCTATAATTTTAATAATGAAAATAATTTAAAAGAATGGATGATTGTTAATGATGATGTAATGGGTGGTGTATCTACAAGTAATTTAAGCATAAACAAAGATAGTAATGGAGTTTTTGGAGGAAAAATATCTACAGCTTATAATGGGGGTTTTGCTTCCGTAAGGTATAATTGCAAAAGAATCTATATTAAGGAAAAAAAGAACATCAAATTAAATATAAAAGGAGATAAAAAGGAATATCAATTGAGAATTAAAGCTAATACTAATGATTATTACTCTTATATACAACCATTTAAAACTACAGGTAAATGGGAAGAAATAACTATTCCTTTAAAAGAAATGTATGCATCTTTTCGTGGCAGAAGATTAGATGTTAAAAATTTTAATAATGATTATATCGAACAAATTACTTTTCTTTTTGGCAATAACAAAAATGAAAGTTTCAATCTTATAATTGATAGTATAACTATTCAGTAAATTAAACAAAAAACTAAGATTATGATTAAACTAATTTCCTGTTATTGCTTACGTTAATGTTATACTTATCCTCATGTATAAAAGCCACTCAACTAAAGATATGCTAGATTTAATTTTGTAGATTGGAGGTGTTTAGGAGTTTTACACTTCTTTATGCCTAAAACAATCAACAGTGTGGTCATTAACCATGCCCATAGCTTGCATGTGGGCGTATAAAAATAGTTGAGCCTATAAACTTAAACCCTCTACCTTTTAAGTATTTAGATATTTTATCAGATAAAGGAGTATTGGCAGGCATTTCTCTTATTGAGCTAAAGTTGTTTTTATTAGTTTGCAATCTACAAAATCCCAAATGTATTTACTAAAGGTTCCAAACTCTTTTTGCACTTCCATAAAAGCAATAGCATTAGTTTTGGCCGCTTTTATTTTTCGCATATTTCTTATTATCCCAGTATCTAGTTTTAATTCCGCTAGTTTTTCATCCGAGTAATTCGCAATTTTTTGAAAATCAAAATTATCAAAAGCTGTATGAAAATTTTCTCTTTTTCTAAGGATGGTTATCCAACTAAGTCCCGCTTGGAAGGTTTCTAAGAGTAGAAATTCAAATATTTTGGTGTCTTCATAAATTGGAACACCCAATTCTTTGTCATGATACTCAATATATAGTGCGTGATTTTTAAGCTAGTTGCATTTCTTTTTATTAGATGTATCCATTTTCTTTTAATCGATATCTTAGGTTGTTTCTAATGTTTATCCAATATAAATTATAATCAGCAATATGATAATTTTTCATGCGGTAAAAACGGGCAAAAGGAATTTTTATGGGTTTTATCCAAACAACTCCATTATGATTGTATGCCGCTATCGATTTTGGATAATAGATTTTATGGTTTGGGAAAAGAATTCCTAGATGATTTTCATTTTGAGACACCAAGTTGTCTGTTTCCCAGCTGATAGGATTTACACATAAAATACTGTCAGACACTTCCCAATCTACTGGAAAATATCCTTCTGCTAACGTACGCCAAGAAAGAAAGCAATTCAACTGATTAGGCGATATGCAAGGGGGTAATTCTTTATGGAATTGTTTGATTGGCATTCCTGGAAGGTAACTAATAAGTAGTAAACTTCTCATACTATCATTTTCAAGAATTATTTCCTTTAACAATCTTTCTGCATGATTGGTGCCTTGACTATGTCCGGCAATTATAAATTTATTTCCTTTATTGTAATTTTGCCAATAATACATAAATGCATTTTTCACATCTAAATAGGCAAGCTCAAAGGCCTGTAATCCATTTTCTAAATCGTAATACGATTGAATGTGCATTTGCCTATAATGTGGTGCATAAATATTTGCAATACCTAAAAAAACACTTGCTTGATTTTGTATAGCTGTATTTCCAATTTCCTTATTTAGTTTTTTATCATTTATATCTGCATTCCAGCTATTACCTTTTAAATAAAGCGTAGGGTGAATAAAGAAAGCATCTATATTAGGATTTTCTTTGTTTAAGGTGTCTAGGTATTTTTTTGGTAAACTAGCATACTTTCTTTTCTTCTCTGGATGTTCTACCCAATGGTTTATTTTTGAATAATTTGGAAATTCTCCTGATGATTTTGTATCAAAAGCTCCAGTTGGAATATCACTCTTATGAGGGAGAATTGTATAAGTTTTACAAGCGTTAATATTTAGAAATAAGGTAAAATAAAACAGATGTCTGATTATATTCTTCACCTTGTTACCTGCCGTGACATTTCTTAAATTTTTTACCACTTCCACAAGGGCAAGGTGCATTACGCTCTACTTTTTCTTCTGCTCTTACGGGCTGTATTTTTTGTTTTGGTTTTCCTGCTTGCTGTGGAGCATTTCCTATATTTTCCGGTCGGCTAGTTTGGTGATTTTCGACTCTATGCTTATCTTCTTGAACAGATGATTGTGTAGGTAAACCTGACTTAATTAAGAATGAAACAATATCTTTATTTACTTTATCTATCAATGTTTTAAATAAATTGAAGGATTCAAATTTGTAAATTAAAAGAGGATCTTTCTGCTCATAACTGGCTGTTTGTACAGCCTGTTTCAAATCATCCATTTCACGCAAATGCTCTTTCCAGATATCATCAATTATAGCAAGCGTTACACTTTTTTCAATTGCTTCAGCAATATTTCCCCCTTCTGTTTCATGTGCTTCTTTTAGGTTCGTTACTACCTGCAAAGTTTTTAATCCATCAGTAAATGGGATAACTATGTTCTCATAAGTTGCCGACTGATTTTCGTACACATCTTTAATTACTGGGTAAGCTTGCCTTGCTATTGAAGTAGATTTATTTTGATACGAACTGTAACAACTTTCATATACTTTTTCTATAATCTCTTGTGATGATAAATCAGCAAATTCTGTTTCATTAATTGGACTTTCAGTTGCTAATAGTCTAATTAAATCTAACTTGAAAGTACCATAATCTTTTGCCTCATGTAGCTCTTCAACGATACTTTCACAAGTATCATAAATCATATTCGAAACATCAAGCGAGAGTCTATCTCCATGCAAAGCATGCCTTCTTTTCTTGTAGATCACCTCTCTTTGTTGATTCATTACATCATCATACTCTAACAATCTTTTTCTTGTTCCAAAGTTATTTTCTTCAACTTTCTTTTGCGCTCTTTCAATGGATTTACTTACCATAGAATGCTGAATGACCTCTCCTTCTTCAAGTCCCATTCTGTCCATTAATTTTGCAATTCTTTCTGATCCAAAAAGTCGCATCAACTTATCTTCCAAAGAAACATAGAATTGCGATGAACCTGGATCTCCTTGCCTTCCTGCTCTTCCTCTTAGCTGTCTATCAACCCTTCTTGAATCGTGTCTTTCAGTACCAATAATTGCTAATCCTCCAGCAGCTTTTACTTCATCGGAAAGTTTAATATCGGTACCTCTACCAGCCATATTTGTTGCAATTGTAACTGCTGATTTGTTACCAGCTTCAGCTACAATATCGGCTTCTCTTTGATGCATTTTTGCATTAAGAACATTGTGCTTAATGCCTCTTCTCCTTAGTATTGTGCTTAGTAATTCTGATATTTCAACTGATGTGGTACCTACTAAAATTGGTCTTCCTTGCTCAGTTAATGTGACAATATCTTCAATTACAGCATTGTATTTTTCCCTGTTTGTTTTGTATACCAAATCATCTTTATCATCTCTTTGAATTGGTCTGTTTGTAGGGATTGCAACTACATCTAGTTTGTAGATTTCCCAGAATTCGCCCGCTTCAGTTTCAGCAGTACCAGTCATTCCAGCAATCTTATTATACATTCTGAAATAGTTTTGCAGTGTAACTGTTGCGTAAGTTTGTGTGGCAGCTTCAATTTTCACGCTTTCTTTTGCTTCTATCGCTTGGTGTAGCCCATCAGAATATCTTCTACCATCCATTATACGACCGGTTTGCTCATCAACAATTTTTACTTTGTTATCCATCACTACATACTCAACATCTTTTTCAAAAAGTGTGTATGCTTTTAGTAATTGATTAATTGTATGTACCCTTTCACTTTTTATTGCATAATCTCTTAATACACCATCTTTAGCTGCAGCTTTTTCAGTGTCGGATTGAGCTGATTTATCAATTTCAGCAATATTTCCACCAACATCAGGTAGAATAAAAAATTCTTTATTTTCTGTAGAACTAGTCATTAATTCCAATCCTTTTTCAGTTAGTTCAATAGAGTTAGATTTTTCATCAATTACAAAATAGAGTTCTTCATCAACTAGATGCATTTCTTTATTTTGATCTTGCATGTAGTAATTCTCAGTTTTTTGCAATTGTGCTCTTACACCATCTTCTGATAAAAACTTGATAAGTGCTTTGTTTCTTGGCAATCCTCTAAAAGCTCTTAAAAGGCTAATACCTCCTTTTTCTGAGTTACCTTCTTTTAACAGTTTCTTAGCATCAGAAATTACGGTAGTAATAAATTTTCTTTGCGCATTTACAAGTTGATCAACCTTATGTTTGTATTCGTTAAATTCGTGTTTCTCTCCTTGGGGAGTTGGTCCTGAAATAATAAGTGGCGTTCTTGCATCATCAATAAGAACAGAATCTACTTCATCAACAATAGAATAATGTAATTTTCTTTGCACTAAATCTTCAGGTCGTTTTGCCATATTATCTCTTAGATAATCAAAGCCAAATTCGTTATTTGTGCCATAAGTAATATCAGATAGATAGGCTTTTCTTCTCTCATCAGAATTAGGCTGATGATTGTCTATACAATCTATGCTTAATCCATGAAATTGGAATAATGGCCCCATCCATAACGCATCCCTTTTTGCTAGGTAATTATTTACAGTTACTAGATGCACGCCTAACCCAGTAAGTGCATTTAAATAGATTGGTAGTGTTGCGGATAATGTCTTCCCTTCACCTGTTTGCATCTCAGCAATTTTTCCTTGATGCAATACAATCCCTCCGATTAACTGAACATCATAATGTATCATGTCCCATTTGATCTCTGTTCCTGCCGCATCCCAAGTTGTTTGATAAGTTGCAATATCTCCATTAATGCTTACAAAATCTTTTGTGGCAGCTAATTCTGTGTCATTTTTGTTTGCAGTTACATCAATGCTTTTATTTTCTGCAAATCTTTTTGCAGTTTCTTTTACAACTGCAAAGGCTTGTGGTAAAACTGTATTTAGAATTTTTTCTATTTTATCAATTACAGTTTGTTCTAATACATCAATTTCTTTATAAAGTTCTTCTTTTTCTTCTGTTTTAGTTTCGGTAAGGTTTGATTTCTCTTTTAGAGTTTCAATCTTAGATTTTTCTTCACTAATAAAATCAGAGATCTGGTTTTTAAATTCAGTAGTCTTTTTTCTTAATTCATTATTTGATAAAGAACTTAATTTAGAAAACTCCTCATTAATCTTATCAACTAAAGGTGTTATTTCCTTAACATCCTTATCATATTTGTTCCCAAATAATTTACCTAATATGCCTAATAAACCTGCCATTTGTATTTTTTAATTTAAAGGAGTAAAGTTAATTTTTTACAAGAGTATACAAAATAAAAAAAGGTCGAATTCGACCTTTTTTATTAATATTCATCTTCATTAAAGAAGAAATCATCTTTAGTTGGGTAATCGGGCCAAATATCTTCAATAGTATCCCATTGCATTCCTAACTCTTCTTCTACCAATTCTTGCAAATTTTCAACTACTTCCATTGGTGCTCCTGATCTTATTGCAAAATCGACTAACTCATCTTTTGTTGCCGGCCACGGTGCATCTTCTAGTTTAGATGCTAATTCTAAAGTCCAATACATTTCTTCTTTTTTAAATCTTTTGCAAAAGTATATGTTTTATTGAATTGAGAGTTAAATTGTTAATTTTTTTGCCACACTATTTCTGTGCCGCCATTATCTTTTAAAATAGCTCTAGAAAGTACAAACAAATAATCAGACAACCTGTTTAAATATTGCAGATGTAATATGTCAATTTCTGATGTTTTACTTAGATTAACTAAACTACGCTCAGCTCTCCTACAAACTGTTCGTGCAATATGGCATTTAGATGTAGTAGGGTGACCAGAAGGAAGAATAAAATTCTTTAACATGGGCAATGATTCTTCCATTTTATCTATTGCTTTTTCCAACATTTCAATGTTTTTGGCTGTAATATTGGGTAAATTAATTATACTTTTTTTACCGTCAAATGAAATTACTGAACCTAAATTGAAAAGTTGATTTTGAATGTTTAATAAAATTTCTTTATGAAATTCTTTTAAATCTTGATCATAAATATTTCCAATAAATGAGTTGAGCTCATCAATTGTTCCGTAACAATCTAATCTTACATGATCTTTGTCAACTATACTGCCTCCATGTAATTGTGTTTGTCCTTTATCTCCCTTTTTAGTGTATACTTTCATGATTTAGAATTTAATGGTAAAATTTTCTTTGCTTAATTCTGATTTTATAAAAACAACTCCAACAAAAAATAAATCAATTGTTAATGTAGTTTTTTGGTGCCTCTTAATGTAATTCCAAGCATTCTCCATCCCCTCTGACCAATGAATATCATCAAATATAAAAATAGTGTCATTGTTAGCGTATTTCAAGCACTTCTCAAAATAATCAATAGTTGGTTTTTCTTGATGATTTCCATCAATAAAAGCTAAATCTACAGTTTTAATTTTTTCAAGTTTAGCTTCTAGTGTGGTATTAAAATCTCCTAAAGTGATAGATGTGTTCTTCGTATTTAATTTCTTAAAATTTTGTTGCGCAACTTTTGCTGTTTCAGGGCAGCCTTCAAAAGTATGAACTTGAGATTCTTTATTTGCTTGTGCTAAATAAAGCGTACTTATTCCTAGTGATGTTCCTAGTTCTAAAATATTTTTTGGTTTATAAAACTGAGTTATTCTATAAAGTAGTTTCCCAAATTTTGAATTCTTTGCAGAATTCTTTGCAATATCTTTAACTTTTCTTGAGTTATTATTATTAACATGGCTTCCTGCTCCAAAATCAGTAATTTTTATTATATCATCTGATTTGATTAAATCCCTTCTTAACTGCTCAATATTTTTGCAGTTTTGGTCATCAGATTTTTTATTTAGAACCATTGTGATAAACTCATATAAAAAAGGAGCCTGTGCACTGTGTTTATTTTTTGCTGTAAAAAAATACTTAATATATCTAAAAATGAGTTGCAATGCTTTCATGGGTTCAAAAGTACATTTTATTGTGCACAATTCACACAAAATTTCTATGTGGACGAATCATTAAAATACCTCAAGGAATATTTTGTTTACATTTATAGCATGTGCTGAAATTAGCATCTTTAATTTTGTGTTGCATTATCTATATTTGCTGCATTTTATTTTCTGCTTACCTAAGAGCTGATTCAACTACACATTTATTATTGATAGCATCTCTGCGTGACATTCTCTCAATTGAATTTTCAGTTGCAATTGGCTCACAAAGCTTAGTATACTTGGCTGTCTTTTTTTGTGTTTCGTCCATCAAGGCAAATGTATAGTTTTTTTACTGTATTTTTGCATAATGATTATCGTTACAGGCGCAGCAGGTTTTATTGGTTCCGTTTTAGTTGGCAAGCTAAATTCATTAGACAAGTTAAACTTAATATTAGTTGATGATTTTTCAAATGATGAGAAAAACAAAAACCTGTATAATAAGCAGTTTACTCAACAGATTGATCGTTCAGAATTTCTAAATTGGTTTATGAATAATGCTGAATCAGTTGCTGAATTTTATCATATTGGTGCTAGAACTGATACTACAGAGTTTAATGTTGAGATATTTAATGAGTTGAACCTGAATTATACTAAGCAATTATGGAATATTTGTGCTGACAATAGCATTCCTTTTGTGTATGCTTCCTCAGCAGCTACTTATGGTATGGGAGAGTTTGGGTTTGAGGATAATCATGATATTATTAATGATTTAGTTCCATTAAATCCTTATGGGGAATCAAAAAATGATTTTGATAAATGGGCTATAAAACAAAAGTCAGACCCTCCATTTTGGGCAGGTTTTAAGTTTTTTAATGTTTATGGGCCTAATGAATTTCATAAAAGCAGAATGGCTTCAGTAATTTCACATGCTTTTCGTCAAATTTCAGTTAGTAATGGAATGAAACTTTTTAAATCGCATAACGCTAAATATAAAGATGGGGAACAATTACGTGATTTTATTTATGTAAAGGATGTAGTTGAAGTATTGGTTTTTATGATGGAGAGCAAAAAGCAAAGCGGAATTTATAATCTTGGAAGTGGGAAAGCAAGGACTTTTAAAGATTTAGTTGAGGCAACTTTCTCTGCTATGAATATCAAAAGTGACATTTCATATATAGATACTCCCATTGATATTAGAGATAAATACCAATATTTTACTGAGGCAGATATGCAAAAATTAAAAACGGTGGGTTATAAAAACTCCTTTACGAATTTAGAAGATGGAGTAAAGGATTATGTTCAGAACTATCTGATTGACAAGAAGTATTACTAGAGCTGTGCTCTCAATTTTACTAAAAATCCCCTGATATCTTTCAGGTGATTTACAATTTCAATATTGTTAATTGTATCTTCTTTATTTTCTTTAAGTTTCATTTTAGCACCTTCTAAAGTAAACCCTCTTTCTTTTATTAAATGATAAATAATTTGAAGGTTTTTTATGTCTTTTGGAGTAAACAATCTGTTACCTTTTTTATTTTTTTTTGGTGTTAAAATATCAAATTCTTTCTCCCAAAATCGGATAGCAGAAATATTTAACTCAAACATTTTAGCAACTTCACCTATTTTGTAAAATAGTTTTTCTTTTGGTAAATTATTAAAATCCATTAATCAAATGATTGATTATTTTGAGAAGAAATTTCTAACATCTTTTCATACTCATCAGGATTTAAATCATTGTAGTAGAAGTTAACAGGATTTATTTTTCTACCATCTTTATGAACTTCATAATGAAGGTGAGGAGCAACTGAAGTTCCTGTACTTCCAACATATCCAATAACATCACCTCTTTTAACTTTTTGCCCTTTTTTCACAATGTATTTTTTCATGTGAGCGTAAAGCGTTTTGTATCCATATCCATGGTCAATAACTACATGATTGCCATATCCTCTTCTACTTCTTCTTACTTTATGTATTTTACCATCGCCTGTAGCATAAATAGGCGTTCCACTTTTTGCAGAGAAGTCCATTCCAGTATGTAGTTTTCTAGTTTTGTATATTGGATGTATTCTATAACCCCATCCACTTGCCATTCGGCTTAAATCTTTATTCGAAACTGGTTGTATGGCAGGAATTGCAGCAAGCATATCGGCTTTATTTTTTGCTAATTCAATAATATCATCAAAGGATTTTGACTGAATATAAAGTTGTTTAGTGATCTGATCAAGTTTCTTGCTCGTTTCAACTATTAGTTCAGTATTTTTAAATCCATTTAATTCTTGATACCTATTTACGCCACCATATCCCGCTTTTCTGATTGAAGATGGAATTGGGTCTGCTTCAAAAATTACTCTATAAATGTTGTCATCACGCTTTTGAATATCATCTAGAACAAGCTCAACTTGTGACAACTTATCTTGCACTAAATCATATTGAGTGGTAAGTTGTGCAATCTCTCTATTAAGAGTTTTTTCTTTAGGGCTATCAAAAAATTGAAAGAAAACCAAAACCATTACAAGTCCTAAAAATGCACTTCCCATCAGTAAGTAAAACATTTGTTTTAACTTATTTAAACTATTAAGTTCAATTCGTTTGTAACTTAGTGATTTAGTATCGTAATAATATTTTACCTTAGCCATCTTAAAATTATTGTACAAATTTACTTATTTTGCATTAGATAAAGCATGAAATAGTGCTGATTTCTTACAACTTATTGTGAATTGTAAAATTAACAACAGAAAATGAAAGCCAATACACTCAGAGCTCTATACTTAGATTTCTTTAAATCAAAGCAACATAAACTTGTTTCATCAGCACCTATGGTGGTAAAAAATGACCCTACATTAATGTTTACAAATGCAGGGATGAATCAATTTAAAGATGTCTTTTTAGGATATTCTGATCCTAAAAATTTAAGAATAGTAAATTCACAAAAATGTTTGAGAGTTTCGGGTAAGCATAATGATTTGGAGGAAGTAGGGCATGATACTTACCATCATACCATGTTTGAAATGTTGGGGAGTTGGAGTTTTGGTGATTACTTTAAAGAAGATGCAATAAATTGGGCTTGGGAATTTCTTATTGAAGTTTGCAAGCTAGATAAAGACCGGATTTATGTTACTGTTTTTGAAGGCGCTAAAGAAGATGGGTTAGATAAAGATAATGAAGCATTTAATAAGTGGAGGAACCACCTTCCTGAAGATAGAATTCTAAATGGAAATAAAGAGGACAACTTTTGGGAAATGGGGGAGACAGGACCTTGTGGACCTTGTTCTGAAATCCATTTTGATAATAGGAATAATGAAGAAAGAGCAAAAGTTAATGGTATCAACTTAGTAAATGAAGACCATCCACAAGTTATTGAAATCTGGAATTTAGTATTTATGCAATACATTAGAATTTCTGATGGTAGTTTAAAGCCTTTACCAAATTCTCATGTTGATACTGGAATGGGATTTGAAAGGCTGGCTATGATAATGCAAGGGGTGCAGTCAAATTATGATACTGATATTTTTCAGCCAATAATTCAAGCTATTGCTAAAAAAGCAGAACTGCAATATGGAGAAAATCAAAAGCAAGATATTGCAATGCGAGTTATTGCAGATCATATAAGAGCAATTTCATTTTCAATTGCTGACGGACAATTGCCATCCAATGTAAAAGCAGGTTATGTTATAAGAAGGATTTTAAGAAGAGCAGTTAGGTATGCTTATACTTTTTTAAACCTTAAAACTTCATTTATGTATGAATTGGTTGCTGTACTTTCTGATCAAATGGGAGTGCAGTTTGAAGAATTAAAAGCTCAAAAAGATTTGATACAAAAAGTAGTAAAAGAGGAAGAAGAATCTTTCTTAAGAACTCTTGAAGATGGCTTAAAAAGGATAGGGCAAATCACTAAAAATGTAAAAGGAGAGATATCAGGAAAGCAAGTTTTTGAACTTTATGATACTTATGGTTTCCCTGCTGACTTAACAGCTCTTATTTTAAGTGAGCAAAACTTAGCTTTTAGTCAAGAGGAATTTGATGTTGCTATGCAAGAACAAAAAGATAGGTCAAAACAAGCGGGTAAAATTGCAAAAGGAGATTGGACGGTTCTGATAGCAGATGAAAAAGAAGAATTTGTTGGCTATAAAAACTTAGAAACTGAATTTAAAATCACTAGATACAGAAAAGTTACTTCAAATGATGGGAAAAAATATCAGTTGGTGTTTAATTTAACACCATTTTATCCTGAAAGTGGAGGGCAAGTTGGTGATACTGGAACAATTTCATCTGGAAGTGAATCAATAAATATTGTTGACACTAAGAAGGAAAACAAGTTAATTGTTCATTTTGTTGATAAGTTACCAAATGATGTTAATGAAAAATTTTCAGCAAAAGTAAATGCAATTGACAGAAAAGCATCTGAAAGAAATCATACTGCAACTCATTTATTGCACGAAAGTTTGCGAGATATTTTAGGAGAGCATGTAGTTCAAAAAGGCTCATTAGTAAATCCACTTTATTTACGTTTTGATTTTACTCATTTTTCAAAAATTGAAAAAGCTAATTTAGATATGATAGAAGCAGATGTAAATGCTAAAATTTTAGCTAATATCATTTTGGATGAACATATTAATTTGCCACTTAAAAAAGCTGAGGATATGGGGGCTATTATGTTATTTGGCGAAAAATATGAAGAGGTTGTGCGTGTGATTCAGTTTAGTTCTTCTAAGGAGTTGTGTGGTGGAACCCATGTAAATGCTACTGGAGAAATTGGGCTTTTTAAAATCCTTTCGGAAGGATCTGCTGCATCAGGAATTAGAAGAATAGAAGCAATTACTGGAGTGAATGCGATGGATTATCTTAATAATAAGGAAACTTTATTAAATGAAATAGGTGGGCTAGTTAAAAATAAGGATTTGAAAAAGGGGGTAGAGAAGTTAATCACAACAAATAAAGCTTTAGAAAAACAAATCAGTACTCTTAAAAAAGCCAATGCAGGAAATGTAAAAGATAATTTATTGAGCTCAGTAGTAGAGGTAAACGGAATTCGTTTTATTGCACAAGAAGTTGATATGGATGCAGAGGATATGAAGAATGTTTCGTTTTCACTTAGAAAAGAAGAGAACTTAGCTATGGTGTTAGGCACTAAGCATGGTGAAAAAGCACTTTTAACGGTTATGCTAACTGATGATTTAGTTGCTAAAGGAATGAATGCAGGAGCAATGATAAGTGAAATTGCAATCGAAATAACTGGAGGTGGTGGCGGACAGCCTTTCTTTGCTACTGCTGGTGGTACTAAACTAAGTGGTATAGTAGATGCTTTGGAAAAAGCAAAAGAAATATTAGGATAATAAAAAAGCCAGCTTTTAACTGGCTTTTTTTAATGTTTAAGAATTTTTTACCTTAGAATCTGTAAGAAAGACCAAAATTGAAAGATCCTTCTCTGTTTCCATCAGCATCTTCACTTGTAGGCATAGTGTAATTTGGCTCTACATATAGGCCATTCCATACATTAAAAGCAAAACCTACGCCTATACTCATGTCTTCTGCGTCATCACCGGGCATTGTTAATGATGCATAAGCACCTTCCACCTGAGCAATGCTGTAACGAGCAAAAATATCATAAGTTCCTTCACCATTAGCATCATCACCACCATTTGCAAGACCTACAGTGATCATATCATTTACCATGTATCCGATTCCCAAGTTTGTGGTAATCTTGTCCATGTTTTCTTCTTGGTCCCCATCATAAGTTGTTACGACCATAAACTGTGCAGATGCTACTAATGTTGAGAATGCAACAACTGCGGTTAATAATAATTTTTTCATTTTTTTATTTTTTTAAATGATTAATAATGGCCGCAAGATAGCAAAGCAATTTTTAATACTTACAAATTGTTATTTACACTTATGCACACAAATTTGTTAATTGCTAGATTTAGTTCATAAAAAAAGGGCTGCAAAAAGCAGCCCTTTAATATATTGTTTATTGTGTAAATATTATAAACCTACATTTAAAGTTAACCACATGTACTTAACTTCATTATCATCAACCATTGATAAGTGTAATCCAGCATTATCATTTAATGAATAACCTAAAGAAATTTCAGTAGCATCTGTGTCAACTGCTTCATCCATAGAGTTTGTTACATTATGCATAGTTGCCCCTAAAGAGATTCCAGACATTTTGTAAGTTATTCCATAAGATAACAATTCAGCACCTGCACCTAAATAACCTATATTACCAGTTGTCATCCATGAACCATCCATGTTAGTACCAGCCATATTGAAGTCACCATCCTCACCATAAACTGTTTGTGAAGCATGAACTCCCATATCATCATTTACAGCATAAGTTAAGCCGATAACTCTCATTTCATTTTCATCAAAGTCTGAATTCATAGAAGCAGATATTCCAGCACCCATTACTTCACCACTAATGTCAATACCAGTTGCAGCATTATCACCAGATTCACCATCTGTAGTTGTAGTCATGTATACTAAGTTTACATTCCATCCAGAAAACTCACCACCTGCATTAAGGAACATATTACCATTACTACCGTCTGCTACTCCATTTTCGTCTGCACCTCCCATGTTGTTAGAAGCATAACCAATAGTAACGTCAGCCATGTCAAGATCTAAACCAATCTTGAATCCATCCCAAGTAGTTCTGTTAGTTCCCCAATCGTTAGAAGAAATTAAAGCACCTGAACCATAGTTTAATGCTTGACGACCAGCAGTTACATTAGCGTAACCCATTACATCAGTAGAAGCATATGCCTCAAAGATATTCATTGTTATCTCACCAGTAGCTGCTTGGTTTGATAACATGTAGTTTACATCTGAACTCAAATGAATACCCCAATCAGATCCTCCCCAAGTAGCGCCTAAAGTAGCTCTTTGGTTAGTCACCATTTTGTCGTTATCTCCACTCATATCAATTCTTGTTCTTGAATCAACATCCCAATCTTGAGCGAAAGTAACTGTTGTCATTAATCCCATTGCTAAGACTAATGCGTTTTGTAAATTCTTTTTCATTTTTTTTAATTTTGATTAATACAAGTGCAAAGATAAACCTCTTTAACAAATGGCACCTAATAAAATGCACTCTTTTTAACAATTAAATGTTTGTAATGCAGTTAATTAATTGTAATTAAGGGTTTTAGGATGTATAGTTCTGTGCTGGTATTCCAGTTAAAAATGTTAAAAACAGTTGAAAATGAACCTAAATACTTAAAATTACACATAAATTGCACTTGTTTTTTAGAAAATATTGTGTCATTTCAACCCATTTGGGCCTTTTTTAAGTGCTTTTTTGATACTAAATTTGATTATTTACTAGTAGTAAAAAGTTGTTTTAGTACTTAAGCCATCTCCAAAGCTCTTTATAGCTTACTTTTTTGCCATACATCAATATTCCAGTGCGATAAATACGCCCTGCAAACCATGTTGTTCCTATAAAAGCGGCTATAAGTATTACTATAGAAAGGGCTAATTCCCAGTTTGCTACCCCAAATGGAAGTCTTACCATCATTATTACTGGAGAGGTAAAAGGTATCATGCTCATCCAAAAAGCCAATGTGCCATCCGGGTTTTCCATTATTGGTGTAATCAATAAAAAGGAGAGTATTAGTGGAATAGTTATTGGAAGTACAAATTGTTGCGTGTCTGCTTCTGCATCTACTGCCGATCCAACTGCTGCAAATAATGCGCTATACATAAGATATCCTGCTAAGAAGTAGAATATAAATGCTAAGAAAATCTGTAACAAATTTATTCCTCCAGTTAATTCATCTACTTGTGCTAATATCATTGATTGATCAGAACTATTCATTTCAGTAGCCATGACATTTAAATCTAAAAAGAAAAGTTCCGCTAAAGTTGATATTATTACTGTAAGGAGTATCCAGAGTATAAATTGAGTAAGTCCTACTAAAGCTACACCTAGAATTTTGCCCATCATTAGTTGAAATGGTTTAACAGATGAGATGATTACCTCTACAATTCTGCTGGTTTTCTCTTCAATAACACCTCTCATGACCATAGTTCCGTACATAAAAATGAAAATATATATAAGTATACCACTAATAAAGCCGATTCCCATACTTGCTTCAGCTTGGGAATTACTTGTATTTCCATCTTCTGAAATTATCTTGGTAGTGATGTTGATTTCTGTACTTGCATTTTCTAGAATTTGCAAATCAATTCCAAAAAGTTTTAATTTTTCGTGTTCTATTATTTGTTCTAGTTGCCTTTCTATAGATTTACTTACTGATAAACTAATCTGCTGATTGGAATAGAGTGTAAAATTTTCTCCCTCTATATGCAGTAGTGCATAAAACAGACTTTCGCTAAAATCAGTTTTAAGTATTTCTGCTTCTGATGTAGGGATAGTTGTAAAGTGAATAAACTCACTATCTTCTAGATTAAAGTTTGCATCTTCGTTTAACGCAATTATTCTGTTCTCTTTAGTTTGGGTTGCTAAGAAAGTGGGAACTATTAAAAGTGCTGCCATAAGCATTGGCCCAAGAATTGTCATTATAATAAATGATTTTTTCCTTACCCTTACTAGGTATTCTCTTTTAATAATGAGCCAAATCTTATGCATTATTTACAGCTTTTATAAATATTTCCTCCATGCTTGGTGTTTCCTTTTTAAAAGAAATGATTTCTGTATCTTTTAAGATACTTTCTAAAATTTCTTTAATTGATTTTCCATCTTTGGGTTTGATCTGGTAATTATTATCTTCCATTGATACAATATTGAAAAAATCATTTTCTTGTATTTCTCCACCTGATGTAACAATTTTAAAAGTATTAGTAGCAAATTGTTTTTTAATATCTTCTATTGTCCCATCTAGTATAGTATTTGATTTATTTATAAGTGCAATATGATCACAAATCTCTTCAACAGATTCCATCCTGTGAGTTGAGAAAATAATAGTTGTTCCTTTTTCAGCTAGTTCTAGAATTTCTTTTCTGATAATAGCAGCATTTATAGGGTCAAAACCAGAAAATGGCTCATCAAAAATTAAGAGTTTTGGCTCATGAATTACTGTTACAATAAACTGTATTTTTTGTGCCATTCCTTTACTTAATTCTTCTACTTTTTTATTCCACCAACTTAAAATATCCAGTTTTTCAAACCAATACTTTAATTTATCTAAAGCTGTATTGTAGCTCATTCCTTTTAGTTGCGCTAGATAAAGAGCTTGCTCTCCAACTTTCATTTTTTTGTAAAGTCCTCTTTCCTCTGGCATGTAGCCAATTTCAGCAATGTGATGTTTTTGTAAAGGTTCTCCATCAAAAATAACTTCACCACTATCTGGTGCAGTAATCTGATTAATGATGCGCATTAAAGTAGTTTTTCCTGCTCCATTTGGTCCAAGTAAACCGTAAATACTTCCTTTGGGTACTGAAATATTTGCATTTGTTAATGCAGTATAATCTCCATATTGCTTTACAACATCTTTTACTATAAGGAGGTCTTGCATATTTTGAAGTATTTATTACTAGATACTAGTTATTTTTAACCAAACATTTCTCTTACCCTATCAAAAAATGATTTATCACTTCTTGTTGGTTTTGGCATAAAGGTGTCTGATTTCTTGCAACTTTCAAAGAATTTCTTTTCTTCTTTTGATAAAGCTTGAGGAGTCCAAACATTTATATGAATGAGTAAATCTCCTTTACCATATGCATTTACTGAGGGCAATCCTTTGCCTTTTAATCTTAAAATTTTACCGGACTGTATACCTTCTTCTAATTTAATTTTTACTTTTCCAGTAACTGTTGGTATTTCAGATGAAGTTCCAAGTGCAGCATCAGCAAAACTAATATAATGGTCAAAGTGTAAGTTTTGTCCATCACGGATTAAACTTTCATGGTCTTCAATTGCAATAAGAACGATTAAATCTCCATTTATTCCTTCAAAAGGTGCCGCATTTCCTTTTCCACTAACCTTTAACTGCATTCCATCTTCAACTCCTTCAGGAATAGTAATTTTAACTGTTTCAGTTTCTTTAAGCATCCCATTTGCATCTGTTTCTGCTGGACGTTTATCAATGCTTTTTCCATTCCCATTACAATTTGGGCATGCGCTTTGAGTTTGCATTTGCCCTAAAATTGTATTGCTAATTCTAGTAACTTGACCGCTTCCATTGCAAGTTCTACATGTTGTGTAAGTTACTCCTTCAGCATTTACTAATCGGCTTACTTTTATCTTTTTCTCAACTCCTTCAGCAACTTCTTTAAGATTTAATGATAAACGGATTCTAAGGTTTGATCCTTTTACAACTCTTCTTCCTCTTTGTCGACCACCTCCACCAAAACCACCTCCACCAAAAATATCACCAAACTGACTGAATATGTCATCCATATTCATTCCACCACCACCGAATCCACCACCAGCAGCACCCCCCATTCCAGCATGTCCGTATTGATCGTATCTTTGTTTTTTCTCAGCATTACTTAATACATCATAAGCTTCCGCAGCTTCTTTAAATTTTTCTTCAGCAGCAGGGTTGTCAGGGTTCTTATCAGGATGATATTTTACTGCTAATTTCCTGTAAGCTTTTTTAATCTCTTTGGATTCAGCATTTTTGCTGACGCCTAAAGTTTCGTAATAATCTCTTTTTGACATGCTTTATTCTTTATTAGCTACAACTACTTTTGCATAGCGTATTACTTTGTTCCCAAGTAGATATCCTTTTTCAACAACATCAATAATTTTACCTTTCATATCATCAGTTGGTGCAGGGATATTTGTAATCGCCTCATGAAAGTCAGTATCTAATTCTATACCTATAGGGTCTTCAATTTCTTTTAAACCTTTCTTCTCAAGTTCTGATTTTAGCTGTTTATAGATTAAAACTGTACCGTCTTCATCACCATAATTATTAGCTTTTATGGATCTTTCAAAATTATCCAGAATTGGCAGTAGAGTAGACATAATGTCTTTATTAGCAGAAGTAAAAAGTTCAATTCTTTCCTTAGTAGTTCTTTTTCTAAAGTTTTCAAACTCAGCAAAAAGTCTTAGGTTTTTATCTTTTTCAGTTGCTAACAATTCTTCAGTAGTAGGTGGGATTACTTCCTCTTTCACTTTTTTCTTCTCTGATTTTTTAGTATTTTCATCAGCAATTACCTCCTCATTATCGTTCACTTTTTTAGTAATTTTTTGCTCTTCTTTTTTTTTACTCATGATATTTTTTTATTATACTGCATATATCTGTGCAAATAGTTTGCCAAAGGCATTTATAAGTCAAACTGTCAGTTTATTTTTTTTGGGATTTAAGGAATCGGTGTAATGCAGGGCCTTTTAAGTCTTTTGCAATAATTATTCCATTACCGTCAATTAGCACATTGCTAGGGATAGAACGAATGCCATATTTATTAGACCCTTCTGACTCCCAACCCCCTAAATCAGAAACATGATATTCCCAAAAAAGTTGATCTTTGTTTATTGCTTTTACCCATGCTTTTTGCTTGGAATCAAGCGATAAACTGTAGATTTCAAAACCATTTCCGTTTTTGAATTTCTGTTTATTGAATTTACGGTAGGCATCAACTATATTTGGGTTTTCTCTCCTGCAAGGCCCACACCAGCTTGCCCAAAAATCAATTAGGACTAAATTTCCTTTTAATGAAGATAACGTCATTTTATTTCCTGTTGGATTGTTATATTCGAGTGCAGGAGCAATGTCTCCTATTTTTAATCCTATTTCTTGTGCTGAAGCAAATGATGTAAGTATACAGAAAGCAATTAGCAATATTTTATTCATTAATCTATTCTTGTAATTTGTGCTCCAATAGCATTTAATCTAGTATCAATATTTTGATATCCTCTATCAATTTGCTCAATGTTGTGTATTGTGCTTTCTCCATCAGCAGCAAGTGCAGCTAATAATAATGAAACTCCAGCTCTAATATCAGGAGAAGTCATGGTTGTTGCTTTAAATTGATGCTGATGATTTAGTCCAATAACTGTTGCTCTATGAGGATCACATAGAATAATTTGAGCTCCCATATCAATCAATTTATCCACAAAGAATAATCTTGATTCAAACATTTTTTGGTGTATTAGTACAGATCCTTTAGCTTGAGATGCAACAACTAAAATAATTGATAACAAATCAGGTGTAAATCCTGGCCAAGGAGCATCTGAAATAGTTAAAATTGAACCATCAATAAAGGATTGTATTTTATAGCTATCTTGTGAAGGAATATAAATATCATCTCCTCTTCTTTCCATTTTGATTCCTAATTTTGCAAAAACAGACGGGATTAATCCTAACTCATTATAAGCTACATTTTTAATAGTAATCTCTGATTTTGTAATTGCAGCCAAGCCTATAAAAGACCCTATTTCAATCATATCAGGAAGTATTCTGTGTGTACATCCTCCTAGATATTGTACACCTTCAATGTGTAACAAATTAGAGCCAACACCAGTAATCTTAGCCCCCATTGAATTTAACATTTTGCATAATTGTTGCAAGTAAGGTTCGCATGCAGCATTATAAATGCTCGTTTTTCCTTTAGCCATTACGGCTGTCATTACAATGTTTGCAGTTCCAGTAACTGATGCTTCATCAAGTAACATGTCTGCCCCTTTTAGCTCATCAGCAGTTACTCGGTAGAACTGTTCTTTAGTATCATATACAAATTTAGCGCCTAGATTTTCAAAGCCAATAAAGTGTGTGTCTAATCTTCTTCTTCCGATTTTATCGCCACCAGGCTTTGGAATATATCCTTTTCCGTATCGAGCTAAAAGAGGGCCTACTATCATAATTGAACCTCTAATTCGACTACTTTTTGATTTATAATCTTCTGATGATAAATAATCAACATCAACATTATCGGCTTTAAAAGTATAAGTTGATTCATCAAGTTGATTTATGGTTACATTTAAATCACGTAACAAATCAATTAAGATATTTACATCACGAATGTTCGGTACATTTTCCATTCTTACTTCCTCAGGAGTAAGTAAGACGGCACACAAAACTTGAAGTGCCTCATTTTTTGCTCCTTGCGGATGTAAATCTCCTCTTAGCTGTATTCCTCCTTTTACTTTAAATGTAGCCATTTAGTAATTCTTTTTATAGTTCTTTTTATAATTTTTTTTCTTACTGTTATTCTTTTTAATGCTGTTAGTACCTCCTTGCCTTACAGATGCTGAACGGATAAATTCAAAATCATCACCAAGTTTTAACTCATCATTAGACATTTGATTAAGATGTAAACGAATGATGTTATTATCCACTGAACTTTCATTGAATAAAATATAAGATTTTTTCATCTGATTAGCAATCATTCCAGTCATAATTTCTTTCTCAGAACCTTCCATTTTCATGGCAGTTTTTATCATTGTTTGGATCGTATTTCCATAATATGAGAAACGAATTTTATTGCTAGGATAGGTCATTGGTTCTGGTTTTTCTTCTAGCTTTTCAGCCTCTGGCTTAGGGTAAGGTGATTTTATATCAAGTTTAAAATCAGACATTATATGCAAGTGATCCCATAGCTTATGAGTAAATTCCTTTACATCTCGCAAGTGAGGATTCATTTGCCCCATAAATGCAATAATTGCATCTACACATTTTTGTTGCTCTTCTTTATCAGTTAAGCTTGTAGCGTGATTAATCATTTTATGAACATGCCTTCCATATTCAGGTATCGTTAGATGCTCTCTCTCAGTATTGTATTTCATGAAAATATATTTGTAGCAAAAGTAATAAAAAAAGCCCACCAAATTGGTGAGCTTTTGTCTAATCTCTAACATCTATATGCTAGTACCAAAATCTAAAATCCTAAAGTAAGTCCTAAAAGATAATTTCTTGTTGCTTCAGGAAAATAACCAGCAGAATTGTAGCCTCTTTCGCTATCAGCATTTACATAATGATCGTATTCTCTAGGGTCATAACCATCAGAAACAAAACGATACACCCAAGCATTGCTTACATATTCGTTATCTAATAAGTTGTTTACTTGTAATGTAAGTTTTGCAGTTTTAAATATTTTACTTTCCCATTTATATGCTAATCTTAAATTATTTACTAAGTAATCATCTAATTTTCTATCATCAGAAGAAGTGTTATCAATAAATTGCTCACCAACATATTTGCTTATAAAATCAATACTGATATTTTTATCTATTTTATAATTGAAAATTGAAGCCCAAATAGCTGTTGGAGAAAAAGCTAAATCAGTATTTTCATAATCTATTTTTTCTTGGCCTCCAGTATCCCAATTGTCAATATATTCAGTATGGCTAATTATTTTGTTTTCTGATAGCGTCATGTTTCCTGCCCAAGTCATTTTTTCAGACAACTTGTATTTAGCTTCAATCTCAATTCCTTTTCTGTACGACTCATCAATATTTGCTCTTCTATTAGCTCCTACATCATTAATCTGTCCAGTAAGGACTAACTGGTTTATATATTTCATCTGGTAAAGATTTACACCTAATGAAAATTTCTCTCCACTTTGTTTGTACCCAACTTCAGTATCGTAAAGTGTTTCATGTGATGGATATTCATCAGCTTTATTTTCTACATAATCATTTCTGTTCGGTTCTTTATTGGCTACTGCAAATGACACATAAATGGATTGACTCTGATTTAAATCATGAAAAAGCCCGACTTTTGGATTGAAAAAAGCATGAGATACTTCTTGTTCGGATGGCACCCCATTTCTATCATATCCTTCAAATATATAATCTACCCTTCTTCTTTGTAAATCTAAATAAAGGTTAGTGGCATCAGAATATTTATAATTTGTTTTTGCATAAAAGTTATGATCTAATTTTTTAGCTTTGTTCCAATAATACTGATGATTGATTGCTCCATTACTTGCGTACTCAGCCCAGATAATATTGCCGTAATGTTGCCCAGAATAACTATTGCTGGCACCCCCTAAAACTAAATCAAGCTTACCCATTTGATGATTAAGAGAATAAGTAAATCCTCCAAAATCATTATTTAACCATTTCCTTCTGATAAGGTTAGTTGAAGAAATAGTATCATCAGATAAAATGATATTTTCCAGACCATAATCTACAAATTCTTCTCCAATTTTTTCTTGCTCATAATATCCTTCACCATGCGTAAAATGTGCAGCAATATTTACAGTGGTTTCTTTGCTTAATTGCTTGTTGTAATGCAATTGATAATGTGTTTGCTCATAATTATCAACTTCATTTTTGTAAGTGTAAGAGTTGTAGGTCCTATTTGAGTCTAAATAATTTAAAGGAACACCATTCCAAGCTTGATAAGTGCGTTCATGTCCCGTAAAAACCAATGCTTTTATAACTGATTTTTTCCCAAAATATGTTGCTTGGAGGTAAAGAGATTTTAAGTTAGAAGTTGCTCTATCTATATAACCATCCGATGAAATTTTAGACACACGCCCATCAAAAGTAAACTTGTTATTAATAAGTCCAGTACCAAACTCTACATTGTTTTTTAAAGTAGAAAAACTCCCCATAGTATTGTTTGTAAGGAAGTAAGCGTTTTTGTTTAATCCGTCAGTTTTTAGGTTTACTGATGCCCCAAAAGCAGAAGCTCCATTAGTTGAAGTCCCTACACCTCTTTGAATTTGAATGTTCTCAATTGAAGATGAGAAATCGGGCATATTTACCCACCAAACTCCTTGGCTCTCAGAATCATTTAATGGAATTCCATTAACTGTAACATTTATTCTTGTTGGGTCAGAACCTCTTACTCTAAAGCCAGTATAACCCACTCCAGCTCCTGCATCAGAAGTAGTAACTACTGAGGGAGTAAGTGAAATGATATAAGGTAAATCCTGTCCCAGATTTCCTTTTTCAATTTCTGATTTACTGATGTTTGTAAACGCTATTGGAGTTTTTTCAGTTGCTCTAAGCGCATTTACATTTACATCATTTAACACCTTTTGCATTAAAATAGTGTCATTTGGCTGTTGTGCAAAACCAATAAATGGTAGAGCAAGCAGAGCAGCCATGCAGTTTTTTTTGTTATACATTTTAATTATTTTTTGTTAACATTAGCAGATAAAATAGGGTTATTATCTGTTCTATTTAATGTTGACTCATTTTCCTATGATGAATTACCACCTCAGGTTCAATGGGTGTAATCTCAGCCTTTCGGCACCCCTTTTAAGATGGGGTAAAAGTATGAAAAAAGTTTATAGTTGACTAAAAATTAGTTGCTAGACTTTCAATTGCCTGCTCATTTCTATCCTCACCTTTAATTATTAAAAATTTGTGTCCTAAGTTTTCTAGTTCTTGTTTGTAGATTTCAAGAAGTTCATTTCTGTTTGTAGGGTTTTCTCTTAATGTGTCGTAATCCCATTTTAAGTCTGGCTTACATAAAAGATAAAATCTATTCTCAACTTTTTGTTTTTCAATTTGCTCTAAAATCCAATTGTTGCAGTTACCATATTTATAGTCGCTCCATATTTTAAGGGTTATAAGATCAGTATCATGTAGAGAAATTTGTTGATTGTTAGTAATAAGTTGCTCGTTTTCCAATTGCCCTTTAGCAATTTCTAATAAATCTTCTTGTAAGTAATTTTTGCCTAAATCAGTTAGATATTCTCTTGCAAACTCTTTTGTAAAAGGAAGGTTGTAATGTTTAGAAAGGGCTATGCAAAGAGTTGTTTTCCCACTACTTTCAGGACCTGTAACTATAATTTTAAGCATCAGAAGTAGTTTGTTTTAGCCAGGCAAAATACCCAAACACAGCAATAATAGTGTAAGCGATAAAAAGGAGAGAGGTAAGGTGTAAATCCCTGCTGAAATACAAATAAATTGAAACGGCATCAATCACAATCCAATAAAGCCAATTAGAAAGCACTTTTTTGGTAACCATAAAAGTTGCGATAATTGAAAATACTGTAGTAAATGAATCAACAATTGGCATTTTTGCACTTGTATAAGTGGCAAAATAAAAGCCCATTAAAAAAGTAAAAATTGCACCTGTCAAAATAAGTATTAAATGTTTCCCTATTGTCCATTGGGCTATTTCTATTTTTCCATCATTTTTATTCCATTGATAATAACCATAAAAAGCCATCAACAAATAATAAATTTGCAAACCAGTTTCAGGATATAATTGTGCAGTAAAACAAATGTAAATATAAAGAATTACACTAATTGCAGCTGCACTCCAACACCAGATGTTTTGCTTTGCAGCCAATACTACATAAAGGACAGAAAGAACTACTGCTATAGTTTCAATAATACTCCAATTGAAATCTACGCTGCTAAAAAATAAAATTATTTCATTCATATTAAATGAGTCAAAAATACGAATTTGCATAAGTTTGCAAGCGAAAAGAGAGTTTTTAGTCAACAGTCACTAGTTTTAAAATAAATTTAAATCAAAATGAAAAAAATCTTAGTTGTTACATTGCTTTATTGTTCAATCGCAAGCTTGTCTTTTGGCCAAGAAAAAGCACATCAAATTTACAATAAAGTTGGCAATAAAATCTCATATAAAACTATGCTTTTCAAAATAAAAAATGCGGATGTAGTTTTGTTTGGTGAAAATCATAATGACCCGATTTCACATTGGTTGCAATTAGAACTTACTAAAAGTTTACACGAAAAACATGGTTCTAATTTAATGCTTGGAGCCGAAATGATTGCGTCAGACAATCAAGTTGTATTAGATGAGTATTTACTAGGTTACAGTAGAGAGAAAGATTTTGAAAAAGAAGCAAAAATATGGCCAAATCATAAAACAGATTACCGGCCATTATTAAGTTTTGCAAGGGAAAATAAATTGCACTTTGTAGCTACAAATATACCAAGAAGGTTCGCAAATATGGTTTATCGTTTTGGGATTGACACGCTTACGTATTTGCCAGAAGCATCAAAACAATTTATTGCACCACTACCTATAGCTTACGATACTTCATTGCATTGCTATAAAGAAATTTCTATTAAGGCTGGAGGGCATGGAGGTGAAAACTTCCCGAAATCTCAGGCAATAAAAGATGCTACTATGGCGCATTTTATTAATGATAATATGAAAGAAAATACAAAGTTTATACATTATAATGGTTCATACCACTCAAAATATTATGAGTCGATAATGTGGTATTTACTCCAGTTAAACAAAGAGTTAAGTATTACTACAATTGAAGTTGTAGAACAGGCCGACATTTCAGAATTTGACAAGAACCTTTTAGGAAATGCTGATTTCTTTATTGTGGTGGATGAAGATATGTGTAAAACACATTAACAATTGCGCACTGCATTTGCAATTTCAAAAATTAGATTTTCGTCCTTTTCAATTGCATTTCCAACTACTATGATGTCAGCTCCAGCTTTGCAATTTACAAGCGCTTTTTCTCCACTACTTATTCCTCCTCCTATAATTAAAGGAACATCAACTGATTTGCTTACAGTTGCAATCATTTCTTCTGAAATCGGATTTTGAGCACCACTTCCTCCATCCATAAATATGAGTTTAAGTCCTAGCATTTCACCAGCCATAGCCGTGCAAGCAGCAACTGCATTTTTTTCAGCAGGAATAGGATTTGTGTTGCTCATATAAGAAACTGTAGTAGGTCTTCCACTATCAATTAACATATATCCTGTGGATAAAACTTCTACTGATGATTGTTTTAAAATAGGAGCTGTAACAACTTGTTTCCCAATTAACATATCAGCATTTCTTCCTGATATTAAGGATAAAAATAAAATTCCATCTGCTTTATCATTTACTTGCATGGCATCTCCAGGAAACAATATAACAGGAATGTTAGAGTTTTCTTTTAATGTTGATAGGCAGGAGTCTAAACTATCATTTGTTAGCAAACTTCCTCCAACAAAAAAGTAATCGGTATTTGCTTTCTCTGCTTTTTCAATAATTGTAAGTAGTTGATTTTTATCTTGCTTATCTGGGTCAATTAAAAGTGCAAATGATTTTTTATTTGCTTTTTTGTTTTGAAGTATAATTTTGTAGATATCCATAAGTAATTTTCTATTTGCAAACATACACTAAAAAGTGCGTATCTATTTTTGTGTAATACAATGTATGTTGTTTTTTATTAAAGCGTGTTTCTATTTTACCTTTCTCTTTCATAATAAATGGAGATATCTGTATATCTTTTTTAAAATCAACACTTCCTTTTTGATGCCATTTAAAAACTGCTTCCTTGCAACACCATATTAATGTTGCTTTTTCTTTTGTTAGATCATTATGACTATTGTCCGTAATAAATTTAGGTGAGAGTTTTAGTGGTTTTTCAGAGATATACTCAATATCTAATCCTATTTTTTTGTTGCTTATAATTATTGCGACTAAATTTTTAGAATGAGAAATTGAAATGTGCTTCCCATTTGAAATTTCAGGAGCACCATTTGAATTATATGAAATTTGTTGATTTGGTTCTAGTTCATTAAAGAGTAGTCTGCTTGCTAAAAAGTGTTTTTTTCTTTTTTCATTTTTCATTTTTGATGAGTCAAAACGCGCTCCAATTTTTAAAATTTCTGTTAAGCTCTCATTCAAGTCCCAAATAGCAATTTGACAATTATTTTCAGTGTATTTTTTAATGACTCCCATCTCAAATTTTATTTGTTGCGAATGTAATAATTATCATTATCTTTGCCAACCTTTAAAATAAAAAATTGACAACTGTAACTATGAATTATAAAGTAAAAGACATCTCATTAGCAGAATGGGGGAGAAAAGAAATTACATTAGCTGAGGCAGAAATGCCAGGGTTAATGGCTATAAGAGAAGAGTATGGAGAAAACAAACCATTAGCTGGTGCTAGAATTGCTGGATGTTTACACATGACAATTCAGACTGCAGTTTTAATTGAAACATTAGTTCATTTAGGTGCTGAGGTTACTTGGTCATCTTGTAATGTTTTCTCTACACAAGACCAAGCAGCAGCTGCTATTGCGGCAACAGGTGTTCCTGTTTTTGCCTGGAAAGGACTTTCGGAAGAAGAGTTTGATTGGTGTATTTTACAAACACTAACTGCCTTTGAAGGTGGTAAATCGTTAAACATGATATTAGATGATGGTGGTGATTTAACTAATATGGTATTTGATAGATTTCCTGAAATGGTAGAAGATATTAAAGGCCTTTCTGAAGAAACTACTACTGGAGTGCATAGATTGTACGAAAGAATGGAGAAGGGGACACTTTTAATTCCTGCTATCAATATTAATGACTCAGTTACTAAATCAAAATTTGATAACAAGTATGGTTGTAAAGAATCGTTAGTAGATGCAATTAGAAGGGCAACTGATGTAATGATGGCTGGTAAAGTTGCGGTTGTTGCAGGCTATGGTGATGTTGGGAAAGGTTCTGCAGCTTCATTAAGGGGTGCTGGAGCAAGAGTTATTGTTACTGAAATTGATCCTATTTGTGCATTGCAGGCGGCAATGGATGGTTTTGCAGTAAAAAGAATGGATGATGCGTGTAAGAATGCTGATATTATTGTAACAACTACAGGTAATAAAGATATTATACAGGCTCGTCATTTTGAGGCAATGAAAGATAAAACGATTGTGTGTAATATTGGTCATTTTGATAATGAAATTGATGTAGCTTGGTTGAATGACAATTGGGGACACACCAAAGATACCATTAAACCTCAAGTGGATATGTATACAATTGATGGTAAAAACATTATTTTATTAGCTGAAGGTAGATTAGTTAATTTAGGTTGCGCAACAGGACATCCTTCATTTGTTATGTCAAATTCATTTACAAATCAAGTATTGGCTCAGTTAGAACTTTGGAATAACATAGATGCGTATGCTAAAGAGGTTTATATGTTACCCAAACATTTAGATGAAAAAGTAGCTAGACTTCACCTTGCTAAAATTGGAGTTGATTTAGAAACGTTAAGATCAGATCAAGCAGAATATATTGGAGTTACGGTTGAAGGTCCTTATAAGCCAGAATATTATAGATACTAGATATTTATTGTATAATAAAAAAGTCCCTAGAAATAGGGTCTTTTTTTATGCTTTAAATCTGCCATTTTATTAAGTATAAAAAAAATACCTTAATATTGTGGCTGAATTAAATCCTATTACTATGAAAAGATTCTTTACAATTTTATTTTTTAATTTGTTTATTGTAGTTTTTATAAATGCACAATGTTCTATTGATTATAGTTATTTTCCAATTGGCGAAAATTATGGTTTGTTTCCTGATACTTTGCCTGTTGGGGTTGTTGGGCAAACCTATAATCAAGATTTAACTTTTTACCTGCCTGTTGATACTATTTTTGGTGGTGTTTTTGTAGAGTTTACAGATTTTCACATTACATCAATTTCACTTCCACTAGGAATTACTTGGGAATGTAATAATAGTTCAAATGCGTGTCATTACGATCCTTTAGTTAGTCAATACGGCTGTGTAAATGTTTCTGGTACTCCTTTAGTTGTTGGAAATTATGATGTTGAGGTTAATTTAGTAGCTACTCATAGTTTATCTGCTTTATTGGGTACAGAGAGTATTTCTTTCTCACTTCCAATGACAATAATTAATGATACATCTACATCTAATAACGCTGGTTTTGCAATGACAAATTCATCAGGTTGCGCTCCAATAACAGTTAGTTTTACAAATAATAATACTAGTATGTTATCTTATTTTTGGGATTTTGGAAATGGGAACACTAGCACTATGCAAAATCCTGTGGATCAGTTATATTCACAGGCTGGGCAGTATATTGTGCAGTATTCAGCAATGCAAAGTAATCCTACATATTTTTTAGAAAATATTGAGGTATTTTCAGGTACTTGTACAGATAATTTCCTAATTGGTGATGTAGATTTGTTGTATGATATTACAACTTCAAGTGGAGTTGTGCAGTCTGTACCCCCTTCTAATGCGATAACTCAGGCTTTTCCTTTAATGATTAATTTATCTAATCCATTGCAGTTAACGGGTCAAGATGTTACAATTGAAGTATGGGATGATGATGGTTGGATAAGCGGATTAGAATACTGTGGTGGCGTTACTTTTACACCACCACAGCAAGCAGGAACATTTTCTGCAAATGGAGGTGGTTTATCTATAAACTATACTATCATAGAGTTACCTGCAAATACAGTAATTACAGCAGATACGATAAATGTCTATGGATTTCCTACTGCACCTGTACTGGTTTACGATACTTTAAATAACTTGATTTACACAACTTCAGATTCTACTGCCATGCAATGGTATTATTATAATAGCCCAATTCCTGGGGCTAATGACACCTTTCTTGAGCCAACAGCTTCTGGATTATACTCTTTAGTAGTTGTAAATGAGAATGGTTGTATAAATAATTCTTTAGAGGTTTTGATTGTAATATGCGACTCTTCTTATCAGCCAATGTTGGGTGATAATGGATCTACAGCATGGATGTTAGATTCAGCCTTATATTCTGATCTGCAATGGTATAGTGTTATTACTGGAATTATTAATGGCGCAAATAACTCTTTTTTCCCAGCTACTGAAAACGGGGAGTACTATATTGTTGCAACTGATACATTTGGTTGTTCATACATGTCAGCTCCAGTATATCTAAGCCCTTTTGTAAGTTCAGAAGTAATATTTACATCTGAGATTGTAAAGGTTGGTCCCAACCCTATTAAAAATGGACTTTCTTTGAATATCTATATAGAAGCCTCTGCGTTATCACCAGTTGTATTTGTTTTGATAGATTTCTATGGAAGAGAGGTTGTTCGTAAGGTTGTTAATTACCGCTGTTATCCTTATCAACTTGAAGCAAATGAGATTAGTAAGTTATCCAATGGAGTATATTATTTAGATATCTCATTTGATGATAATAAGATAAGAAAGAAGGTTGTAAAGTTGGGAGCTAATTAAAGATGTGCAGAACATTATTATCATTCAAACTCCAATTGTAATTTTTTAATGACAAAAGAGCTGGTGCATTTATAGCTTCACCTGTGTTGCTTATTAAGAATGCTGAGGTGCAACAACCGCAAAATGCAATTCCAGAATTTACTGAATCAATAACTGAACAAGATAGTGATGGTTCGTAACTGCAGTTTCTGTCATATACTTTATAGTCATTGCCAACTCCATGATATATAATTATTCCATCCACACCACCTTCAATAAAAATTGCAGTTCCTGATATTGAAATTTCACTATATTCGGGTAAGCTTAAATTCACATACTCATTTACATAAACTTCTTGTATATAATCATTTTTTGTGTTACAGCTGAGCACTAAAATATTCATTGTTAGAATGTAAATAAGCTTTTTCATGTCTGCAATTTTAGGTAAAATAAATGAGATTTATTACCTTTATTAATTTGAAAATATTTATATCTTTACAGCCTTTAAAATTAGAATATGTCGAGAAAAATTTATTTAATAGTTGCATTTGCATTAACAACCACTTTTGCTTTTGCTCAAACAGGATCACTTAAGGGAGTAATTACTGATGCAATGACTGGGGAGCCGGTTCCTTTTGCTAATATCGTTGCGGAAAAAGGCGGAAATCAAATTGGAGGTACTACTACTGATTTTGATGGAAACTATACAATTAAACCTTTAGTTCCAGGTAATTATACAGTAAAAGCAACTTTTGTAGGTTATGGAGCTGTTGAAATTACAGGAGTAATTGTTTCGTCTAACAAGATTACAAAGCAAGATGTTAAACTGCAAGAAGGTATTGCTATTGGTGAGGTGAAAATTATTGCTTACAAGAAGCCCTTACTTGATCAAGATAACTTATCAGGTGAGACAAAAACTGCTGAGGAAATTGTGGCCTTACCTACAAGAAATGTAAGTTCTGTAGCCGCAACAACTGCAGGTATTTACCAAAAAGATGAGGGTGAAGGTGTTAATGTAAGAGGATCTCGTTCTGATGCTACAGAATATTATATTGATGGAATTAAAGTGAGAGGTGCTATCGGAGTTCCTACTTCTGGTATTGAGCAGATTACTGTAATTACTGGCGGTGTTCCTGCGCAATATGGTGATGCTACAGGAGGGATTATTTCTGTTACTACAAAGGGTCCTTCTAATAAAACATTTGGAGGTTTTGAGTATGAGTCTTCATCATTATTTGATAGTTATAATTACAATTTATTAGGTTTTTCTTTGTCTGGACCTTTATTAAAAAAGAGAAATACTGATGGCTCTAAAGGGAGTTCAATTTTAGGGTATTTTATTTCAGGTGAGCTTAGAAGTGTTGATGATACTGATCCATCTGCAGTTGGAATGTGGAAAGTTAAGGATGATGTTTTAGCTGATTTAAAATTAAATCCTTTTATATTAGCTCCTAATGCAAATGCAGGTTTATTAAGCTCTTCTGAGTTTTTAAATGAGAATGACTTTGAATTGGTTGATGCTAAACAAAATACAAATGATAAAAGAATAAATGTATCTGGTAAAATTGATTTTAAACCATCTAATAATACTTTTTTATCCTTAGGTGGATCTTTATATGCTAGAAAAAGTAATGATTTTAGCTATTGGAGATCAATGTACTCATCGGATGATAATCGAAATTCTTCACAAACTACTTATCGTTTGTTTGGTAAGTTGACTCAAAAGTTTGGTTCTGAAGAATCAAATTCAGAAGAAAGTGCATCAGTTATTAAAAATGCATTCTTTACAATACAAGGAGATTACACAAATAATAAGTATACTTATGGTGATGAAAAACATGGAGAGAATATTTTCAACTATGGTTATGTTGGAAATTTCAATACATATAAAGCACCTATTTATCAAAATGGTACTGCAGTTGATTCTACAAGCGGTATCATTTATAGTGGGCAAACTCTATCTGGTTGGGCTGATACTTTATATACTTTTGAGGCTAGTGATATTAACCCTGGTTTAGTAAATTATACTTCTGCTTATTATGATATGTTTTCTGAATATGGCGGGAACTCTTTCATGTCTCCAATTATGGGTCTATTTGGTGTTGATGCTTCTAATGATGGCGTGATTAGAACTGCAGCAGATTTGCAAGGACAAGGTTTAATGAATGGAGATTCGCCTGCATCAGCATATTCTTTATTTGGAAGTAATGCTTCTTGGTATGGGTATTCTATTAAACAAGAAAATACACAGTCAACTTTTAAAGCTTCAGGATCTGCTGATATTAAGTCTCATGAATTCTCATTCGGATTTGAATTTGAACAAAGGAAAGATTATTATTGGCAATTTAATGCATTTAAATCTGTATGGACTTTAATGAATCAATTGGCAAATAAACATATTTTAGAGCGTGACTTAGCAAACCCTAATCCTGTATTTGATGCAAACGGAACTTTCCAAGACACTATTAATTATGATAGATTGTTTGTTGCTGATGAGCAATCTGATTTTGATAGAAACTTAAGAGATGCATTAGGATTAGATCCTAATGGAACTGATTTTATTGATGTTGATTCTTATGATCCTTCAACTTACTCATTAAGTATGTTTAGTGAAGATGAGTTATTAAATAATGGTTCATCTTATGCAGTTTATTATGGTTACGATATTTATGGAAACAAAAATAATGGAGATGCTACTTTAGCCAACTTCTTTAAAGAAGAGGGCAGTAAAAGATTAATTGCTCCTTTTAATCCAATTTATACTGCAGGATACATTCAAGATAAATTTGCAATTGACGATTTAATTTTCAATGTAGGTGTTAGGGTAGATCGTTATGATGCCAATCAAAAAGTATTAAAAGATCAGCACCTACTATATAGTGCGTATACGGCTGGCGCTAATATTGATTTAATTAATTCTACAGCAATCCCTTCAAATATTGGTAATGACTATGTTGTATATGTTGATGATGTTGATAATCCTTCAGCAATTGTAGGGTATAGAAATAATGATGGTGATACTTGGTATAATGCTGAAGGGTTAGAAATTTCTGATCCATCTTTATTAGCTGAAGCTGCTGGCGGTAAAATTGCTCCTTATTTGAAAGATGCAGAATCAGCTGCTCAAGGAATCGTAAATGTTAATGAAGTGTTTGAAGATTATACTCCTGAGGTAGTGTTTATGCCTAGGATTGCATTCTCTTTCCCTATTTCTGATGAAGCTCAATTCTTTGCGCATTATGACGTATTAACACAAAGACCTCCTACAGGCAATAGATTAGAGCCAGTTGATTATTTATTTATGGCTGACAGAGTTGGTGAAAGATTAAACAACCCTAACTTGAAGCCAGAAAAAAATGTTGATTACGAGTTAGGGTTTGCAAAAACATTATCTTTAAAATCGGCATTAAAAATATCTGCATTTTATAAAGAGTTAAGAGATATGGTTCAGGTAACTAGTGTGCTTTCTGCTTATCCTGCACAATATTATACTTATGGTAATATTGACTTTAGTACAGTAAAAGGTTTGTCTGTGAATTATGATTTAAGAAGAACAAATAATGTTCAGATGACTGCTAACTATACTTTGCAATTTGCTGATGGGACAGGTTCATCTGCAACTTCAGGTGCAAATTTAGCAGAGACTGGTCAGCCTAACTTAAGAACATTAACTCCACTTGATTATGATCAAAGACATGCGGTATCTGCATCTGTTGATTATCATTATGGAGAAGGAAAGGATTATAATGGTCCTTTATTGTTTGGAGCAAAAGTATTTGAGAATGCAGGTGCGAATGTAATGTTCTCTGCAGGATCAGGAACTCCTTACTCTAAGCAATCTAACATTACACAAGAAGCAGCAAGTGGAATTAATGACAGATCAACACTAGAAGGGAGTTTAAATGGATCTCGTTTACCGTGGCAGTTCCGTATTAATGCTAAAGTTAATAAAGAATTTGAAATTAAGTGGAGTGATAAAAAGAGTTCACACTTGAATGTATACGTTCAAGTTCAAAACTTATTAGATGCGAAAAATATAATGGAGGTTTATCGTGCAACAGGTAACCCTAATGATGATGGATATTTAACTTCATCAGCAGCACAAAATAGTATTGATGCGAAAAATGACCCTGAATCTTTCAGATACTTATATTCATTGGCCGTAAACAATCCTTCGCATTATAGTTTACCTAGAATGTGGAGAGCAGGTATAAGCTTCCAATTTTAATAAAATAACTAGTAAAAAAGAAAAATAGATTTTTTATGTATAATAAAATTAAACAAATAGTAACATTATCATTTGCATTCTATAGTATTGCATTGATGGCTAAAGAGAATGTTCCAAATCCTGGAGTAACATCTGTAGTTAATACAAGGGTAGCTGCTGGTTGTAATCCTTCAAAATCTAAAACTGACTTGGATGTAAATAATGTGAGAACTACCATTATGGGTGGAGGAGATATGTGGTGGGATTTAGCTGACGCACAATATGAAATTCCTAAAGGAAGTAAAAAGAATTCAATGTTTGCAGGCGCACTTTGGATTGGTGGTGTTGATGATGGGGGGCAATTGAAGGTTGCTGCAATGACTTACCGCCAAGATGGTAATGATTTTTGGCCAGGACCTTTAAATGTAAATAATGCAACAATATCAGCTGATGAGTGCGTAACCTGGGATAAACATTTCAAATTAGATCGTTCAGAAGTTGAGGAATATGTTGCTCGTTTTGCTACTGACCCAACTTATGTTATTCCTAATTCAATCTTAGAATGGCCAGCACATGGTAATGAGGCATTGGGACAAGATGAGTTTTTAGCGCCGTTCTATGATGCAAACGGAAATGATCTCTATGAGCCGTATGATGGTGATTATCCTGATTATAATATTACTGGAACAAATGATAATGCTAGATTGTTTGGTGATCAAACATTATTCTGGATTTTTAATGATAAAGGAAATATTCATACAGAAACTGAAGCTGAACCTTTAGGTTTAGAGATTCATGCACAAGCATTTGGATTTACTGCTGATAATGAAGTGAATGATATGACTTTTTACAATTATAAAGTAATTAACCGTTCAACATTACCTTTAAATGATACTTATTTTGGGCAATGGGTAGATCCTGATTTAGGGTATTATTTAGATGATTATGTAGGTTGTGATGTAAATCTTGGATTAGGTATTTGTTATAATGGAGACGCTGAAGATGAAGGGGCTGATGGTTACGGATTTAATCCACCTGCTATTGGAGTAGACTTCTTTCAAGGACCAATAGCCGATCCAAATGATGGTATTGATAACGATAGAGATGGATTAATAGATGAAGGGTATGATGGTTTAGACAATAATAATAATGGTTTAATTGATGACCCACAAGAGCGTGAGCAAATTATTATGTCAAAATTTGTTTATTATAATAATGACTTTACTACTATGGGTAATCCTGAAAGTGGAACAGATATTTATAACTACTTAAGAGGTATTTGGAAAGATAATGTTCCTATGACTTATGGTGGAGATGGGCATGGTGGGGGATCAGGCTCAACAACTGACGAATGTAACTTTATGTTCCCTGGAACTTCTGATGCATCTTTTGCTGGTACAGAGTGGACAGAGGTAACTGCTGGAAATGTGCCGGCTGATAGAAGATTCTTACAATCAGCTGGGGCCTTTACTTTACAACCCGGTGCTGTAAATGTTATTACAACTGGTGTCGTATGGGCAAGAGCTAAATCTGGTGGGCAAACTGCATCAGTGCAGTTACTTAAAATTTATGATAGAGAAGCTCAAGCTTTATTTGATAATAATTTTGATATTCTTAACGGACCAGATGCGCCTGATGTAACAGTTCGTGAGTTAGATAAGGAATTAATTTTTACATTATCAAATGGTGCTACATCAAATAATATTGATGAATCTTACTCTGAGAAAGATCCTTATATTACTAAGCCAGAAAATCTTGCAAACTATCCAAATTATGAGTTCCAAGGTTACTTAGTTTATCAATTGGAGAGTGCAACTGTTTCAGTTACTGATTTAGATGATCCTGATAAAGCAAGACTTATATTCAGAAGTGATGTAAATGATGATGTAACAGGAATTGTTAATCAATACTTAGATCCTATTTTAGCAGTATATACTCCAATTGAAGAAGTTTCATCTATATTGAGTTCTGGTGTAATAGGCTCTGTAGATGAGGGAGTTCAGTTTTCTTTCCAAGTTACTGATGATAGATTTGCTTTAGGAAATACAAGATTGGTAAATCATAAAACTTATTACTTTATGTCATTATCATACGGTTACAATCGCGCTGAAGAGAATGCTGACCCTTATGATGTAAATGCAGCTGAATATGATGGTAGAAACCAGCCTTATATTTCAGGAAGAAGAAATATTAAAGTTTATTCTGCAATCCCTCATGTTAATAATCCTGAAAATGGAGGTACAACTTTAAATGCATCTTATGGTGATGGAGTTGAACTTACAAGAAAAGAAGGTCAAGGAAATGGAGGAATGGCTTTAGATTTTACAAAGCAAACTGTTGAAGATATTTTAACTTCTGAGGATCATAGAAGTTTAAATCCAACATATGTAGCTGGACAAGGACCAATAACTATTACGGTTGTTGATCCTGTAAAAGTACCGCAAGGAGACTTTACTTTCAAATTAATGGATCCTATCTTTAATGTTAATGCTATTATCTCTTATGGAAGATGGGAATTGATTGATAATATAACAGGAAATATAAAAGCTTCAGCTGATCAAGATATTGAGTTAGGTTCTGAGCAATACATCTCTCAATTAGGATTGAATGTAAAAGTAAAACAAACACAAAACCCTGGTGCTGATCCAACTAATATTGATGATAACGGTTTAATTTCTGGTACAATAGAATTCGAAAATCCTAATGACAGATGGTTAAGCGGGGTTGCCGATAGAGATGACGAGAACGGATTCTTTAATATATGGGGCTTTAATTGGATTAGATCAGGTTCTTATACGAATGAGACTATTAATCAGTTGAGTGATTATAATATGACTGATGATCCAAATGGTGTATTTGAAGGAGTTGTAATGCAATCAAATGTTGCATCAGGACAATTTGGAAGTTTTGAATGGACAGGAGGAACATGGGCCCCTTATCGTTTTGCATCTAACTTTAACGATGGTCCTGGTATTAGTAATTCAATTACTAACTTAGCAAAACTTACGAATTTAAATTCAGTTGATATTGTATTCACTGATGAGAAATCCAAATGGAGTAGAGTGTGTGTTGTTGAAGCTCAAGATGATGAAACATTATCAATCGGTAATCAAAAGAAAATGGGATTAAGACAGTCAGTTTCTGTTGGTAAAGATGGTCTCCCAGATGGAATGTTAGATGCGAATGGTGATTCTATAAAAGGGATGGGTTGGTTTCCTGGTTATGCTCTTGATATTGAAACAGGCGAAAGGTTAAATATTATCTTTTCTGAAGATTCATGGCAAACTTCTGAGAATGGAAATGATATGAAATGGAATCCTACATCTACTTTATTAACTCCAGGTGATTTTCCTCAATATGATTCTCAGAATAATGAGTTTTTAGGAGGTAATTATTTATTAGGGGGAAAACACTTTATTTATGTTGTTAAAGGAGAATCATGGGTAAAAGGTTCTGAGGATTATATGACAGACACTGTTAGTTCAGATTTTTCACCTAATTATGATGAAAGTGCATGGATTTATAGTAAATTACTAAATGATAATAATGGCACTGGGAAATGGGCTGTATTCAAAAATGTGACTTGGGTTGGAGCTCCTTTGTTAGCACCAGGAAGAGATATGAATTTAGATAATAAGGTAGCTGTTAAATTAAGAGTAACTAAACCTTATAATGCTTACGAAACTGTTACCGAAGATAAATTCTTTGATAGAAATATGGATTTAAATTTAGGAACAACTTATGTTGTCGCTTATGAAAATTCAACTTCTACATGGGGCGGTAAAACTGTTACTTATGATGGTGTTGATTATGAAGTTGGAGAGTCATTTGTAGCTACAGCTACACTTAATTTTAGTGGTTCAGCAAAAGCAAGAGCTATTGAAGCAACTGCACTTAATAGTTTTAATCCTACTTATAGTTTCAATACTAATAATATTGTTGCGGTAACTGGTGATAATGATGTTGCTAAAGATGCCTTAGATATTATTAATATTGTTCCCAATCCTTATTATGGTTATTCTTCATATGAAGTTAATCAATTAGATAATAGAGTAAAAATTACAAACTTACCAAGAAGAGCAACTATAAAGATATTTAGTGTAAGTGGAGCTGAAGTTCGCACTTTAAGTAAGGATAATGGGATGACTTCAATAGATTGGGATTTAAAAAATAACTTTGGGATTCCTATTTCTAGTGGTTTATATATTTTGCATATAAATGTTCCTGGAGTTGGAGAAAAAATAATTAAATGGTATGGAGCTTTAAGACCAATTGATTTAGATACATTCTAATAAATAAAGTAATAGACTATAATAAATATTATAAATATGAAACAAATTAATAACTGGATAAAAGCTATAGCAATAATTGCATTAATGCTTCCTTTTTCTAATGCCTTTGCAGGTAATCCCCAAAGAGCAGGACAAGCAGGCGCTTCAGAATTATTGATCAATCCTTGGGCTAGAACTTCTGGTTGGGGAGGAGCAAATGTTGCTGGAGTTAGAGGATTAGAGGGTATATTCTCAAATGTTGCCGGACTTGCTTTTACTGAAAAAACAGAACTGATTTTTAGTCAAACGCAATGGTTAAAATATGGAGATGAGGCTGTAAGTAATATTAGTGCTTTTGGTTTTTCTCAGAAGGTTGGAGAGTCAGGGGTTTTAGGTTTTTCTGTAATGAGTATGGATTTTGGAGATATTGAAATTACTACTGTAGATTTACCTGATGGTGGTATTGGTACGTATTCACCTTCATTTATGAATATTTCTCTTTCTTATGCTAAGATTTTTTCTAATAGCATATATGGGGGTATGACAGTTAAAATGATTTCAGAACAAATTTCAAATGTAGGAGCTAATGGTGTAGCTTTAGATGCAGGGATTCAGTATGTAACTGGTTCAGAAGATAATTTTAAATTTGGTATTGCGTTAAAAAATGTAGGACCAAGAATGTCTTTCTCTGGTGATGGACTTTCATTTAGAGGTATAGTTGGTGATGCAGACGATTATAAAATGACTGTTGAGCAAAGATCATCAGATTTGGAATTACCGGCATTATTAAATATTGGACTTTCTTATGATGTTAATTTTATTCAACATAGAATTACTGGTGCTGGTACATTTACTTCTAACTCTTTTCAAAAAGATCAATACCGTTTAGGCGGTGAGTACTCTTACAATGAAATGTTTATGGTAAGGTTGGGTTACACTTATGAGGATGGGATTAGAACACCATCAACAAGAACAACTGCCTTAAGAGGACCTACAGCTGGCTTTACAGTTGAGTTGCCAATGGGAGATAATGATTCAACTTTCGGTTTAGATTATTCTTACCGTCATACTGATCCTTTCCAAGGTTCGCACACTATTGGTGCAAGGATTAATTTATAAAATAAAAACAAACATATTATGTTCAAAAAGGAAGGTGACTTCCTTTTTGTGCGTTTATAAGCTTACTAATTATGAGTACAATATATTTATCACAAGAAGGTTACAACAACTTAAAAGAAGAGTTAAATACTTTAAAATCGGTTGATAGACCAAGAGTTATTAATCAAATTGCTGAAGCAAGAGATAAAGGTGATTTATCAGAAAATGCTGAATATGATGCAGCCAAAGAGGCACAAGGATTATTAGAGGCAAGAATTGCAAAACTAGAAAATAATATTGCTAACTCTAGGGTGTTGGATCAGTCTGAGATGGACACCACAACTGTTCATTTGCTTACTAAAGCTACTATAAAAAACACTGCTAATGATATGGTAATGACTTATGCTATAGTTTCAGAATCTGAGGCTGATTTTGCGGCAAAAAAGATTTCTGCTACTTCACCAATTGGAAAAGGCTTACTTGGGAAATCTATTGGTGATATTGCTGATATTGAAGTTCCTAATGGCATTTTGCATTTTGAAATTATTGATATCCAACCGTTATAATGCCTAGTATTTTTTCTAAAATAGTATATGGTGATATTCCTGCTTTTAAAGTAGCTGAGGATGAAAATCATTTAGCTTTTTTAGATATTTTTCCTTTAGCAAAAGGTCATGTTTTAGTAATTCCTAAAAAGGAAACTGATTATATTTTTGATTTAGGTTCTGAAGAATATTCAGGACTTTTTAGTTTTGCTAAAAAAGTAGCAAAAGCAATGGATAAAATTATCTCTTGTGAGAGAATTGGAGTTGCAGTTATTGGATTAGAAGTTCCTCATGCGCATATTCACTTAGTACCCTTGCAAAATGTTTCTGATATTAATTTTGAAAGACCAAAATTAAAGTTTCCAGATTCAGAAATGAAAGAAATTGCTGATCTTATTAAATCTGCTATTTAAGTTTATTAGGATTATCTTTTAAGAAAGAACCCCAACTCGTATAACTTTTTCCACAACCTTGCCCAGGGGTTCTTTGAAAATGATGACAGACTGCTGCGGCTAACCCATCACTTGCATCTAAATGTTTAGGCATTTCTTTAATATTTAAAATTGATTTTAACATTGCAGCAACTTGCTCTTTACTAGCAGTACCTTGCCCAGTAATTGCCATCTTAATTTTTTTAGGTGCATACTCAAAAATAGGAATATCTCGGTAAAGTGCAGCCGACATAGCAACTCCTTGCGCTCTTCCTAGCTTTAACATGGACTGTACATTCTTACCAAAGAAGGGCGCTTCAACAGCAAATTCATCTGGTTTGTATTCATCAACTAATTGCAGTGTTCTTTCAAAAATTTTTTTAAGTTTTAACTCATGTGACCCAAGTTTTGAAAGATGCAAAACCCCCATTTGAATGAGCTCCATTTTGTTGCCTTTTACATGAATCAATCCATATCCCATTATTGTTGTTCCTGGATCTATTCCTAATATGATATTATCAGTTTGCATTTGTTATCTTTGTAACAACAAAACTAAGCAATGCTAAGCAGAAAAACTATTGGCTTCTTATTAAAAGTTGGAATTGTAGCTTTTGCTCTTTTCTTTTTGTATCAACAACTCACTTCCAAAAGTAGTGTTGAGCAATTTGATTTAGATCAAATCCTAGTTAAGTTACAAGAGAACTACATTGTTGTTACTGTTGTAATTTTGATGATGTTCCTCAATTGGTTTATAGAATCATTAAAGTGGAGATTCCTAATTTCAAAGATTGAAAAAGTATCTATTAAACGCTCAATCCGTGCAATTTTTTCAGGAATTACTGTTTCTGCATTTACACCAAATAGAGTTGGAGAATATGGAGGAAGAGTATTTTGTTTAGAAAAAGCAGACAGAATTAAAGGTATTTTGATTACAGTTATTGGGTCTATGGCTCAGTTGGTAATAACTATATTTTTTGGTTCAATTGGAATTTTATTAATACCTAATTTAATGCCTGAATTTGACGCAATACTATCTCAGTTTGTATTTGCATATCCAATAATGTTATTCTTATTGATATTGTTGAATGTACTTTTAGTTACTTTATTTTTAAATGCCTCAGTGTTTTCAGTTGTTTTATCTAAGATTAAGTTTTTAAGAAAATTTAAAAAGTATAATGAGGTATTTTCCTTTTATAATTCATCAGAATTATTGGAAATACTGCTTTATTCAGTAGGGAGGTATATCGTTTTTACAACTCAGTTCTTTATTTTGTTACAAGTTTTTGGTGTCCAAATTGGATATGTTGATGCAATGATTTTGATTACCACTAAGCTTTTAGTGATATCAATTATTCCTACTATTGCAATTACTGAAATTGGAATTAGAGGCTCAGTTGCACTTTTCCTTTTCGGATTGGTTTCCGTAAATGCAATTGGGATATTATCAGCTACTTTTGTAATGTGGGTTATCAATCTTTTATTACCTGCTTTAATTGGAACAATCTTTATTTTCTCTCTTAAATTCTTTAGAAAATAATGCAGATTGGAATTTTAATAATCTTGTTTTTATATGCGTTATTAATTATAAGATATACTTTAGGTTGGCATAAAGTTAAAGCAATAACTAATAAAGATTTTACCCCAAAAGTTAGTATTGTAATTGCAATGCGAAATGAGGAAAATGAAGTAGAAAGATTATTGCAAAATTTACAATCCCAAATTTACCCTACTGATAAGTTAGAGTTGATTTTAGTAAATGATCATTCAACTGATAATACCCTTAATATTCTAAATTTCTCACAATTAGATAATTTGCAAGTTATAAATATGCCCAAAGAAGAATTTGGGAAGAAAAATTCTATTAAAAACGCTATTGAGCTCGCAAGTGGGGATATTATTTTAGCATCAGATGCAGATTGTAGTTTTAATCCGAAATGGGTGCGAACTATGGTTAACTATTTTAATGATGAGAATATAAAACTGCTGTCTGGTCCTGTTGCTTATCACAAAAAAAAAGGAATATTTTTGAGTTTGCAAGCCTTAGAATTTTCTAGCTTAATTGGAAGTGGTGCTGGAGCAATTGGAGTTAACAATGCAATATTCTGTAATGGTGCTAATATGGCTTACAGAAAAGAAATTTTTTTAGAAGTAAATGAGTTTTCTATTGATACTGCAGTAAGTGGTGATGATGTTTTTTTACTTCATAGTGTAAAAGCAAAGTATCCTAATTCTATTGCATTTGCAAAAGAGAAAAGTGCTATTGTGATTACGGATGCTGTGCAAACAGTTTCAGGATTTATTAACCAAAGAAAAAGGTGGACTGCCAAGAGTAGTGGCTATAAAGATAATGCAAGTATTTATACTTCATTTTTAGTTCTTTTTACTAACTTGGCATTCGTTTTTCTTTTTGCAATGCCCTTTTGGAATATTGAATATTTTAATTTATTCATATTATTTTATGGAGTTAAATTTTTGGTAGATTTAATTCTGTTATTCCCAATTTTAAAATTTTTCAACCGAATAGATTTAGTAAAATGGATTTTTCCTTTTGAAATCTTTTATTCTTTTTATATAGTTTTGATTGTGGTTTTGTCTTTTACAAAATCATTTGAATGGAAGGGTAGAGTGCATAGTAAATAGATGAATAACACATCATTAAATAAATTAGCTTGGAAAAAGTTTAAGAAAGATAAACTAGCTTTCTCATCTTTAATATTTATTTTCTGCTGTGTGCTAATTGCTGTTTTTGCAACAATTATCAGCCCAGATGGCAGTAAAAATGCAAATGAAATGCATATTGAATTAGCAACTAATAAACCCTTAACTAAAATCATTTTTATAGAGCTTCCAAAGCAAATAATTGATGACTCTTCAATAATTGAAAAGTTGGTTTTTGGCACTCCATCAAAAGTAAGTCGAATCCCGATTAGTAGTTTTGAAAATTTAGAGGGTGGATTAACTTATTTGCCTTTTCAATCAGAGATGGAAAAAAACTATTTTGGTGATTATAAGATAGTGGAACAAACGTTTTGGTTTGGTACAGATAAGTACGGTAGAGATTTATTAAGCAGAATAATTCTTGGAACAAGAATATCTCTTTCAGTTGGTTTTATTGCTGTAATTATTTCATTAATTATCGGAATAATTTTTGGGCTTATTGCTGGTTATTTCAGAGGAAAAACTGATGATGTAATTATGTGGTTTGTAAATGTAATTTGGAGCATACCAACTTTACTAATGGTAATTGCAATTACATTGGCTTTAGGAAAAGGATTTTGGCAAGTGTTTGTAGCGGTTGGCTTAACAATGTGGGTAGAAGTTGCTCGTATTGTTAGGGGGCAGGTCTTGGTTATTAGAGAATTGGAATATGTAGAGGCTGGAAAAGCATTGGCTTTTAAATCCTTTAGAATAATATTTAAACACATTTTACCCAATGTTATTGGACCAGTAATTGTAATTTCTGCAGCCAATTTTGCTGCTGCAATTTTGATTGAAGCAGGGCTTTCTTTTTTAGGGATTGGTGCGCAACCTCCTATGCCAAGTTGGGGAGGAATGATAAAGGATCATTATGCTTATATTATTATGGATAAAGCGTATTTGGCAATTATTCCAGGTATGGCAATTATGACTTTAGTACTTGCATTTATGCTTTTAGGTAATGGTTTGCGTGATGCATTTGATGTTAGAAATTAAAAAATAGATTTAATAATGGAACTAATATTTTCAGCACTTATAATTTTCACACTTAGACTAGCAGACCAGAGTCTAGGCACTATGCGTGCTCTTTTAGTGAGTAAGAACAAACCAATTTATGCAGCAGTTATTGGCTTAGTTGAGTCAGCAATTTGGATAGTTGCTATTTCACAAGTAATAAAGGATATTGATGACCCTATTTTAATTGGAGCTTATGCGACTGGTTTTGCTGCAGGTACTATTTTAGGAACATACATTGAGCGTATAGTTGGGGTTGGAAATATAGTTGTTAGGGTTTTTACTACGATTCATTCTCCTTCAGTTGCAGAAACCTTAAGAGATAACGGGCATGGTGTTACCGTTATTGATGGTGAGGGTAAAGATGGGCCTGTGAAAATTTATTTGTGCGTTATTCCAAGGAGAAAATTAAAATCGGTATTGCAGATGATAGAAGAGATAAACCCAAACGCTTATATCACTACTGATATGGCAAATCCTACTTCATTGAAAAAGTAAAAGAACCTTAAGTGTTAAGTCCAAAACCGATTACTTTTGTAAAAACCAAAAAAAAGGAGCTGAAAATTAATTCAGCTCCTTTTACGTTTAATCTTTATTTATTATTTAAAAAGGCAAGTCATCATCTTCTGATGCGGGGGCATTAAATTCTGGCGCAGCTTCCATGTCAGCACTTCCTGCCCCTTGGCTTTCAATTCTCCAAGCATCAATATTATGGAAATATCTTCCGTTATACTCTCTTGATGATAAGTTAAAAGAAACTTCTACTTGATCCCCTTCATTATGGTGGTTTAACATTTCAATTTTATCCTCTCCAAATAATTGGAAACAAACTTCTGGGTTATATTGTGCGCCAGTATCTACAAGGAAAGATTGTTTTTTCCATTCTTTTCCTGCTTTAGATGTTCCGCTTTCTACACTTAATTTTCTGCTTAATTTTCCTTTTACTGATAAACTCATTTTTATATTTTTTTAATTTTAATCTTGCAAAATTAAGTAAAATAAATGCATAAAAATCTTTAAAGCGGCTTTTGTGTGTAAATGTTAAAAAATAATATCTTTGCCGTCCTTTTTAAGCGGATGTGGCGGAATTGGTAGACGCGCTAGACTTAGGATCTAGTGCCGCAAGGTGTGAGAGTTCGAGTCTCTTCATCCGCACAAAATTAAGCAAGCATTATAGCTTGCTTTTTTGTTTTCATAACTTTTTCTTTATCTGATAAATAAGTGTATTTTTGCAGCCCTTTTAAAAAAAAAAATAAAAGATGAAACTTACACAAAGCAAAGCAAAAGATTTAATGGCAACTATTACTGTTGAGTTAAAAGTTGCAGATTACTCTGAAAGAGTTGAAAAAGTATTAAAAGATTATCGTAAAACAGCTGAGATTCCTGGATTCAGAAAAGGAAAAACTCCTATGGGAATCATCAATAAAAAATACAGAACATCTGTTATTGTTGAAGAGGTTAATAAGATGCTGCAAGATGAATTATACAAGCATATTACTGCTGAAAAAGTAAGAGTTTTAGGCTCACCAATGCCAATTGATGAAAAGCCAATTGACTGGGAAAATGATGAAGATTTTACTTTTGAATATGAAGTTGGTTTAGCCCCAGAGTTTGATGTAAAGATAACTGCAAAGGATAAATTAAACTACTATAAAATTAAAGCTGATGCTAAGTTAGTTGATGGATATTGTAATGATATTGCAAAGCGTTATGGTAAAATGAGTAATCCTGAAGCATCAGTTGAGGGAGATTTGATTTTCTGTACTATTGAGCAATTAGATGTTGATGGGATAGTAATGGTTAATGGTATTAAAAATGATGCTACAGTTGCTATGGATTACATTGCTGATAAGAAAATTAAAAAGCAATTTGTTGGTGTAAAAACGGATGACTTAATTACTATTAATGTAATGAAAGCTTTTACAAATCATTCTGATTTAGGGGCAATGTTAAATGTTGATCATACTGCAATTCATAACTTAACTTCAGAAGAATTTCAGTTTACTGTAAAGAATGTAAACAGATTAGAGCCAGCTGAGTTGAATGTTGAGCTTTTTGATAAAGTTTACGGGCCTGGTGCAATAAAAAATGAAAAAGAATTTAAAGCAAAAGTAAAGTCAGAAGCAGAAGCTCAATTTGTAGGAGAGAGTGATAGAATGCTTAAAAATGATGTCGTAACTTACTTTGTTGATAAATTGAAGTTAGCTATGCCAAATGAGTTTTTAAAGAGATGGTTAGTACAAACTTCTGAGCAACCAATAACAATGGAGATGCTAGAAACTGAGTACGATATGTATGCAAAAAGCTTACAATGGCAGTTAATTGAAAACAAAATCTTAGAAAATCATAGCATTAAAGTTACTCAAGATGATGTTCTAGCGCATACTAAAGTTTTAATTTCAGCTCAAATGAAGCAGTACGGCCAGCCAGAAGGAGATGATAAGAAATTGACCGATATTGCCACTAACATTCTTAAAAATGAGGAAGAAAGAAAGAAAGTTTACGACCAAATTTTTGATGAACGAACTCTAGCAGTTTATAAGGAAAACTTCAAATTGACTGAAAAGTCAGTTTCTTATGATGAATTTGTTAAATTAGCATCAAGAAAATAAAGCGAGTTTTAGCAGTTGTATATTAAGCTAATTTTATCGGTTGTTATCTAGAATCTAAATACTAACATCTAAATACTAAAAAAATGGATTACGGAAAAGAATTTCAAAAATACGCAACTAAACATAAGGGAATAAGTAGTTTGCACCTTAATGATTTTTCATCAATCCATGCTGGTTATATTTCACCAACAATTATTGAAGAACGACAAATGAATGTTGCTAGTATGGATGTTTTTTCTCGCTTGATGATGGATAGAATTATTTTTTTAGGCGTTGGGATTAATGATCATGTTGCAAATATTATTCAAGCACAATTATTGTTTTTAGAGTCAGTTGATGCTCAGAAAGATATTTTAATTTACTTAAATTCACCGGGAGGTGGAGTATATGCAGGACTTGGGATTTATGATACTATGCAGTATATTAACCCTGATGTTTCTACTATCTGTACAGGTATGGCAGCATCAATGGGGGCTGTGCTTTTATGTGCAGGTGCTGAGGGTAAAAGAACAGCTCTTAAACACTCAAGAGTAATGATTCATCAACCTTTAGGAGGTGCTCAAGGACAAGCATCTGACATTGAAATTACTGCTCGTGAAATTCAAAAATTGAAGAAAGAATTATATGAAATTCTTTCTGAACATTCAGGAAAATCATATAAGGAAGTATGGAATGATAGTGATAGAGATTACTGGATGACTGCTGAGGAAGCAAAAGCATACGGTATGATTGATGAAGTATTGGAAAGAAAAAAATAATGTCAGAAAGCGAAAAAGTTGGATGTTCTTTTTGTGGTAAAAATAAGCAAGATACTAATATTTTAATTGCTGGAACCTCTGCGCATATTTGTGATGCTTGTATTGAGCAAGCTCACGAAATTGTAAAGGAAGATTTAAATGATGATCTCTTCTCTACTGAAGATTTTACTCTTTTAAAACCAAAAGCAATTAAGGCACATCTTGATGATTTTGTAATTGGACAAGAGGATGCAAAAAAAGTAATGTCAGTTGCAGTTTATAATCATTATAAAAGATTAATGCAACCTGATACATCTGAAGAAGATATTGAGATTGAAAAGTCAAATATCATAATGGTTGGGCGTACTGGAACTGGAAAAACATTAATTGCAAAATCCATTGCTAAACTTTTAAAAGTCCCTTTTTGTATTGCTGATGCTACTGTACTTACTGAAGCAGGATATGTTGGAGAGGATGTAGAAAGTATACTCACAAGATTATTACAAGCTGCCGATTATGATGTAGAACAAGCAAGAAGAGGAATTGTATTTATTGACGAGATTGATAAGGTTGCTCGTAAAAGTGATAACCCTTCAATTACCAGAGATGTCAGCGGGGAGGGAGTTCAGCAGGCAATGCTAAAGTTATTAGAGGGGACAATTGTAAATGTCCCACCACAAGGAGGTCGTAAACACCCCGACCAAAAAATGATAGCTTTAGACACAAAGGATATTTTGTTTATTAGTGGAGGTGCTTTTGATGGAATTGAAAGGCATATTTCAAACAGAATGAATACGAAATCAATTGGCTTTAAATCTAATAAAGGGAATGATATTGAAAAAGATAATTTATTGAAATATGTTTCACCTCAGGATTTAAAATCATTCGGATTAATACCTGAACTTATTGGAAGAATGCCTGTATTAACATATTTAAATCCATTAGATAGAATAGCACTTAAGTTAATCCTTACTGAGCCTAAAAATGCATTAACTAAGCAATATCAAAAGTTATTTGATATGGATGGAATTGCTTTAACATTTGATGAAAAAGCAATAGATATTATAGTTGATAAAGCAATGAAATTTAAACTAGGAGCAAGAGGTTTACGTTCTATTTGTGAAGCAATAATGCTAGACGCAATGTTCGAGTTTCCTTCTGATGAAAGTAAAAAAGATTTGAAGATAACTGCTTCTTATGTAAAAAATCAGTTGACTAAACTTTCATTCACTAAACTAAAAGTAGCTTAGTTTACTACTATTGAATAAGTTTTTCCGTTTATTATAACATCAAAGTTACAATCACAAATACTACCACCATAACTAATGATTCTATCTGCATAACCATTTGGAGAAATTTTTGCTTTACCACTTTTTATTACACAAGTTGGTAAGCAACCTAAATCAACTTCTAAAGAATCAGTAATTTCCATAGTAAAAGCATTTCCGTTTACACTATTTCCGCTTGCATTTCCAGCTATCAAATATCTGTCATCAGAAATGTTAAGGTGAGTGTTCTGCCCACTTACCCATTCCCTAACTCTACTTGATTCCCAATTAATTGTTCCATTTGAAGTGTTAATACTAGCATTTTTTATCTCAATTGTAAACCACATATTCCCATTGTTGTTTCTACCTTGGTTTGTAATAATTCGTTCACCTTGTACTAGATTGTAATTCACATGATAATCATCAAAAGTTGTAGTAGTTACTGATAATGAATCTCTATATCTTCCAGTATAAACTGAAATGATTTTACCGCTTCTTATAATAGTGTTGTTAGAAACAGTAGACGTCCCAAAGTTAACAATAAGTGTGTCAGAATTTGATGTGTCAGAATTCATAATTGTATAAGTAGGTCCTAATTTATGATCAAGGTTTGCATCAAAACCTGCTTCAACCATTCTGCCTGCATCATTAAATATTTGTTCTGCAATAAGGTTGTCTCTTGCAGCTTGTGTGCTAGTCAATTCATTTTGTGTTTTAATATCTTCATCTTTACATGCGTAAAGTAAAACAGTTAAAATACTTAGGGCTATTCCTATTTTCTTCATCTTAATATTTTTGGTAAACTTAGTTAATTTTCTGAAAAGTTAAAAAACTATAATCATGAGCATGTTTTTGATCAGCTTTACAATCTATTCTTCCTACTTTTTTCCAATTATTTCCTAACTTAGGGAAAAAGGTATCGCCATCATAAGCATGGTGTACTTTAGTAAGATAAATTTTATCTACTAAATTGGCTTCAAGTGCTAGCTTGTAAATTTGACCGCCTCCAATAATAAAAGGTTCTTTATCTCTATTTTTTTTTGCAATTTCTAAAGCGGCTTCTACAGAATTAACTACTACACATCCATTTGCTTTATAGTCGGTTTGTCTTGTAATAATAATATTCGTTCTATTTGGTAATGGCCTGTACTTATGCGGAATAGATTCAAAGTTCTTTCTACCCATTATCACATGATGATTTAAAGTAGTATCCTTGAAAAAACGCATGTCTTTTGGTAAATGCCAAATGAGGTCATTATCTTTTCCAATCACTCCATTTTTGGCTGCTGCTACTATTAGTGAAACTTTCATTTGCTTTTAATTACTTTATATTGCACTCCTCTTTCTTCCAAATAATTTCTTACAAAAGCAAAATGTCCTCCCAAGTATTCTGGAGGAGAAATTCCTGCTCTATCATATTCTCCATTTACAACTAAATTAGCAACTGCAGTACAAGTAAATCCTGTTGTGCGTGCCATGGAAATAGTATCATTTTTAAAACGATCTAACAAGTTATACTGATAAGTTATTGCCTCTCCATTTTCTGTTCCTTTAATGATAATTCTCATGATTGTAAAGTCTTTATCGCCTTTTTTCATTTCCCATTTCGGGAATAATAATTTGGCAGTCATGTCCACTGGGCGAATCATAGTTCCGTTTATTTCTACTTCATCATAAGAGAAAAAACCACTTGCCCGCAATACTTTCAAATACTCTACACAACCTGGGTAACGCAAGGTTTTCTCTATCATATTTGGCACATGTGCCATAGTCTTTATCAAACTTCTTAATCCATCAGAATTCCAGCTTTCTAAAGTTCCGATTTCATCAAATTCTATCAATTCAGTGTCCGACAAAGCTTCTTTGGTAATTAATTGGCTATGCTGTACATATCTGGCAGGGCGAATGTATTCTTCAATCACATCAATAGGAGAGAAGACTGCTTGGTATTCGTAAGGCCATTCTCTTTTTTCGGGTAAACCACCTACTAAGCATTCGTAATCATTAATCTCCATTTTTGAATTATGATGCCCAAAGATAATATTTCCCATACCGGGCGCTACGCCGCAATCCATAACCGCAACTACTCCATTTCCTTTTGCTAGTTCATCTAATCCGAAAGGATCTTCAGGATAAAAAGAAATATCTACTATGTTCTTGCCTGCCTCAATTACATCCTTCATCATTTTATATCCCATAAATCCAGGAACACCACCCACTACTAAGTCAAAATCTTTAATTAAGTTTTGTAAAGTGGCTGTGTCAGACACATCAGCACAAATGGTGTTGATTCCTACTAACTTATCTAAGTTTTTTTGTGAGATGTCTACTGAGGTAACATTATGATTTTTGGCCAAATCTTTCGCCATTACACCGCCTACTAATCCTGCTCCTAAAACAATTATATTAGCCATTATATTGCTACTTTTCCTTTAATATGTGGGTGATATTTATAATCTACTAACTCAAAATCATCAATAGTGAAATCAAAAATACTTTTTACATTTGGGTTGATTTTCATTTTAGGTAATGCTTTTGTATCTCTACTTAATTGTATTTCTGTTTGCACAAAATGATTGGTATAAATATGTGCATCACCTAAAGTATGGATAAAATCCCCAACCTCCAAATCACAAACTTGTGCCATCATCATAGTCAGCAATGCATAAGAAGCAATATTGAACGGAACACCTAAAAAGATATCTGCACTTCTTTGATATAGTTGACAAGAAAGTTTTCCATCCGCTACATAAAACTGAAAAAACGCATGGCAAGGAGGTAAAGCCATTTGCTCAATCTCTCCAACATTCCAAGCACTTACAATAATTCTTCTACTATCTGGGTTGTTTGTTAAAGCCTCAACTGCTTGATTGATTTGGTCAATGTGTTTCCCGTCAGGTGTTGGCCAACTTCTCCATTGGTAGCCATAGACATGACCTAAGTCTCCATTTTCATCTGCCCACTCATCCCAAATACGCACTCCATTTTCTTTGAGGTATTTTATATTAGTATCTCCCTTTAAAAACCAAAGCAGCTCGTGAATGATAGATTTTAAGTGCAACTTTTTAGTAGTAATACACGGAAATCCTTCCGATAAATCGAAACGCATTTGATGACCAAAAACACTTTTTGTTCCTGTTCCGGTTCTATCTTCTTTTAGCGCACCTTCCTTCATCACGCGTGTCATTAAATCTAAGTATTGTTGCATTTTTTTATAATATCATTCCTACAATTACGGCTGTAAATAGGGAAGCCAATGTTCCTGCTATTAAAGCTAATATTCCTAATTTGGATAAATCCCCTCTTCTTTTTGGTGTTAGTGCACCTATCCCTCCAATTTGTATTCCAATAGAAGCAAAGTTGGCAAATCCGCATAATATATAAGTAGCAATTATAATAGATTTTTGCTCTACAAATGAACCTGCACTTTTCATCTCTCCTAAGGACATATATCCTACAAATTCATTCAATACCGTTTTCTCTCCCAATAACTGGCCTACTAAAAACATATCCTCTTTACATACTCCCATAAGCCATGCAATTGGGGCCCCAATATAACCCAAAATCATATTAAAGGAAAGGTTATCATATTGAGTGTGATCTGCAATCCATGAATTTAGAGTAGTCCAATCCCCAACTTTTAAAAGTATAAAGTTTACCATTGACATTAACGCAATAAATACCAGTAGCATAGCGCCAACATTTACCGCTAATCTGAGGCCATCAGTTGTTCCTTTTGAAATTGCTTCTAAAGCATTAGCTCCCATGTCTGCTTTACTAACTTCTAATTTTGTTTCAAATTTTTCTTTTTCTGGCAATAACATTTTTGCAGCCACAATAGCTGCTGGTGCCGACATAGCAGATGCCGCTAATAAATGTTTGGCAAACATAATTTGCTGGACTGGGTCATCTCCTCCTAAAAAACCGATATATGCAGCCAAAACTCCACCTGCAATTGTTGCCATTCCTCCACTCATCAAACATAACATCTCCGACATGGTCATTTTATCCAAATATGGTTTTACAAGTAGCGGGGATTCGGTTTGTCCTAAAAAGATATTTCCTGCAGCCGCTACACTTTCAGGTCCTGATAGGCGCATTATTTTTTTCATGAGCCATGCAAATCCGTATACAATTCTTGGTAAAACACCCCAATAGTAGAATAAAGAGGTAAGTGCGGAAAAGAATATCACAGTTGGTAAAATCATCACTACAAAATTCATAAGTGGAGATTCAATGATACCGGTTTCAAATGAACTAAAAAGAAACATAGTACCATCTTGGGTGAAAGAAATGATTTTGGCGAATATTTTTCCTACAAACTCAAATCCTTTAGAGACAAAAGGAACTTTTAAAATTAATAGAGCAAATATTATTTGTATACCCAATCCTTTTCCAACTAATTTCCAGTCAATTCCTTTTCGGTTTCTTGAAAAAGCAAAAGCAATAAGTAGTAAACTAGCTATACCTAGTAACCCTCTTAAAAGAGATTCAATTGAAAAGCCAGAAGTTTGAATTATTTCATTCATATTGTTCTCCTTTTCGTTTTTTTAATTCATCTCTTATTTCTGAAGCTTTTTCATAATCCTCCTCCTCAATTGCTGCAGTAAGTAATTTTTTAAGTTTTGGAGTACTTAAATTACTGATTCCTTGAGGCTCTGGAGTTTTGTCATCCTCTTCCATAAGAAATAAATCATCTTCTTCTCTTGCACTGTTGATTATAATACCTGCACGAACTAAAATATCTTCAAATGTAAAAATAGGACAGCCGTATCTAATTGCAATTGCTATTGCATCTGAAGTTCTTGCATCTATTTCAACTTCCTCTCCTGTAGTTTTATGTTTGCAATGAAAAGCAGCATGAAAAACACCTTCAATTAAAGTATGTATTACAACTTTCTGCACTGCAATATCAAAACTATCACCTAATGTTTTAAATAAATCATGAGTAAGTGGTCGGCTTGGTTCTTCTGTTCCATCAAGTGCAATTGCAATGGAACGCGCTTCACACCACCCAATAACAATAGGTAACTGGCGCTTTCCAATCGTTTCGTTCAATAATAAAACATAGGCATTGTTTTGTGAGTTACTTTGCCTTATTGCTGTTATGTCAAGTTGAACGAAATCCAAATTATCTTATTTTTTTAATTTCTTCAATTAATTTTGGAACAACTTCAAACGCATCACCAACTATTCCGTAATCTGCTGCTTTAAAGAATGGTGCTTCAGGGTCAGTATTTATTGCAACCATTACTTTTGATGAATTTACTCCAGCTAAATGTTGTATTGCTCCTGAGATACCAATAGCAATATATAAATCTGCAGCAACTGCTTTGCCAGTTTGTCCAACATGTTCTGAATGAGGTCTCCAGCCAATATCAGACACTGGTTTTGAGCAAGCTGTTGCTGCTACTAGTAAGTCAGCTAATTCCTCAATCATTCCCCAGTTCTCTGGTCCTTTTAATCCTCTTCCACCAGACACCACTATTTCAGCTTCTGATATTGATATTTTCCCACTTGCAGTTTCTTGTCCTTTAATTGTAATTCCTCCTTTTTCTGATGTGTCAGAATTTTCAATTGTTAAGGTGCCTTCAGTTTTAATTAACCCAAATGAATTTGGTGCAATTGAGATGATTGCTTTTTCAGAATTTACTTTAACTATCTCAATTGCTTTTGAAGAGAATGCTTTTCTCTTTACAATTAATGGTGTAGTACTTGTTGCTACCTCAATTACATTACTGATTGCTCCAATTTTTAATTTTGCTGAAAGTCTTGGGGCAATCATTTTTGCAGTGTAAGTATTTGAAAAAACTATTACTTTTGCATCATTAGCTTGCTCGGCAATCACTGATGTTGCAGCTTGCCCATCACCTTTAATAATATTTGAAGCACTAATTACTTTTGAAGCCCCATAATTACCTAATTTATTAAGCTCATCGTTACTAATTTCTCCTAATGATACAGCAACTAGATCTGTGCCTAATAGTTTTGCAGTTTCACTTGCATAAGAAACTGCTTCAAAAGTACTTTTTCTAAATTTCCCATCCCAACTTTCTGTATATACTAATACTGACATTTTTCTAATTCTTTTAATTAAATAACTTTTGCTTCATTTTGCAGTAAGTTAACTAACTCAGCTACATTGTCAGCATCTACTAATTTACAAGCTTCTTTTTCAACTGGTTTCTCAAAACTTACTGATGAAGTTAGCCCTTCTTTTGATGATGGCTCAATAATTTCTAATGGCTTACTCCTTGCTTGCATAATTCCTCTCATATTTGGAATTCTTAGTTCTGATTCTAAAACCAATCCTTTTTGCCCTCCAATTACAAATGGTAATTCTGCAGTAATGTTCTCTTTACCTCCATCAATTTCTCTAGTTAACTTCGCAGTATTTCCAGAAAGCTCTAGACCATTACAAGCATTAATAAAAGGAAGACTCATCATTTCAGCAAGTATACCTCCTACAGCCCCTCCATTATAGTCGATTGATTCTCTACCAGTGATAATTATATCAGCAGGATTATTGCTTAAGTAATTAGCAATTTCATTTGCTGTAGAATAACTATCAGTTGCATTCATATTAATTCTTACAGCTGCATCGGCTCCTATTGCTAATGATTTTCTCATTACTGCTTCTACGGTTGCATCACCAACTGTAATAACAGTTACCTTTCCTCCCGTTACTTCTTTTAGCATCATTGCTTTTGTCAGTCCAAATTCATCATAAGGATTGATTACAAACTGTACTCCATTGGCATCAAAATTACTTCCGTTATCAGTAAAGTTGATCTTTGCAGTAGTGTCAGGCACACTACTAATACAAACAACAATATTCATTCTTCATTTTTTTAAAATTAATGATTGCAAACTTAGATAAAATGCGTTAAATATTAGTGCAAAAAAATAGATAAATATCAGCTATCAATATATAAAACAGTTCCATATTATGTGTTTTGTATAAAAATGTTAGTTTTGCAAACCTTTTAAAATAAATAAACTTAAAAAAAGAATATGGAATCAATGATGATTTATATGCCAATAGTAATGGCATTTGTGGGGTTAGCCTACATGATGGTAAAGAAATCTTGGGTAATGAAGCAAGATGCAGGAGATGGGAAAATGAAAGAAATTTCTGATCACATTTACGAAGGAGCTTTGGCTTTCTTAAAAGCGGAGTACAGACTATTAACACTATTTGTTATCGGAGTAAGTATTTTATTATTTATAGTATCAACAATTGCCCCATCAACGCATTGGCTAATTGTAATCGCCTTTATTATAGGTGCGATTTTCTCTGCACTTGCAGGTAATATGGGAATGAAAATTGCTACTAAAACTAATGTTAGAACTACACAAGCTGCTCGTACAAGTCTGCCAAACGCATTAAAAGTATCTTTCGGTGGTGGTACAGTAATGGGATTAGGAGTTGCTGGTTTATCTGTATTAGGATTGACGGTATTCTTTATTGCTTTTTATAATTATTTTATGAGTGGTGTTTGGACAAACACTAATGATATGACGATCGTATTAGAAACGTTAGCCGGTTTTTCTTTAGGAGCTGAATCTATCGCTTTATTTGCAAGAGTAGGAGGTGGTATTTATACTAAAGCTGCTGATGTTGGTGCTGATTTAGTTGGAAAAGTTGAGGCGGGTATTCCTGAGGATGACCCAAGAAATCCTGCAACTATTGCTGATAATGTTGGTGATAATGTTGGTGATGTTGCTGGTATGGGAGCTGATTTATTTGGTTCGTATGTAGCAACTGTTTTAGCTGCAATGGTATTAGGTAATTATATCATTGCTTCTAACGACATTTCTATATTTGAAGGATTTGGTTCTATAGGTCCTATCTTATTACCAATGTCAATAGCTGGTGTTGGAATTGTAATTTCTTTATTAGGAACTATGTTAGTTTCTATTAAAAGCAATGATGCAAAGGAATCAGAAGTAATGGGGGCATTAAATAAAGGAAATTGGTTTTCAATTGCTTTAGTTGCTGTTTCTTGTTATGGTTTAGTAACTTGGATGTTACCTGAAACTATGAAAATGAATTTCTTTGAAACAGGAGGAAATGTATTGAAAGATATTACTGCAATGCGTGTATTCTATGCTACAATTGTTGGTTTGATTGTAGGTGGGGTTATTTCTTCAGTAACGGAATACTACACTGGTTTAGGTAAAAAACCAATCTTAAATATTGTTGAAAAATCAGCTACTGGCGCAGGAACAAATATTATTGCAGGTTTAGCTACAGGAATGATTTCTACTTTCCCAACAGTTATCTTATTTGCAATGGCTATCTGGTCTTCTTATGCATTCGCAGGTTTTTATGGTGTTGCTATGGCAGCATCAGCAATGATGGCAACTACTGCTATGCAATTAGCTATTGATGCTTTTGGACCTATTGCAGATAATGCAGGTGGTATTGCTGAAATGAGTGAACAAGATCCTATCGTAAGAGAAAGAACAGATATTTTAGATTCAGTAGGAAATACAACAGCTGCAACCGGTAAAGGTTTTGCTATCGCATCAGCTGCATTAACTTCTTTGGCATTGTTTGCTGCTTATGTTACTTTTACTGGTATTGATGGGATTAATATCTTTAAGGCTCCTGTATTAGCAATGTTATTTATTGGAGGTATGGTTCCTGTTGTATTCTCTGCTTTAGCAATGAATGCTGTAGGAAAAGCTGCAATGGAGATGGTATATGAAGTAAGAAGACAGTTTAAAGAAATTCCTGGAATTATGGAGGGTACTGGAAAACCACAATACGATAAATGTGTTGAGATTTCTACGAATGCTTCATTAAAAGAAATGATGCTTCCTGGCATTTTAACTATTGGTTTTCCTTTAATTATTACTTTTATTCCTATGTTATTTGGAATGAATAACTTAATGATTGCTGAGATGCTAGGTGGTTATATGGCTGGAGTTACTGTAAGTGGTGTTCTTTGGGCAATTTTCCAAAATAATGCAGGTGGAGCTTGGGATAATGCTAAAAAATCATTTGAAGCTGGTGTAATGATTAATGGAGAGATGACACACAAAGGTTCTGCTGCACATGAAGCAGCAATTACTGGAGATACAGTTGGAGATCCTTTCAAAGACACTTCTGGTCCTTCAATGAATATCCTAATTAAACTAACTTGCTTAATTGGATTAGTTATTGCTCCAATATTAGGGGGTGGTCATGAAAATAATGAGAATAGTGATAAACAACAACAAATCAAGCCAATTAATGATGTTAATGTTGAGAAAGGTATGATGACGTCTAATGTTTCTTCTGCCATGGAATCTGTAGCAATATCATATACTTTTGATAGAAAAACTAAGACTGTAACTGAAATAACAATCAAAGATATTGATTGTCGTGAAGAATCATCTGGATGTACTGAAGTACTAAAATTAGCTAACAAACAAAATATAGTATTTAAGACTTCTAAAATATCAGTGGACAATAGAAGCAATGAATTTGATAAAAAAGTTTCTGGTGAATTACATTTTGCAGACAGTAAAATGCAAGCAACTTTATTGTTTAATGTCAGAGGCGATGATAAAGGTTCAACAACACTTTTAGGTTCTATAATTTTATCGTCTGATAATTTTAAGAAATCCTCATCAGATGTTTCTGTGTATGTAAAAGGGAAATCTAGGGAAGATATTATTGATTAATAATTAAAAAAGCCGAGCAAATGTTCGGCTTTTTTTAATGAAATTTATATTGTAGCTAATTAAAAAAGACCGTTAATTTCAGCATCTATCTTTTCAATTATTTTACTGAGGTCTTCATCATCATCAGCAAAATTAATGTCATCAACTTCAATTACTAGTAACTTTCCTTTAGCATAGTCTCCGACCCATGCTTCATAGCGCTCATTAAGTCGTGTTAAATAATCTAAGCGAATACTATTTTCATATTCTCTTCCTCTTTTTTGAATTTGACCTACTAATGTTGGTACAGATGCTCTTAAATAAATAAGCAAATCAGGCGCTCCAATAAAACCATCCATCAGATTAAAAATTTCCATATAATTATCAAAATCCCTTGTACTCATCAGTCCCATTGAGTGTAAGTTAGGTGCAAAAATCTTTGCATCCTCAAAAATTGTTCTATCTTGAATGTAAGTTTCCCCACTTTCTTTAATATCTACAATCTGCCTGAATCTACTATTTAAGAAGTAAACTTGCAGATTGAATGACCATCTTTGCATGTCTTTGTAAAAATCATTCAAATAAGGATTGTTTTCTACGTCTTCATAATGAGCTTCCCATTTATAGTGTTTTGCTAGTTTGGTTGTTAAAGTAGTTTTTCCACTACCAATATTTCCTGCTATTGCAATATGCATATTTAATTTTTTTACTAAAATAAAAAAGTATTACTACTTGAGTAAGTAAAATGATGTTAGCAATGCTTATTGTTGAAAACTTCTACTGAAGTTCCAAAAGGTAATCTGCAATATCACGATTTTCACTAAGTCTTGGGACTTTAAATTGCCCTCCAAGTCTATTATTTTCACTTAACCATTTATAGAACTCATTGTTTTTAATTTCTACAAGTTCAGGCAATTTAAGAATTAGATTTTTAGTTCTTTTTGCCTGATAATCAGAATTAAGATTTTGCAGATTTTCATCAAGATCTTGCATGAATTTGTCCGTATTTTTTGGTGTTTTTTCAAATTCAATATACCATTGATGTCCCCCCGAATTTTCACTAATATATATAGGGGCAACTGTGTAGTCTCTAATTGAACAGTTGTGTTGGTTGCATGCGTTTAGTATTGCTGTATCAGTATTATGAACCATAAGTTCTTCTCCAAAAGTATTTATGCAGTTTTTTGTTCTACCACTAATCTTTATTCTAAAAGGGTGGAGGGTAGTAAATTCAATAATATCACCAATTAAATAGCGCCATAATCCACCATTTGTTGATATGACAATGGTATATTTTTTATTTATTTCTACATCATTCAGTTTAGTGGGTTCCATTATTCCAATTGAGAATTTTTCCATAGGAATAAATTCATAAAAAATCCCATAATCAAGCATGAGTAACATTCCTTCTGAAGGAGATTTATCTTGCAATCCCATTAGACCTTCTGATGCATTATACGCTTCTAAATAACTCATCTTTTTAGAGGGAATTAATTCTTCAAATTGTGATCTGTAGGGTTCAAAGTTCACACCTCCATGCATGTAAAGCTCTAGATTAGGCCACACTTCTGAGATGCTCTTCTTACCACTAATTTTTATTATTTCTTTCAGTAAAATCAACATCCAGGATGGTACTCCTGTAAGATTAGTGATATTTTCATTTACTGCTTGTTGTGCAATTCGCTCTAATTTCTCTTCCCATTCACTCATCAAAGCAGTTTCAATATCAGGAATTCTGTGGTAGTTTACCCAAAAAGGGAACTCATCTAAAAGAATTGCTGATAAATCTCCTTCTTTTGCTTTTCCACTTTGTGTTTCAGTAATTGATCCTCCAAGCATTAATCCTTTTCCATTATAGATGCTAGAATTTGGAAAGTTATTTCCGTAAAGTGAAAGCATATCTTTCCCCCCCTTAAAGTGTCCATCATTTAGTGATTCCTTTGAAATTGGAATATATTTACTTTTGTTATTTGTAGTTCCTGATGATTTTGCAAACCATTTTATTTTCCCTGGCCATAAAATATTTTCTTCCCCATTTCTAACTCTATCTACATAATGTGCGATTTCTTCATATGTCCGAATAGGTATTTCTTTTTTAAATGAATCGTAATCTGAAATTTGATTGAAATTATGCTCATTCCCAAATATAGTTTCTTTTCCTTTACTTATTAAATAATTGAGAACTTTATTTTGCGTTTCAATAGGAGAATCTTTAAACTTATTTATTTTTCTGATGCGTTTTTTCATCAAAGAAGAAAGTAAAGTGTTTTTTATTGAAAAGTTGCTCAATTTTTGTAAATTTAAGGGCTTAAAAATACAAAAAAATATGCTGAGAGATACGCTTAAGAGAATGGTTACAGATTTGCAAGATGTTGTGCAATATACATTGGACATAAATGGTAAAACCCATAGTATGAATAATTATATTGGCAAGAAAGTAAAGATTAGTTGGAGTGGTGTTGTAGTATGTGGATGTGGTAAAAAAATGGATAGTTTTTATCGTGCAGGATTTTGTTACAAGTGTTTTTGGGAATCACCATTAGCATCTCAAAGTATTTTTAAGCCTGAACTTTGTACAGCTCATTTAGGTATTGAAGAAAGAAATTTAGAATGGGAAAAAGAATTTCAAATTGCTCCACATTATGTTTATTTAGCAAATTCATCTGGAATAAAAGTTGGAATAACTAGAGGAAGCCAAGGCGTTGTAAGATGGATGGATCAAGGTGCAAGCCAAGCAATTTTATTAGCAGAAGTCCCAAATAGAAGATTTTCTGGGGACATTGAGGTGTCTTTAAAGAGATTTGTTGCTGATGTTACTAATTGGAGAAAGATGCTTTCAGGAAATCCAGATTCAGTTGATTTAGTTGCAATGAAAGAAGAGCTTTCAGTTCATGTTCCGGAAGAATTAAAACAATATATTTTGCCTGACACTAAAGTAACTGAAATTAGATATCCTGTAACACAATATCCATCTAAAATTAAAAGTGTAAAATTAGAGCGAACACCAATTTTAGAGGGGACGCTTTTAGGAATTAAAGGACAGTATCTTTTATTTGATGGGGATAGAGTTTTTAATATCCGTTCTCATGAAGGATTTATTTCAGAATTTTCTGTTCAGGAAATTGCCCAGGGTACTTTATTTTAATTCCATAATAAAAGGTATCCTTGCCTGAATTTTATCTCTTTTTAGGAGATTTTCAATTGGATTAGTAAGTTCAGTTTTCAATCCTAGCTTCAGTATTACTAAATCAGAAATACTTGTTTCTCCGCTAAATTTTAGAGCTAATTCAGCAAATGGATCTTTCTTTTTAGGAAGAGAGATGATTCTGTAATCTTCAATTTCAGCTAAATAAACAGCAATTTCTACTGCTTTTTCAAGTCCTCCGTAAGTATCAATTAGCCCAATATCTTTTGCGTCATAACCAGTCCAAACTCTACCTTGTCCGATTTCATCTACAGCTGTAGTGCTCATATTTCTTCCTTCTCCTACATTAGTGATAAATGTTGTGTAAATATCAACTACACTTTTTTGGATTTTATCTTCTTCAAATTTTGTTAATGCTCTGTTCATTCCTATATCAGCATGCTTGTTGGTATTCACTGTGTCGATAGAAATCCCTAATTTATTTTTGTAAAGTTTTTGTAGATTAGGAATCATTCCAAATACTCCAATTGAGCCTGTAATTGTTGTGGGGTTTGCCACTATGCTATCAGCTGCACATGCAATATAATACCCTCCACTTGCTGCATAATCCCCCATAGAAACTATTAAAGGTTTTTCTTCTTTTACCAATACAGTTTCTCTCCAAATAACATCAGAAGCCAAAGCACTTCCTCCTGGAGAGTTTACTCTTAATACTATAGCCTTTACATTTTTATCTTCTCTTGCAGCTTTTATTGCTTTAGCAGTCGTTTCTGATCCAATACTTTTCTCATTTCCTTTTCCTGAATTGATTTCTCCAGTTGCATAAATAATTGCAATTTTATTTCTGCTAATTTCTTTCTTTGCAACTTTTACATTTGAGTATTTGTTTAAAGAAATAAAGTTTAGTTTTTCTGATTTTGAAATGACTAATAAGCTATCATCAACTTGATCTTGATATAAAAGAGCGTCAATATATTGTAAATCCAAACAGCTTTTAGCATTCTCTAAGCTTAAATTATTTGCATGATTATGAATGTCAGATATACTCATACCTCTTTGACTTGCAATGCTGTCAAATAAATTATCAGCAATAGAGTTGAGTAATAATTGCATTTGTTCACGGTTTGTATCACTCATTTTATCCAACATAAATGGCTCTACAGCACTTTTAAATTTCCCGTGTCTTATTATTTGAACATCAATATCTAACTTTTCTAAAAGTCCTTTGTAAAACATAATACTTGCAGATAATCCCTTTAACTCTACTATCCCTTCAGGGTTCAAATAAATTTTGTTGGCCACTGATGATAAATAATAGGCTGCTTGATTGTATACTTCTGAATAAGCTATAATAGGTTTGCCGGTTTGTTTAAATTCAAGAAGTTTATTTCTAATTTCTTCTATTTGTGAAATCCCCGCACTTACATAAGAGGTGTTAATGTAGATGACTTGAATATTGTTATCAAATTTTGCTTTTTCAATATTATCAAGTACTTGTTTTAGCTCTATAGTTGATGCTACATCACCTGACAAATTCAATCCATCAAAAGGGTTTTCTGAGGAGCGTTCAACTACAGAAGTATTGGCTAAATCAATTTTCAGAATTGAATTTTCCTTTAAATTAACTTCATCTTCTGAGCTTATAATAGCAACTAATCCAATAACTAATAAAATCATTACAATTATAGATGAGATGATTCCTATAATTGTAGTTAAGATGTTTTTTAAGAAACTTTTCATAATGTATTTTAAGTTATCAAAAATACAATTTTTAAATAGTAGATTTGTAACAATCTTATTATATTTGATGACTTTAATAATTATGAATAAAGTTTTTTTACAATTAGGCAGTAATTTAGGAGAAAGAGAACATCTTATCTCCTCAGCACTTACTAATATATCTACTCAAATAGGCGATATAATTTCTCAGTCAAAAATTTATGAAAGTGCGCCTTGGCGAGTTGATGGGCAGGAAAATTATTTAAATCAGGTAATAGAAATTAAAACTAAACTTCCTGCTGATAAAATTTTAGATTTGGTATTGAATATTGAGAATGATTTAGGAAGAGTTAGATTGGAGAAATGGGGAGAAAGGTTGATTGATATTGATATTATTTTCTTTAATAATGAGATTATTGAATCCCCAGAACTGTGCATTCCTCACAAGCACATGCATGAAAGAAATTTTGTTTTAGAACCCTTAAATGAAATTGCGCCAGAATTTGTGCACCCTAAATATAATAAAACAATTTCTGAATTATTTAAACAATCCAATGATACAGAAAAAGTAGTTGTTTATGTTGTATAATCATATTGCTATTGAAGGAAATATTGGGAGTGGAAAAACTACTTTAGCCACTATGCTAGCTAATGATATTAACGCAAGATTAGTTTTGGAACAATTTGCTGAAAACCCTTTTTTACCAAAATTTTATTCTGACCCAGAAAAAAATGCTCTTCCTTTAGAGCTTTTTTTTATGGCTGAAAGATATCACCAATTAAAAAACTTAAAAGAACAAGATTTGTTTAAGCCTCAAATTGTTTCGGATTATTTCTTTGTGAAATCAAAGTTGTTTGCTCAGAATAATTTAAAGAAAGATGAAATGCAACTTTTTAATCGATTGTTTGATATTATGCTTTCTTCTTTATCAAAACCTGACTTGTTAGTGTATTTGTATTCTGATGTTGAGCGGTTACAACAAAATATTAAAAATAGAGGAAGGGATTTTGAGCAAATTATTACTGATGAATACTTGCAAAATATTCAAGATAAATATTTAGATTTTTTGAGGAAACAAAGTGATTTTCCTGTGCTTTTAATAGATGTATCCAATGTTGATTTTGTTGCAGAAAAAAAATTTTATGATAAAATTTGTGAACTTATTTTTGTAAAATATAGTGTCGGCGTTAATAATAAAGTGTTATAGCCAATTGGAAAGGTCTCTTGCAATTAGTTTTTCCAGTTGATTAATATCTTCTTTATAGTATTTTTTTGTTAAGCTTTTAATGGTTTTATTATCTATCTTTTCTGGTTTGGAATATATATTTTTTAATATGTATGACACAATGAATTCTGGCAAATACTTACTGAATTCAATGTTTGGAATCAGATTGTTTTTTCTTAATTTCATAACAATCCAACCAGCTACCCCTTTAGGTTTTCCAGATACATTTGCTTTTTTTGATGTGTCGGCAGTAAAAGAACTATCTACTCCTAAAAATTCGAAAACCTCTTTAGTAATCTTTTGAGGATCATCAATAATATCTTCAAATAGAATGACTTTGATTTGCTCTTTTTTAAATGCTTTATAATACCTGCTTAACTGTTTAAAGTAAAGCCCTTTTTCTTTATAATGATATAAGGGGCTCCAGTTTTTTTCAATTCTTTCTTCTTCAGAATTTATTGCATCGATAAAACTATTTATTGGCTCTCTGTCTGCTCTTTTTGCATGCAGATAATTTGAGTAAGCTCTTTTAACAGGTTGCCTTAAAATTGCAATAATTTTCACTTCAGATAAGTGTTCATGTATTAAAGTTGCACACTTTTTATTGTAAATATATGCAGGTGAAGCTTCACCAAGTGCAATTTCATTTTCTGCATTATCAAACAATTCATAATATTCTTTCAGGCTTGATATTTTATTTCCTTTTCTCCCCTTTACAATATAGCTGTTCTCTGTTTTAAAATTATTAAAAAACATTGGTTCTTTAATATGTGTCATGAAAACTTCAGGATGTTGCTTTAGATATGTGTACAATGAAGTTGTTGCAGCTTTCATTGCTCCAATAATTATAAAATTAGGTTTTTTAATTTCTTTCATATGTAAAAAAATAGCCCCTTTTATGGGGCTATTAATATGTTATATGTCATGCATTATTATTTTGTTAATGCAATAAATGTTTCGTTTGTTCTTAGGTTAACAAATTCTAAGTCCTTAACAGCTTCTGATTTGTAAGAGGCATCAGCATTAATTGCATTTTCTAAACTGCTAATTGCGGCATCATTATTTCCTGATCTTGCATTTGCAATTGCATTTAAATAACTACAAGCAGCTGTATTTTCATTGCAGTTTACTGAATTATTTCCGTTTAATAATTGAGCTAAAGTTGCATTAAATGATTTTCTGTTTTTGTAGAATCTTGCTGCTTTAGTGTATTCCCCTTTTCTGATATCTAATACCGACTGATTATTATCAGTTGTATTAGCGTCATTAAATAATTTTTGTGCTTTTGATAGTTGTCCCTTTCTTGCAGCAATAATTCCTTTATTTGTTAGAATATCTGAATTTTCACCTACTATTTTTTCAGCTTTTTCAAGGTAAGTCATGGCTTCACTTAAATTTCCTTTTGCTAAATACATACAAGCAATATTATTGTAACCTCTCCAATCATTATATAATTCAATCGCTTTATTGTAAATGCTTTTTTGAGTAATTTCATCAGAAGTTAAGGTTGCAGAGAATAATAATTCTTTCACATCTAACTCTTCTGGTGTAGTTGTAGATAAAGTAGCAATCTCTTCATCAGTTCTTTTCGGTTGGTAAGATCTAATTATAATAGTTGCTTTTCTTAATTGTGGTAAAACATCATCTTCAAGAGCATCATAAATTTCAGCTAAATCTCTAATTTGCTGTTCTCTTACTTCAACATCAGCAATAGAATTTACAATTTTATTGATTCTTCTTTTATCTTTTATGTTTGATCCTTGTACTATTGATTCGAAACCTTCCCAGTCTTCTCCTACTGATGTTTCAGTATACAAATCACTATTTTTTGCACCTTCAACTTTTAAAGATCTTAATAATCTTTTAGTGTAATTTAAAGTGCTTTTCATTCTGTTGTCAGAAACATTATCATTCATATTTACACTTCCTTCAGGAGATGCGTAAGATATAATTTCAATTGAATGAGTTTTGTATCCGTTTTTAGCGAAAGTTTTTAATGCTTTAATATCTTCATCACTTTTTTCAGTAGTTCTAATGTTTGATTGATTAACTAAAAAGTAGATTGTGGCAGTTTCTTCTAAGATTGTTTCATGCTCATATCCGTGATTGTTATTTCCTAAATCTTCAGTATCTTGAACTCTAGTTGAAGTTGCAATAACTCCATTAGCAATATTTACAGGACCTAATACTTTTTCTTTATCATTGAGTTTTGCAACCGCTCTTAATTCCAAAGCTGAACTCATCATTTCATCAGAATAACTAATTGCATCATTATACTTAAAGCTACCTCCAGTTGCATTAAATATTGTTGCTTCCCCTCCAGTTGCTTCTTCACCCTGAATAGTAATTGTTTTAAATGCAGTTTCTCCACCATTGTGTACTAAAACGGGTGTAAAATCTACTGTAGCTTTTTTTGAAAAGTATTTTTCAGCAAAATTAGCTTCTAATGAAAGTGCTACCTTACCACCATGCACTTGTAAGATTGGTGGAGTTGTTGTGAAACTTACTGTTTCATATTTGTTAGCCATTTTATCTAACCCGCAACCACTCATTAAAGCCGCTACTGCTATTATATAAAATAATTTTGACATTCCCATTTCTATTGTTTTGTTTGATTTATAATTATTGCAAAAGTAAAAAATTATTAAAGATTTTTAGGTGTATAGTTGTAGGTTTTACAAAATAGTTGTTAGTAATTATAATTTACGTAAAATTTTGTTAAGTTTGCTAAAAATAAAAAATATTATCATGAAAACTAAATTATCATTAATTATAGCGGTTTCAGTTTTTTCGTTTAGCTTCGTATCAGCACAAGATAATAATGAAATTAAAATGAAAGAGGCATTTAAAAATTGGACAATAGGCTTTAATTATGGCATCACTAAATTTAATGGAGATATTAGTCAGTATACATTTGCCTCTTCTAAACAAACTGATCTCAGATATCAGGATTCTGATTTCCAAGAACGAAGATCAGCATTTTTCCTTAGTTTAGAGAAGAAAATTGATGAAAATGTTTCAATCAGTATAGAAAATGTTTCAGGAGAGTTTGCTGGTCTGAGACGACCAAATGAATATAAAGGTTATGAAATTAATGTGCCTTATTCAAACGTTTCACCAGCAATGCCAGGTTATTTTGACGCAAAATCATCAGGAGACAAATTTGTTAACTCTTTTAATGAAACTGATATATTATTAAATTATAATTTAAATTCTAGCATTTCAAAGTTGATAAAAAAAGAAATGTCTGATAATATATCTATTATTTTAAAAGTTGGGATTGGTTACAATGTGTACAGAAGTTTAAGAACTGATTTATATAACGATAATTATATATATAGTTATGGCTATGATGAGCTCACTAAAAATGAATCAGATGATCCTGTTTCTGAATCTGTAATTGTTGGTGGTACTAAATTAAAGTATGAATTCGATAAGGGAGTATCTTTAGTACTAGATTATACTATTCGAGCTACTAATTCAGATAAATGGGATTCATCAATTATGGAGGGAGGACAGGGTTATGATAGATACTCTATTATATCCTTGGGACTTGCCTATAATTTAGATAAAATCAATAAAACTAAAGAAATCACTAAAGCTAAAGATTAGCTATCTTTGATTAAAATTAATTTTTTCCCATATTTTCCATACAACAATACCAGTTGTAACAGATACGTTTAATGAATGTTTTGTGCCAAATTGAGGTATTTCAATTACTTCATTGCAAAGATCAATTGCCTGCTGGTCAACTCCATTTACTTCATTTCCCAATATAATCGCAATTGGTTTTTTAGTTAATTTAAATTCGTTTAAAAAAGTAGATTTATCTGCTTGTTCAATACCAACAACATAATATCCCTCTTTTATTAATTGTTGTACAGCATCAGTTGTATTTTTAACGTATTTCCAATTTACAGAATTACTTGATCCTAGTGCAGCTTTACGAATTTCTTTGTTAGGAGGAATGGCTGTTATTCCACATAGTATAATGTTCTCAATTAAAAAAGCATCAGCAGTACGAAATATAGACCCTACATTCAAAGCACTTCTTACATTGTCCAGTACAATAGTAATGGGTGTTTTAATAGTACTTTTAAACTCCTCAATATTTATTCTTTGTAAATCTTTGTTTTTTAACTTTTTCATCACTTATATTTGTTGCAAAATTAAAGAATAAATTTTTGGCAGCTAAGAAGAAGAAAGAAAAGAAAATTACTCCCTTAATGGGACAATATAATATGATTAAAAGTAAACACCCTGGTGCTTTGCTTTTGTTCAGGATTGGTGATTTTTATGAGACTTTTGGTGGAGATGCCATTAAGACATCAAAGATTTTAGGAATAGTACTTACTGCTCGTAACAATGGCGATACTAAAATTGAGTTAGCAGGTTTTCCTCATCATTCTTTAGATACATATTTACCTAAATTAGTTAGGGCAGGAGAGAGGGTAGCTATTTGTGATCAGTTAGAAGATCCTAAAGCTTCAAAAGGAATTGTAAAAAGAGGAGTTACGGAATTAGTTACTCCAGGAGTTTCTTATAATGAACTAACCTTAGAAACCAAGAAAAACAATTTTTTAGCATCCGTTTATTATGGAAAAAAGAATATTGGAGTTTCTTTTTTAGATATTTCAACAGGTGAGTTTTTAGTTGCTGAAGGGAAGGTAGATTATGTAGATAAATTATTACAAAGTTTGAGTCCTAATGAAGTTATTTATCAGAAGAATAAAAAGAGAGAATTTGAAGAAGATTTTGGCACTTCTTTTTATACTTATATGCTAGATGATTGGGCTTTTACTACTGATTATACTAATGATTTATTACACAAACAATTTGACACCAATTCATTAAAGGGATTTGGTATTTCAGATTTAAAAGAAGGTGTAATTGCTGCTGGAGTTGCATTGCATTATTTAAATGAAACACAACATCATCAAACAAATCATTTACTAAGTATTAGTAGAATAAAAGAAGAGAAATATGTTTGGATGGACCGATTTACAATAAGAAATCTCGAGCTTTTTTATTCTCCAAATGAAGGTGCAAAAACATTGATTGATGTATTAGATAACACAAAATCAGCAATGGGTAGTCGGATGTTAAGAAGATGGTTAGCCTTGCCTTTGAAAAATGAAAAACAGATAAGTGTACGTCATAATATAGTTGAACAGATACTTACTGATAATAAATTATCAGAAGTACTTTTTGAAGAGATTGCTAAAATTGGAGATTTAGAGCGCTTGATTTCAAAAGTTGCTACTCAAAGAATAAATCCAAAAGAATGTGGAAGGTTGAAAGATGCTTTAACTGCTTTAAAACCTATAAAAGAAATTAGTAGCGCATCAGGAAAAGATTTGCAGAAGTTAACTAGTAAGATAAATATTTGTAAGTTAATAAAGGAGAGAATTGCAAATGAATTAAGCGACAACCCTCCAATGTTATTGCACAAAGGAAATGTTATAAAAAATGGAGTGAATACTGAACTAGATAAATTGCGTTCTATTCAAAATTCTGGAAAAGAGTATTTAGATAATATGTTGGAGCGGGAGATTGAACGTACAGGCATTTCTTCCTTAAAAATATCAGTTAATAATGTATTTGGTTATTACTTGGAAGTGCGAAATAGGTTCAAGGATCAGGTTCCTGAGGAATGGATAAGAAAACAAACGCTTGTAAGTGCTGAGCGCTATATTACAGAAGAACTTAAGGAGTATGAGCGCAAAATTTTAAATGCTGAAAGCAGAATTTATGAAATTGAAAATCAACTTTTCTCTGAGCTAGTGCAAAGTATAGCAGTTTATATTCAACAAATACAATTAAACGCTTCAATCATTTCTCAGTTAGATTGTTTGCTTTCGTTTTCATCTATTGCAAAAAGACATAATTATATTAAGCCAAATGTAAATAATAGCTCGGATTTAGCAATTATAAAAGGTAGACATCCAGTAATTGAACAGCAATTGGAAATGGGCGAGCCCTATATTCCTAATGATGTAAATTTGAATCGAGAACAGCAGCAAATTATGATGATTACTGGACCAAATATGTCGGGTAAATCAGCATTGTTGAGACAGACTGCATTGATTGTTCTTATGGCACAGATTGGAAGTTTTGTTCCTGCAGAATCAGCAGAAATTGGATTGTTTGATAAAATCTTTACAAGAGTTGGTGCTTCTGATAATATATCAATGGGCGAGTCTACCTTTATGGTAGAGATGAACGAAACAGCTAGTATCTTGAATAATTTATCGGAAAATAGTTTAATACTTTTAGATGAAATTGGTAGGGGTACAAGTACTTATGATGGAGTATCAATTGCATGGGCAATTGCTGAATATCTGCATGAACATCCAACAAAAGCAAAAACATTATTTGCTACACATTATCATGAGCTTAATGAAATGACGCGGCAGTTTGATAGGATAAAAAACTATAATGTATCAGTAAAAGAAAGCGGAAAGAATGTTATCTTTATAAGAACTTTAAAAGAAGGCGGGAGTGAACATAGTTTCGGGATACATGTTGCTAAAATGGCAGGGATGCCAAAGCAAATAGTTAAAAAAGCAGAAAAAATATTAAAGCAACTTGAATCATTAAGAGGAAGAGAGAAAAATACCGAAGCGGTTAGTGCTGAAAATGATATGCAACTGAGTTTTTTTAAGCTTGATGATCCTATACTTGAAGAGATAAGGGAAGATATAAATAGTATAGATATCAACATTTTAACTCCTGTAGAGGCATTAATGAAGTTGAATGATATAAAAAAACTATTAGGAAACTAGTTTTTGATTTTGTAGTATTGAATATTTAGTTAAATTTGCAATCCTTATTGCGAGTGTAGCTCAGGGGTAGAGCATCACCTTGCCAAGGTGGGGGTCGTGAGTTCGAATCTCATCACTCGCTCAAAGTTCTTTATAAGACACAAACAAACACCCTGCCCGGGTGGTGGAATTGGTAGACACGTTGGACTTAAAATCCAATGGACATTAGTCCGTACGGGTTCAAGTCCCGTCCCGGGTACATTACGGGAGATTATCGCAAGATTTTCTCCCGTCTTTGTTTTTATATACTTTCTAAAATAGTTTCAGTTGCTCCAATACTATTTTTGATATAATTAATTGCTATTTTTTGGTCAAAATTAGCAAATGAATCAATCGCTAAAGTTAGCTCAGTATAATTGCTAATACTTTTTGCTCCTCCTAATGCTATCAATTCGGTGGCTTCATTGAATTTTTGATAATTAGGACCAAATATAGCGGGTAATCTAAAAGTTATGGCTTCTAAAATATTATGTATTCCTGACCCAAACCCACCTCCTATATAAGCAATAGAACCATAGCTGTAGATATGAGATAAAATTCCAATACTGTCAATAATAAGTACATTAGAAGTAAAGATGTTTTTATCATCCGCCAGAGAATATCGTAGCGCATTAGTCTGTTTTTTTAAATCAGAGATGTTTTGCAATTCATGTGGGGCGATGATGTAATTGTTTTCAGGGTGATCCTTAATGTATTTTACTAAAATGATTTCATCCTTAGGCCAAGTGCTTCCACAAATAATAGTAGGCTTACTTTTACAAAACATCTCAATTAAAGGAATTTTAACTGGATTTTGAGTATTGGCTAGTACAGTATCAAAGCGACTATCACCACTAATAGTCGTATTCTTAAAGCCGATACTTTTTAAAAGCTCAACTGAGTTTTTGTCCTGTACAAAAAAGTGTGTGACATTTTTAAGTTGTTTTGCCCACCATTTATATTTAAAAAACATTTGTCCGTCACGAAAAATAGCTGACACACTATAAAAAGGGATATTTTGTTTTTTAAGCTCAGCCATATAATTGAACCAGAACTCATATTTTATAAAAACAACTTTTATAGGTTTCACAATACTGATAAATTTTTTTACATTTGATTTTGTATCAGCAGGGAGATAGCTGACGAAATCAGCCAAAGAAGTATTTTTCCTTACTTCGTAACTAGAAGGAGAGAAAAAAGTAAGTAATATTTTATGTGTTGGATATTTTAATTTATATGCTTGAATAATTGGTTTTCCTTGTTCAAATTCCCCAAGAGATGCGCAATGAAACCAAACAATATTCTTTTGATTTTTTGTAGCTTCCTTAATTTTTTTAAAGATATTTTTTCTTCCGTTTATCCACAATTTAGCTTTACCGTTAAATAGTGATGCAAAATAAACTGCAACTACATAAAACCAAATGCTAATATTGTACAAGTAATTCATTAGAAGTAATGATATTCTTCATCATTTTTTCTTAGAATAGGAATAATTATTTCCAACTTAAAACCTATTAATTGATCCCATTTCATTTGCCTAGGATAATGCTGTTGATTTTCAAAATCATAACTTCTATTAATCTTAGTATAGGCCATAGTGTAGTTTATTCCTGCATTAGCCTGAAACTTTCCTTTTTTACTATAATACTTATAGTCTGCAGAGAGTTTTGTGCTAAATCCATTAGTGAAACGATCGTAACCTTTTTTCATCTCCTCATCTAGCTGTGGAATGTACTGATTTTTAGTATTTATGTATATTTGATGTTGCAAATAACCAAATCCTTGAGATATATAAATACCACTCAAATTTGTTTCTTTAAAATGAAAAGCATAACCAATAAATAGATGCGCATTAGCCCCTCTCTGCATTAAAACTATATTAGTATAATGCCCGTCATCACCAATAATTGCTCCTGTTGAGGTCGAGATATTACTAAAAAGTGTTGAATCTTTTACATTGTTACCAAACATGTAATTTCCTTCAATTCCGTAAAATAGATTATTAGCATTTTCCGTAAAATAAGATGCGCCAATAGCTGAATTATCTCCAAAAGTATTTGCTAAATCACTAGTTGGAATTTGATAGGTGTAGTTAAAAGTAAAGGCAGATTGTTTATTATCTTGAGCTTTTAAATTGACAAATACCACTGATAAAAGTATAAAAAGGATGTTTCTCATTTGTTGCTTTTTCATTTGAAGGCTAAAGTACTATAAGTGCAACAATTAACGCAAAGCATATTGTAATAATTGTATATATTTGCTTTGAATTTATAATGATCCTAGAAATAAGATGAATAAAACGATATTAATAACAGGAGGTGCTGGCTTTATTGGCTCCCACGTTGTAAGATTATTTGTGAATAAATATCCAGATTATAAGATAGTTAACCTTGATAAATTGACTTATGCTGGAAACCTGGAAAATTTGAGAGATGTTGAAAATGCTGATAATTATATTTTTGAGAAAGGAGATATAGTTGATGAAACCTATATTAAAGCTATATTTACAAAGTATAAATTTGATGGCGTAATTCACTTAGCTGCAGAGAGCCATGTTGATAGATCAATCACAAATCCGATGGAATTTATTTTGACAAATGTCATTGGGACAGTAAATTTATTAAATGCTTCTAAAAATCAATGGAAAGGAGATGAGTATGGCAAGTTGTTTTATCATGTTTCTACTGATGAAGTTTATGGCAGTTTAGAGCATACAGGCTTGTTTTTAGAAACCTCTTCTTATAATCCTCAATCACCATATTCATCTTCAAAAGCGAGTTCTGATCACTTTGTTCGTGCTTACGGAAACACTTATGGTATCCCATATGTAATTTCAAATTGTTCTAATAATTATGGGCCTAATCAGTTCCCTGAAAAGTTATTGCCACTATTTATAAATAACATTAGAAACGAAAAACCATTGCCAGTTTACGGTGATGGAAAATTTACTCGTGATTGGCTTTATGTAGTAGATCATGCTATTGCAATTGATAAAATCTATCATGAAGGAAGAAATACTGAGACTTATAATATTGGTGGTTTTAATGAATGGACAAATATTGATCTGATTAAATTATTATGTAAGCAAATGGATATTGCACTATGTAAAGAAGAGGGTACTTCTGAGCAGTTAATCACTTATGTAAAAGATAGGCCAGGACATGATAAACGATATGCCATTGATGCAAATAAATTGAAAAATGAATTGGGTTGGGAACCATCTTTACAGTTTGAAGAAGGACTTGCCAGAACAATTGCTTGGTACTTAGAAAATGTAAAATGGGTGAATAATATTACATCAGGAGATTATCAGAATTTTTATAAAGAACAATACAGTTAAATGTTAAAATGGTTTTCTAAAAAGAAAATAGAGCTTGACCCTCTTGATTTTTCAGTTTTGATAACAGATATACATTCGCATTTTATTCCCGGAATTGATGATGGTTCTCCTGATATGGAAACAACAATTGCTTTAATAAAAAAGATGCAGGTTTTAGGATTTAGGAAGGTTATAACTACCCCTCATGTAATGAGTGATTTTTACAAAAACTCATCTGAAATAATTTTAAAAGGTCTTACTGATATACGAGCAGAACTTAAAGCTCAAAATATTGATATGGAAATTGAAGCAGCTGCTGAATACTATATTGATTATGATTTTGATCAAAAAATAGGTCAGGAAAAATTCTTAACTTTTGGTGACAACTATATTTTGGTTGAACTTTCATTTATGGAAGCTCCAGAAAACTTGTTTGATATTATTTTTAAACTGCAATTAGAAGGATATAAAGTAGTTTTGGCGCATCCAGAAAGGTATGCATTTTTTACAATGGATGATTATAAAGGACTTGTACATAGAGGGGTTCTTTTACAGATAAATTGGCTTTCAATAATTGGCTATTATTCGCCTCAAATTGAACAAAAAACTAAAGAATTAATTGCAGCAGAAATGGTAAGTTTTATCGGTAGTGATTGCCATAATATGAATCACGCTGAACTATATGAAAAATGTCAGACTAAAGAAGCCTGGCATGATTTAAATAATAGTTGTAAACTATTAAATAACACTTTATAAAGTAGCGCTAGAAGATTCTATTTTCCTATCTACTTTTTTAAATAATCCTTGTAAGACCTTTCCAGGGCCAACTTCAGTTACTGATGATAACCCATCTGCTATCATTTGTTGCATAGTTTGAGTCCACATTACAGGTGCAGTAAGTTGCTTTTTTAAGTTTTCTTTAATTTCTTCAGGATGTATAATAGCTGTAGCAGTTACATTTTGATAAATAGGGCAGAATCCATCCTTAAATTCTGTATTATCAATTGCAGTTTCAAGCTCAGCTCTTGCTGGTTCCATTAGTGGGGAATGAAACGCACCTCCAACTGGAAGTTTTAATGCTCTCCTTGCACCAGCTTTTGTAAGTCTCCTGCATGCTATATCTATTCCATTATTAGAGCCTGAAATCACTAATTGCCCTGGGCAATTGTAGTTAGCAGGAACAACAACCTCTCCTATTTCTGAACAGATATTTTCTACAACTTCATTTTCTAAGCCTAAAACAGCTGCCATGGTAGATGGGTTTTGCTCGCATGCTTTTTGCATTGCCATTGCTCTTTTAGATACTAGTTTTAATCCATCTTCAAAAGATAAATAACCCGTTGCAACTAATGCTGAAAATTCACCAAGAGAATGCCCCGCTACCATTTCTGGGTTAAAACAATCCTCCTTTAACTTAGCTAAAATCACAGAATGTAAAAAGATGGCAGGTTGTGTTACTTTAGTTTGTTTTAGTGCTTCAGCATCTTCACCAAACATGATGTCAGTTATTGAAAATCTTAAAATTTCATTTGCTTTTTTAAACATTATTTTTGCATCTATTGATGCTTCATAAAGATCTTTACCCATTCCAGGAAATTGTGACCCTTGCCCAGGAAATACATATGCTTTCATTTTTTATAAAATTAAATTCATAAACTCTGCTCTTGTCTTTTTATCGGAAATAAAAATTCCGGAAAAGGCAGAAGTTGTTGTTGAAGAGTGTTGCTTTTGTACTCCACGCATTTGCATGCAAAGGTGTTGTGCTTCAATTACCACAGCTACCCCCTTTGGATTTAAAGTTTCTTGTATACAGTCTTTTATTTCATCTGTTAATCTTTCTTGAACTTGTAGTCTTCTTGAAAAAACATCAACGATTCTTGGTATTTTACTAAGCCCTACAATATGTCCGTTTGGTATGTAGGCAATATGTGCTTTGCCAAAAAATGGTAACATATGATGCTCGCATAAAGAGTAAAGTTCAATATCCTTAACTAAAACCATTTGACTATAACTTTCAGAAAACATTGCAGACTTTAAAATTTCAGTTGGATTTTTTTCATATCCATTTGTTAGAAATTCCATTGATTTAGAAACTCTTTCAGGAGTTTTTAATAAACCGTCTCTTTCTGGATTTTCTCCAATTTCAGAAAGTAATGTTTTAATGCTATTTGCTATATCTTGATTGTAATTATCACTCATATTTTTATAAATAGGCTGCAAATATACCATATATTTGCCATATGAAAGTATTAATTGTATCTGCTACTAAATCTGAGATTACATCTGATAAAGTAATGTCCTTTCCAGTTCTAATAACTGGAGTTGGAATGATAAATACGGCTATTGGCTTAACAAGAAAATTATCTGACTCCTCTTTTGATTTAATTATAAATATGGGTATTGCTGGGTCATTTACTGATACTATAAAAGTTGGAGATATAGTTGAAGTTGTTGAAGATATATTTTCAGAAATTGGTTTTGAAGATGGTAGTGATTTCTCTCATTTTCAAGATTTTGAAATTCCAACTTCCTATAAAAACGAATCTAAAACTTCGTTAAAGAAAGTTGTAGGAATAACTGTAAATACTGTTCATGGAAATGAGGGCTCTATTGAAAAGATAATTGATAGATTAAAGCCTGATATTGAAAGTATGGAGGGTGCTGTTATTTTTAAAATCTGTAAGGAATTTGATATTCCTTGTATGCAAATTAGGTCAATCTCTAACAAAATTGAAAGAAGGAATATAGAACATTGGGATATTAATATGGCAATAAAAAACTTGAATATTGAAGTTGAAAAAATACTAGATAAATTATGAAATTGACCTTAGGTTTTTCACCTTGCCCAAACGATACTTTTATTTTTGATGCTCTTGTGCATCATAAGATTGATACAGAAGGATTGGATTTTGAAGTTGTTTTTGCAGATATAGAACAGTTAAATAAATGGGTTTTTCAGGAAAAATTGGATATTACAAAACTTAGTTATAATGCGTTTACACATTGTGTAAATCATTATGCGTTATTAGATAGTGGCTCAGCTTTAGGCAGTAATTGCGGTCCATTGTTAATTAAAAAACCAAATACCATTTTAACTCAGGAAAGTAAAATTGCTATTCCAGGTAAATACACAACTGCTAATATGTTATTGAATTTTGCTTTTCCTAATCATCAAAATAAAGTAGAAATGCTTTTTTCTGAAATTGAGAATAAGGTGCTTGAAGTTAGAGTAGATGCAGGACTTATTATTCATGAAAACAGATTTACCTTCCAAGAAAAAGGCTTAGAAAAAGTAAAAGATTTAGGTGAGTTTTGGCAAGATGAAACAGGACTTCCTATTCCCTTAGGTGGTATAGTAGTAAAAAGAAAATTGCCTTTAGCAACTCAACAAAAAATTGATAGAGTACTAAGAAAAAGTGTTGAATATGCTTTTGCAAATCCAAATAGTTCGGCTGATTATGTGAAGTTCCATGCTCAAGAAATGGAAAAAAAAGTGTTGGATGAACACATTGCTTTGTATGTAAATGACTATTCTGTTTCCTTAGGTGTTCAAGGGAGAAGGGCAGTAGAATTGCTATTTGAGAAGTCTGGCAGAAAGTTTAATTCTATTTTTATTTAATAATATTAAAGTCGAAATATGATAAAACAAGAGAAAACTAGCATTATTTATTAAAGTTGGTGGTTTTAAATCAGTTTTTTCTGAAGTCATTTTAGATGTATTTCTAATTTAAGTGGGCTTATTTTTTTGTCCTCTCTGTGCTAATTTTGAACTTCTTTAAAGAAGTTCATTCATCTTCTCAATTTGTTTCTTTGTAAATTTTCCATTTAGCCAATCTGAGCTAATTTTAGCGTCATATTTTTTATAGAAATTTATAGCAGAACTATTCCAATCTAATACTTGCCAAATCATTCCATTAAGATTTTGTTCCTTACATATTTTGATTGTTTCTTCAAATAATTTAGAACCAATGCCGATTCTTCTAAATTCTTTTTTGATTACAAAGTCCTCAAGGAATAAGAGTTTCCCTTTCCATGTAGAATAGCGTATCCAATAAAAGGATAATCCAATAATTCTGTTACTATCTTCAGCAACTAAAAACCAAAACCATTGGCGGTCTCCAAATCCATCATTTTCTAAATCTCCTAATGTAATGGTTACTTCATCTAGAGAATTCTCATAATTAGCTAATTCTTTGATTAATTCTAGTGCTTGTGGCAAATCTTCTTTAACTCCTTTTCTAATAATTGTATTCATAAAGCTAACATAATCAAATAGACTCAAATTTGTGGAGATATTTTTGGCGGATTTATAGCTCCTTATTTTTAATATTTTTAATATTATTAATTAATTTTGTCTTATGAATAAAATCATATTTATATTTTTAGTTAGTAGTCAAATATTATCAGCACAGACTATTAATGATCTTTACTTTGGTACTGATACTACTTTTGATGTTATCAGTTGGAATATTGAATGGTTTCCAAAGAATAATAGCACTGCAAGTGAAGTACAAGAAATTCTTACCAGATTAGAAGCTGATATTTATGCTTTACAAGAAATTGAAGACACTACACTTTTAAAACAAGTTGTATCAAATATTCCTGGATATGAGTGCTATTTTAAAAGTAGCTATTATGGAGGCTTAGCCTATGTTTATAATACTAATACGATACAGATTAATTCGAAATATGAGATATTTACTTCTCAACCATACTGGAATGCTTTTCCAAGATCTCCTCAGGTTTTAGATTGTAATTTTATGGGGAACAACTATATTATTATTAATAATCATTTCAAATGCTGTGGAGATGGCACACTAAATACAAATGATACTAATGATGAAGAAAATAGAAGATTACAAGCTGTTACTTATCTAAAACAATATATAGATAATACTCTTTTAGGAAAAAGAGTAATATTATTAGGAGATCTAAATGATGAAATAATTGATAACACTGCTAATAATGTATTTCAGGATTTTATAAATGATAATACTAATTATTTGTTTACGGATATGTTTATCGCTGAAGGTAATAGTATAGATTGGTCTTATCCTACTTGGCCTTCTCACCTTGATCACATCCTTATTACTAATGAGTTATTTGCTGATTTTCAAAATTTTAATTCGTTTGTTTCTGTAATTAGAATTGATGATTATATGGGTAGTTGGAGTAATTATGAGAATAATATTTCTGATCATAGGCCAATTGGTTTAAAACTTGATTTTGGCACTTTAACTAATATTTCAGAAGAAATAGGTGGAGATAATAGAGTTTTTAAGGCGTTGGATGTTTTAGGAAGAGAGAATAAAGAAAACCAAAGTGGCTTATTATTCTATATCTATGAAGATGGAACTGTAGAGAAAAAAATAATTCTTGAATAAATATAATCCCAATAAAATGAGTGAGTTTATTTTTGGTGGACCTCTCGATCCTTATTTCGAACTTTTTTAGTAACTTATTGAGTATGTTTGTTGAATGAAAAAAATTATCTTAATAATATTTTTGATAACAGGTGTTTTTAGTTTTGTTCAATCACAAGTCTGGGTACAGTCATTTACAGCAGGAGGATATGATTCAAACAATCAGTTATTGGGTGGCTCTGAGGTATTACAGCTAGTTAGTCATAAAAAAATGCTATTTTCATCTGTTGGCTATTGGCAAGATGATAACAACATATGGTATGGAGGCTCTAATAACAGTATTGGTTGGGGCCAAATAAATAGTTTAGAAAATCCTACTGCAATTTGGAAAGAAGATTTGTTTCTTGGAGCAAGTTATCTACGTCCTGAAATTCTTAAACAAATAATTTTTACTAAAGATCAGTTTGGCAATGCACTGTCATCTCCAGATACAGTTTTGATTTGTGCTGGATACTCACCAAACTATATTACTAGCCAGGTAACAGTAAAGAGTTTCGTGCGAAATGATGTCAATGGTTCTTGGAGAGAAAGTCAAATAGTACAAGGGAGTTTTCCTGCTGGTGAAAACTACTCTATAAGAGATATTGAAATGTATGTTGATAAACTAACTGGTTTTGAATATGTTTTCGCTTCTATTGGAACGCAAGGAATATATAAAGGTAAATATAATCCTGCAAATCCAGGAAAAATTGATTGGATTTCAACAGCAGAATTTGGTCCCTTAAGCATTAGATCTTTAGGAATTGAAATAGCAAATGGAAAGCTTTATTTTTCATCCGGAAGTAAACTTTATAGAAGAATAGACGGAGTTTCACCAAATTATGTCATAGATCATGATTTTAGCGATCTTGGAGCTACAATTAACTCTGCTGTTGGTGGAATTAGAGGCTTAACAACTATCGATAATCCAAGTGGTACTGATGAAGATTTCTTGTTGATGTGGTGTCCTAATGGTCAGTCACAAGGGGTTATTTACCGTTTAGAACCAGATAGTGGAGGGTTTAATCGTATTTATGAAACAAAATTATCTTTATTGATTGAGAATTTTCTAGTCGGCTCAAATGCTAGTTATGTACTTGGAGCTTACAATGAATTTTATAAATATATTGACCCATTAACAAATGATACTCTTCACTTATTGGGTTTTGAAGTAAATATTACAGGTGGTCCTCATCTAACAAGTAATGGTTACTATAAAGGCGCTTTATTTGCTAAGCGATATACTGATAGACAGTATTCTTTAGAAGAAATTAATGGAACAATCGGATTAAATGATAATGCGTTAGTTGCTAATCGGTGCTATGTAAAATCTCCATTTTCAAATGAAAATGCTCTCTATTTTGGAGGGTTTGATCCAAATGGTAATATTTCTACAAATATGGCATGGGTATTTAAGAAAGATTATCAATTGAGTTCGATAGACAATTTTACTCAGGGTCAAGAAAATGTTAAAATATATCCAAATCCAACTAAAAGTGTAATTTATTTGTCAGAAAAGGTAGAGTTTATATTGTACAATATCTTAGGTGAAATTATATTTATTGGAGATAATAATAAAATTGATTTAAATAGTTTTGATAATGGAGTATATATTTTCGAGAGCGGAAATGTTAGGACACAAATTATCAAACAATAATTCGTGGTTCTTATTTCAATAAATCATTACACTGATTAGCAATTTTTTAAAATATATTCCGTTTTTTTAGAACATGAAAAAAATATTTACCATTCTAATCTTACTAATAGCAACAAATAGCTATGCACAAAAAAAATACACTATAAGTGGATATATTACCGATAAGAATAATGGAGAGAGCATAATAGGTGTAAATATTTATTGTGCGGGCCTGAGTATTGGCGTTACATCAAATACTTATGGCTTTTATAGTTTAACGCTTCAAGAAGGAATATATGATGTGTCCTTTTCCTTTATTGGCTATCAAAACCAAGTAAAAAACTTTAATTTAAATTCCGCTATAACGCATGATGTTGAATTTGAACTTTCCTCAGTTAATATTCAAGAAGTTGTAGTAACTGGAGAAAAAAATATTGTTGAGACAACACAAACATCAATGATTGAAGTTCCTATTGAACAGATAAGAACTATTCCTGCTCTTTTAGGAGAGGTGGATATTTTAAAAGCTATCCAATTATTGCCTGGAGTGCAATCAAGTGAAGGAAGCTCAGGTTTTTATGTTAGGGGTGGTGGCCCTGATCAAAATTTAATACTTCTAGATGGCGTTCCTGTTTATAATGCATCACATATAGGTGGTCTTTTTTCAGTTTTTAATGCAGATGCTGTTAAGAATGTGCGTCTTACAAAAGGAGGATTCCCGGCAAGGTTCGGAGGTAGGCTTTCTTCTGTACTGGAAATTGATATGAGAGAAGGAAATATGAAAGAGTTTAAGGGAGACGCAACACTTGGTTTAATTTCTTCTAAATTAACTCTTGAAGGACCAATTATTAAGGACAGAACATCTTTTATAGTTTCCGGTAGAAGAACTTATGCCGATTTGCTTGCAGGACCATTTATGCCAGCAAGTACAGATCTAACTTTATATTTTTATGATCTTAATGCCAAGATTAATCATAAAATATCTAAAAATGATAGGGTTTACTTAAGTGCCTATATGGGTAATGATGCTTTTGGTGTAGATTATGATGGTAGTCAAGGAGGAGGTAAAGGAGGTAAATCCTCAGATAACGGTATTTTAAATTTTGGTTTAGGCTATGGAAATTTAACATCTACATTAAGATGGAATCATTTGTTCTCTGATAAGCTTTTTAGTAATACAACATTAACCTATAGTAGATATTCCTTTAATACAAATTTTGGCCTTACATCAAATCAAACAAATGAAAATACAGCTATTAATTTTGATTATCTAGCAGGAATTGAAGATCTTGGTGGAAGAATAGATTTTGATTATATGCCAAATCCTAATCATGATATTAAATTTGGAACATCATATACGTATCATCATTTTTTTCCAGGAGTAATAACTCAAAATATTAATATTATTTCACCTGATACAAATCGGAATTTTTCTTTAGATACTATACTTAACTTTTCTGGAAATACCAATGTGCATGAAATGTTTTTTTATGTAGAAGATAATGTAAAAATTACAAGTAGGTTAAAAGCAAATATTGGTTTGCATATTGGTTATTATTCATTAGCAAATAATAGCTCAACTTATAATATAGGCTTAATGGATAAAATTCATGATGAAGATAATTTCAGTTTTCAACCTAGAGTGTCAGCTAGATATTTGTTGAATGAGAATTGGTCCTTAAAAGCATCATATGCCAATATGCAACAAAACATTCATTTGTTATCTAATTCATCAGTAGGGTTTCCGAGTGATATCTGGGTGCCAGCTATTGATAGTGTTCCGCCTCAAAAATCTGAACAATGGGCGGGGAGCGTTAGTACACTTTTATTTCAAGGGGCTTATGAGTTGAGCTTAGAAGGATATTATAAAACAATGGGCAATTTAATTACTTACAAGGCGGGATACTCTAATCTGGAAAGTACTGAACCTTGGGAGAATGCTGTAGAAACAGGTGGAGAAGGAGATTCGTATGGAGCAGAACTCTTTTTACAAAAAAAGAAAGGAAAAACTACCGGTTGGATTGGCTATACCCTTTCTTGGTCCAATAGAAGGTTCGATAATATTAATTTTGGAGAATGGTATGCCTATAAATACGACAGAAGGCATGATTTTTCGTTCGTAATATCACATAAATTTAATGATAAATGGGATGTTGGAGCTACTTGGGTATATGGCACAGGGAATGCGATTACTTTCCCACAAGGGGTTTATGCTGGGATGCCTTATCCTAATAATTGGGATGAACAAGTTACTGTTGACTTTGTTGAATCGTATGGCAATAGAAATTCAACTCGATTGCCAGCATATCATAGGCTAGACTTTGGTGTTAACAAGCATAAAAAAAGAAAAAAATGGGATAGCACACTTTCTTTAGGGGTCTATAATGTTTATAATAGAAAAAATCCATTCTTTGCTTATCTTGCTTATGAAGATAATCAAAGAGTTGCAAAACAGGTTTCACTTTTTCCTATAATTCCTTCAATTTCTTACCGAATACAATTTTGATTATGAAAAATTTCTTTTACCCTATACTACTATCTATTTTGTTTATAGTTTCCTGCGATATGGAAACAGTAATTGATTTAGATATTTCCCCTCAAGAACCAGTTTTAGTTTTAAATGGCTTGTTAGAGACTGATACTAACGCTCAAATAATTATTTCTCACTCTGTAGGAGCTTTTTCTAGTGCAGTGCCTTCATTTATTAATGATGCCAATGTTTTACTTTACAAAAATGATGAGTTGATAGGTATATCTTTATTACCTGATTTGGAAAACTTAGTTTATGTTAATTATTTAGATGATAGTCAAAATGTTGATTCATTAGCAATGTATTATTACAAAAGTGATTATAAAGCTGAAAAAAACCAAAATTATAGAATAGAAGTTAATCATTCTGATTATCCTTCAATATCAGCAGAAACCTATATTCCTGATGATATTAGTTTATACAATATTGATATGGACACAACTACTCATGAAGAAGAAATAGGATTTACCTTTAGCTTTGATGATAATGCCAGTCAGCAAAACTATTACCGATTAAAATTATTTTCTTCTTGTAAAAAAGAGTGGGAAAATGATGATGGAGATACCGAAGAGTGGAATTTTCGTGGATTTACTAGATTTATGTCTAATGATCCTTCATTCCCTAGCGGTATTCCTTTTGAAGGCTATACTTTTGAGGGAGATAATGTAGTATTTACTGATGCGTTATTTAACGGACAGCAAAAGACAATTACATTGGATGTGATTTCTGATCTTAAGTATGTTGATTGTGACACTATTTTTATTGAATTCTCAACCTTTAGTGATGATACCTATAGCTATTATAACTCATTAGGAGATCATTCAGAGAAAGGAGAGTTAGGACTCTTTGGAGGAGAGGTTATTCCAGTATTTACAAATGTTGAAAATGGTTTGGGCATATTAATATCAGCTAATACCCAACAGGTTTATTTAAAACCATTATTAGAATAAATTGTAGCCCCACTTCACTAGAGTGGGGTTATTTTTATGGCCTCATGATTCTAAGTTCAAACTTTTTTTGAATGATTTACTAATTATATTATATTAAGTTTAATTTTGCAAAATGAAGATATTACCTATTATCCTTTTCCTTTTTGTTATAGATCTTTATTTCTATCTAGGTACTATTTCAACAATTAGAACATTCGTTAATAATTCTATTTATCCAGTTTTTTATTGGCTTATTTCAGCTTTAATATACGCTGCTATGCTTTACGTTTTTTTAAATTATGAAAAAAGAACCCCCTCTATTAGATTTAATGATAGTATTGTATATTCTAGTTTAGTATTTATTGTTTTTATTGCCAAATTTATTGGAATACTTCCTCTAATTATTGATGATGTAATTCGGATCTTTAAATATTTAACTAGTTTTTTTTCCAATAGTAACCAGCAATCAGATCTTGGTCGTTTAAATTTCCTTAAAAATTCTGCACTTATTATTTCAGGAACTTTGTTTTCTACATTATTATATGGCATGATATGGGGTAGGTATAATTTTAAAAAGAACTATCAAGAAATTTTTATAAGAGATTGGCCATTGGGGCTTGATAATTATAAGATTATTCATATATCTGATCTTCATCTAGGCGGATTTAATAATGTCGGTAAATTAGAGGAAGCTATTGAAATGATTAATAGTGAGAGCCCTGATTTGGTAGTGTTTACTGGTGATTTAGTGAATAATTATTACGATGAAGCCGTTCCTTATATTGATGCTTTAAAAAAAATAAAATCGAAAGATGGTAAGTTATCAATTCTAGGAAATCATGATTATGCTGATTATACAGGAATGAAAAGAGATTCTGCTGAGTGGAAAACTAATTTTAGAAAGTTATTAAAGCTAGAAAAAGAGGTTGGATTTGATCTTTTATTGAATGAATCTAGAGTTGTTTCAAATAAAAAGAAGATGTTTAATATTGTTGGTGTTGAAAATTGGGGTGCTGGCAGGTTTAACAAAGATGGTGATTTAGATATTGCAATGAGAGGTGTTGATGATAGCATTCCTACTATCTTATTGTCTCATGATCCATCCCATTTTCGTGAAGTAGTATCGAAAAGTGATTATAAAATTGACCTTCAATTATCTGGACATACACATGGGATGCAATTTGGTGTAGAAATACCTGGTTTTAAATGGAGTCCTGTAAAATATAGGTATAAAGAATGGGCTGGATTATATGAACATGAAGGAAAGCAAATATATGTTAATAGAGGACTTGGTCATCTTGGTTATGCTGGTAGGGTAGGAATAATGCCAGATATATCTGTGTTAAATATTAAAGCCAAGATTTAGGTACTTTGAAAGTATATACTGATATAGCCAAGGTAAAAGCAGAATGGGATAAATTTAATGTAAGTGATTTTATTCATAGTACTTTCCTAGAAGTATTTTATATCAATCACACAAAAATAAAACATCTCTTTGTAATTGATAAAGATATGAGGTTATACGCCCATATTTTTGAATTACGTTTTGATAAAATAGTACGTTATTTGAGAAATAAGAGATTATTGTTTTTTGTAAAATTTTTAAAGTTTGATGTTCTTTATCTTACAAATTCATTCATTACAAATATACCTGCTTATGCTTCAATTAATAAGATTAATCTTGATAAATTTCTTTCTGTTCTTCATCATAATTATACAATATTAGTTCTTCCTGATTTTATATATAATAATATTACTACTGAAAAAAATGAATTCTGTAAGATTGAGGTTGAGGGAGATATGGTTCTTGAAATACATAATATGTGGTGTGACTTAGATAGATACATCTCAGATTTTAGAAAAAAGTATAGAAAGAAGATTAAGAAATTTTTGAATTCAAGCAGTAAAATAGATGTAAGACTTATGAATAATAATGATCTAGTATTTTATTCTGATAATATAAAAGATCTATTCAGTCAGGTAATAAATGAATCGAAATTTAGTGGGCCTTTATTTAATACCGATTCTTTTTTATCATTAGTTAAAAAAGATATTTTTAAAGTATATGGTTATTTTATCAATAATGATTTAATTGCTTTTTCATCTGAAATACACCAAGAGAAGATTCTTTATTCTTACTATGTAGGTTTTGATAAGTCATTAAATAAGAAGTTTTCTATATATCCCAGGATATTACTCGAAACTATTAACAATGCAATAGTACTTAAAATGGATAAAGTTGTCTTTGGAAGGACTGCCAATGAATTTAAGAGTAATTTTGGTGCAAAACCAATTAAGTCTTATGTATACATTAAAGTGAGAAACAGATTTCTGAGTATTATTATTAACCCAATTCTAAAAAGGGTAACTATTAAAAAGTGGGCAATTAGAAGTCCTTTTAAAGGATACTCATAAAATAATTAATAAACCTACTCAAATGATTTGAATTTTTTGGTGCGCATTACGATCCTAAGTTCTAACTTGTTTAAGGATTTATTGAGTAAGTTTGCCTTATGAATAAAAATATAAAAGACAATAGAAGACAGTTTCTAAAGAATACCTCTTTGTCTTTATTATCAGTTGCAGTATTTCCAACTATTCTTAAGTCCGAGAATTCTACAGTTTCTTTAAGTAAAAACAATTTTGTTGTTGATTGTGACGAATCCACTGAAGATCTTTATGGGCAAGGTCCATTTTACACAGCAAACGCACCATCTATTCAGAATAATCAACTTGCAGATATCAGTGAGGAAGGTACACGCATTATTATTAGTGGTCTAGTTTATAATCTTGAGTGCTCAGAAGTTATTCCAAATACTGAAATTGATATATGGCATGCTAATGATGCAGGTGGTTATGATAATTTGGGATATAATCTGAGAGGAAAGACTACGACAAATAGTCAAGGTTTTTATGTTTTTGAATCAATTAAACCTGGACTGTATTTGAATGGCGCTACTTTTAGACCATCGCATATACATTTTAAAATAACTCCTCCAGGATTTAATACCCTAATAACTCAACTTTATTTTCATGGCGATCCTTATATACCAACAGATGCAGCTGCTTCAATAACTAGTGGGGCATTTGACGCTACTAATCGAATTATCCCTTTAGTGCCAAATTCTAATGGAGATCTTGAAGGAACTTGGGATATTGTAATTGATGGTAATGGAGTTCCGGTTGGGATAAACAATATACATCTTGACAAAGGGATTATTTATAGTGCAAGTCCTAATCCATTTGCTGGTCATATTAAAATAAATTATGGAGTTTTTCAAAAAGCAAAGGTCGCTATTACTGTATATAACACTAGTGGACAGATAGTTGCAACTATTGATGAGAGAATGTTAGATCCTGAGAAATATTCAGTATTATGGAGACCTCATAGAAATCTACCTAAAGGATATTACTTTATCTCAATCATTATAAATGATTTACAAGTTCATTATCTTAAAGTTATTAGACAATAATCAGAAAAAAACCACTAAAAAGAGTGGGGTTGTATTGTTGGACCTTAAAGTCAGTATTTTATCAAGTATATGCACTATTTTTTTTTTAAATTAGCAAAATGAAAAAAATACTATTAATATTACTTTACTTACCAATAATTAGCTTTGGACAAAGTTTATATAATCCGCAACAATTATATGATTCTCCTGCCGGATTTTTTGATGAGGATTCAGTTCGAGATATCTATTTAGAGTTTTACGATCCAAACTTTCATAATTATTTAGTTAATTCATGGTATTATAATCCAGATGAGAGAATTCCTGCCACATTAATATTGAATGGTATTGTTTATGATAGTGTTGGAGTAAGGTATAAAGGTAATTCCACATTTTGTTTGCCTAATGACAATTCTAATCATAAAGTGCCATATAATATTGATTTTAATTATTTTATAGAAAGTCAAAAGGTGTTGGGATATAAAAAGATGAAGTTAGCTAATGCGTGGATGGACCCTACTTTTGTCAAAGATATTACAGCAAGTAATATTTATAGAAATTATCTGCCCTCAGGTGAAGCAAATTTAGTAAAACTTCACGTGCAGGGGAATTATCTTGGTCTTTATGTAAATACAGAATCAATTAATAAACAATTCACAAAAAAACACTTTGATGAGAAATCAGGGCCACTTTTTAAATGTGATAATATTGATCGATTTTGTGATACTGCGAATGCACCTGCCTCATACCCTCCTAGTTTAATCTATCTTGGAACTGATAGTGCTTTATATTATAATAGCTATGATATGAAATCAGATCATGGATGGGAACAGCTAGTTAATCTCATAAAAGTTCTTGATGTAGATTTTCAAAATATTGACAGCGTCCTAAATGTAGATCGAACTCTTTGGGCATTTGCTGTAAATAGTGTAATTTCTAATTTAGATACTTATAACGGATATTATATTCACAATTATTATTTGTACCAAACTAAAGATGGTTTATTCCAGATGATTCCATGGGATTTAGACAATAGTTTCTCAGGAGCTATCATGGGATTCGATTATTTTAATCAATCTAATATTTATGAATATGATCCTTATCATTATGGTTCTCCAGGCGATAGGCCTCTTGCGGAGAAACTACTTAATGATCCTTTATACAGAAAACAATATACCGCACATATGCGGACAATAATAAACGAAGCACTAGATACCACTATAATTAGAAATCAAATCAACCAATTACAGTCTTTAGCTCATAATGCTGCTGATAGCGATCAATGGAAAGCATTTTCTATGGCTCAATACTATAGTAATGTGGAATCTGCGCTTTGGACTAGTTGGGGTTTTGGAGGAATTATGTCTACTATTGACGCAAGAAAACAATATTTATTATCTCATCCTGAGATTGCTTTACCACCCCCAACTATTTATGGGTTAAATATTACTAATAATTTAGTTACTGTAAATGCTATTAGCGCATCAACTTTGGAGTTAATGGCAACAACAAGTGAGTATAATTCAAAATTTCAATCCTTTGTGATGTTAGATGATGGCACTAATGGTGATGTAATGGCAAATGATGGTATTTATTCATCTGAATTACCCTTTCAATCTAGTGGGCTTAATATTAAGTTTTATATTAGAGCTCAAAATAATGATGCACTTGTCCTATTACCTGAAAGAGCCGAGTATGAATTTTATACTTATTCTGTTGTCACCGGTCTTTTTGTAGCGCCATCAACTACGCAAAAACAACTTATAGGAATTACTGATTTATTAGGAAGGACGGTTAGTAATTCTAAATCAATAATAAATTCACCATTATTTTATATTTATGATGATGGAACTGTAGAGAAGAAAATAATTCTTCAATAAATAAAAACTCACTAAAATACATGGGTTTATTTTTGGCGGTTCCTAAGTTCCTATTTTCGAACTTTGTCTAGTACTTCATTCAAGTTATAAAATTTCCAAATAAAGCCTTCTTTTTTTAATTTATCTACGTTTATAGATAGGTCTGTATTGATGATGTGGCTTCTTTTTCCTAGAAATAATCTTACTAGAAAAAAAGGTATTTTAATAATTAAAGCATACGGGTATAATTTATCTTTTATCTTTTTAATAAACATTCCTTGAGAAATTGGCTCTGTTGTAGCTAAATTATAGACACCTTTATAATTTAAATTAGTTATTGATTCTTTAATGAAGTTGGCTGCGTCATCAACATGTATCCAGCTTATTTTCTTTTCTTTTGATCCAATTATGACTCCAATACCTAACTTCATACTGATAAGGTTATACTTTAAAAAAGCTGTTTCTTGATTCATTAATAATGAAATTCTCATTTGAATAACTCGGCTTCCAATTTGTTTAAACTGCTGTGCAGATTCTTCCCAATCTGAAGCCATTTTTGCAATCCAATCAGTTCCAATTTCATTGTTTTCAGATTTTACGCCTTTTGCATTTAAACCATAGATTCCTACTGCAGAAGCAGATATAAAAGTTGCGGGTGAAATATTTAATTTTTTAAATTTGTTAAATAATAAGTTCGCTCCCCCAATTCTGCTTTGCTGCATTAATATCTTATTTTTCTTTGACCAACGTTTTAGTATAGGGTATCCTGATAAGTGAATAATGTGTTTACAATTTTCTAAAGCTCTTTCATCAATTTCATCAGTTGATGTATTCCAATAATAAATGTTTTTGTTATTAACTCTTTTTTTATTATTGGTTAATCCGATAATTTCATAATCCTCTTTCAGTATTGCTGTTGTGATTTTTGCTAAAGAACCGCTAAATCCAGTAATAATTATACGTTCTTTCATTTAGGTAAAATACTAGATTATTTAGTTATTAAATTTATAAATTCATCAATGCTTGTAATAGTATTTGTTTTTTGAAAAGCTTCTTCAGAACTTAGATTGGTATTAATAATCGCATGTATTTTTGAATCAGGAAAATGGTTTTCAAGGAAGTTAGTTATCTCTTTTGTATTTAATTTGGAAACATTTGCAACAATAGAAAATAATATATTATCTATTTTATTTTTGTTTTTTAAAGACAATAATAACTCATGCGGTAAATTTTGGCCAAGGTATATGACATTATAACCGTTCATCTTTAGTATTAAATACGCAAATAAAATGCCTATATCGTGCAGTTCATTTTTTGGAAGAAATAGCAGCCAGTTTTCTTTAGGTAATTTTTTATATCCATTTTTTTCTATTTCTTTATAAATTTTAGTTTTTATCAATTCTGACAGAAAATGTTCTTGAGGCGCACTTATTTTATCATTAATCCACAATACTCCAATTCTGTTTAATACTGGCAATAAGACATGCTGATAGCATTTAATAATCCCAATATCTTTTATGCATCTTTCATAGGTATTATGAAATAGTAGTTGATTGAATGATATTGATGATTCAAGAATTTGAGAGATATATAATGAAAATTTATTATTTTTATTTTTTAATTGAGTGTCAATAAGATCGTCTATTTGTTCAGCAGATAGCTTATTTAAGGTCGATATTTTAAAACCAATATTTACAAGCATACTGTACCTTAGAGCCTTTACGATCATGTTGTCATCATAATATCTTATGTTGGTTGAGGTTCTGTGTGGTTTTACAAAGTTGTACCTATTTTCCCATGTACGAATCAATATTTTGTTTAAACCAGTTATTTTTGAAAAATCATCAATACTATATTTATTCATTTGTTTCTATTTATTATTTTTGCAAAGTTATAAATTCTTTTGAATGTATAATAAAATATACAAAATATTATACGTGTGTATAATTATTCATAAAAAAAATTATACATTTGCATAATGTTAAATAATTATAGTATTATAGGTTCAGGTTTTTCTTCACTATGTGCAGCTGCTTCACTAGCTAAGGAAGGCGGAAAGGTAAAGGTCTTTGAAAAGAACAATGAACTAGGGGGTAGAGCTAGGCAGTTCACTCAAGATGGTTTTATTTTTGATATGGGTCCAAGCTGGTATTGGATGCCGGATATATTTGAAAATTTTTTCAATAGATTTGATAAAAACCCATCTGATTATTATGAACTAATAAAGTTAGATCCTGGCTTTCAGATAATATTTAACTCTAGTCATTCAATAAAGATTAATAGTAGTTTTTCTGATATTTTAAGTTTATTTGAGAGTTATGAAAAAGGTGCCGGAGATAAGTTAAAGAAATTTATAGATGATGCTGAGATTAAATATAATTTGGCAGTTAAGTCTTTAATGTACCAGCCTGGTGTTAGTTTTTTTGAGTTATTACAAAAAGATATTTTGATAAATATTGGAAAGATGAGCATCTTTTCTTCTTACAGAAAACTTGTAGCAAGACATTTTAAAAATCCTTTTCTAAGAAATATTCTTGAGTTTCCTGTACTTTTTTTAGGATCTTCTCCAAAGGATACACCTGCGCTCTATAGTTTAATGGCGTTTTCAGGTTTAAAACAAGGCACTTATTATCCAATTGGAGGATTTGGTAAGGTTATTGATGGAATGGTTGAATTATGTAAAGAATTAGGAGTAGAGTTTTACACTAATCATGAAATTACAGATTGTAATTTTGTTAATCATAAAATCAGCGAGATTGTTACAAAATCAAATGCATTTAAAGCAGATTATGTTATTTGTGGTGCTGATTACCACCATTTTGATCAGAATATATTGCCTAAAGAATATAGTTCTTATTCAAAAAAATATTGGGACAACCGTTCTATGTCTCCTTCATGTTTAATTTATTATTTGGGTATTGATAAGAGGTTAGCTAATTTAGAGCATCATAATTTATTTTTTGACAGTGATATTGAGCAACATACGGATGATATCTATAAAAACAAGCAGTGGCCACAAGATCCATTATTTTATGTGTGTTGTCCGTCTAAAACTGACAAAACGGTAGCTCCTAAAAATAAGGAAAATTTGTTTTTATTAATGCCTTTGACATCTGGTATTGTGGATAATAATGAACTAAGAGAAGAATATTTTTATAAAATGATAAATAGATTGGAGAAATATTGTGGGCAAACGATTTTAGATAAAATCCTTGTTAAGAAAAGTTATTGTATTAACGATTTCAAAAGTGATTATAATGCATTTAAAGGCAATGCATATGGACTTGCTAATACATTGTTACAAACAGCCAATCTAAAACCAAAAATTATTAATAAAAAGATTTCAAATCTATTTTATGCTGGTCAATTAACTGTTCCGGGGCCTGGAGTACCACCATCTATCATTTCAGGACAAATAGTTGCAGATTATATTTTAAAACATAATTCATGAAAAAGTTATTTGATGAGGTTTCTTATAAAGCCAGTAAAATTACGACTAAAACTTATAGTACTAGCTTCTCTTTTGGGATTTTGGCTTTGCATAAATCTTTAAGGAAATCCATATATAATATTTATGGTTTTGTAAGATTTGCTGATGAGATAGTAGATTCTTTTCATGATTATGATAAGAGTGTTCTATTTAATAAGTTTAAGGATGATGCATTCTTTGCAATTGATAATAAAATCAGTTTAAACCCAATACTAAACAGTTTCCAAGAAACTGTAAACACTTTCAGTATTGATTTATCGTTAATACATAATTTTCTTGATAGTATGGAAATGGATTTAAGTGAGAGGAGTTATAACAAAGAGAATTATAATGACTATATTCATGGTTCTGCTAGAGTTGTTGGACTAATGTGCTTAAAGGTATTTGTTAATGGGGATGAACAATTATATAATAAATTAAAGCCTTCAGCTATGAGTTTAGGATCCGCATTTCAAAAAATTAATTTCTTAAGAGATGCTAATATTGATTACAACTTATTAGGTAGGAGTTATTTTCCAGGAGTTCAAATGGATAAATTTTCACAATCAGATAAAATTAAGATAGAGAAAGATATTGAGAGAGATTTTCAGGATGCCTTATTAGGCATAAAAATGTTACCTTCAAATTCAAGGGCAGGAGTGTATTTGTCGTATATATACTATTATCATTTATTTAAAAAGATTAAATATCTTTCACCTTCTAGATTGTTAGCTGAACGAATTAGGATTCCAAATATAGAAAAGTTGGTTTTAATGGTAAAAGCGGTATTCAAAAATCAATTAAATTTAATATGAGACTAATTGTTATTTTATTTTGTTTATTACCCGCTTTTTCGAGTAACGCTCAATGTAGTGATCTTATCAAATTAAGAAAAGAGTATATGCTTTCTCAATATAATCTTGAAAGCTGTATTAGACTTAATAATCTAAGTAAATATTGTAATCCTAAACTTGAACCTGTTAAATATAGTTATAATGTTATATCAGATCTCATGCAGTGTAATTTTATTCTTAATCCATTTAGTAAATATAAGATATTTAAAAATTCAACTCAAAAATTAGATAGTTTGATACTATTTAACCCCAAACATACAGAGATTCGTTTTTTGCGATATTTAGTGCAACTAAATTGCCCTAAGTTCTTACTGTATGATAAACATATTGTTGATGACTATAAATTGATAATGTCTAATATAAAATCTGAGCCTAAAGATTTACAGAATTTCATTACTACAATAATTAATAACTAAATAATGCAAGAACAAGTAATATTAGTTAATAAAGAAGATGAGCCAATCGGTCTGATGGATAAGTTAGAAGCTCATGAGAAAGGTGCTTTACATAGGGCTGTATCTGTTTTCATATTCAATTCTAATAATGAACTTTTAATTCAGAGAAGATCATTAGAGAAATATCATACACCTGGGGTTTGGAGCAATACAGCTTGTAGTCATCCAAGAAATAATGAATCAACTCTATCATGTGCACAAAGAAGATTATTTGAAGAAATGGGTATAAAAACAGAAATATTTCCTGTATTTAGTTTTATTTATAAAGCAGAGTTCCAAAATAATCTTATTGAGCATGAGCTAGACCATGTTTTTATTGGATTTTCGGACAAGAAGCCAAAACCAAATTTTAATGAGGTATGTAGCTGGAGCTATGAAGATGAAACGAGTTTGATAAAATTATTAAATGATTGTCCAGAAAGTTTTTCTCCTTGGTTTAGGATTTGTTACGAACGAGTATTTCAAAAAGTATATACACAAAAAAATAAAAAATTAATTTATCATGAGTTTAATATTTAACATATTTATTATTTTGTTAACGTTCTTTATGATGGAGGCTGTTGCTTGGGCTACTCATAAATACCTGATGCACGGATGGTTGTGGCGACTACATGAAGATCATCATGTGGTAGATAAAAATAAAGTATTTCAGAAAAATGATTTTTTCTTTTTAATTTTTGCAATACCATCGATGATTCTGATCTATATTGGCTGTGAATTTAATAACCTTTGTATATTCTTTGGATTAGGTATTGCACTATATGGATTAGGATATTTTATTGTTCATGAGGTAATTATTCATCAAAGATTACCTTACTTTAAGAGATCAAATCATCCTTATATTAGAGCAATTCGAATGGCACACAAAGTACACCATAAAACTTTAGGAAAATATGGCGCTAGTTCATTTGGTATGTTAATTGTGCCAAAAAAATATTTTAAGAATTGAGTTTATACTTAAAGATCTTATTGTTTTCTTTTTCAGCAGAACTAAGAAAGATACTGGAAAACAGGATGCATTAAATAACTAGTACAAGTAATTTTGTAAAATGAATAAACTAATATTTTTGTTTCTATTATTTTCCGTATGCTTGTTTGCACAGGATAACACTGTGAAAAATAGAGATTACTTTGGAGCTTTGACAACGGAAGAACGAGAGATAATTGTTGATAGGGGAACAGAAAAAGCTTTTTCTGGTAATTATCTAGATTTATTTAAAGCAGGATTATATGTTTGTAAGGCCTGTAATAATCCTCTCTTTAAATCAGATTCAAAATTTAAATCAAATTGTGGATGGCCATCTTTTGATGACGAGATTAAGAATTCATTAATCAGAATTGAAGATAATAGTTATGGGATGCAAAGAGTAGAAATATGCTGCGCAAATTGCAAGGGTCATCTTGGTCATGTTTTTGAAGGGGAGATGTTGACAGAGAAAAACCTGAGGCATTGCGTTAATTCAATAAGTATTAAATTTATTTCAAAGAAATAACTCTATTTGTTTTAGTGCGTATTAATTTGATGGTTCTTAATGGTAAAGGATTTTAGTTTTCTTTTGAGATAATATAGGATACTTCAATATGCTTAATATTTTTAGATTAATTTTTGTTGTTTAGAGCAAAACCAAGTTTTGCGCGAGTCAGAAGTTTTTTTAGATATTACTAGATTTTTATTTTCAGTGTATTTCTTTCCGTAAATGTTTAATTTAAATTTAGATAATTTAAAGGGATTTTTAAAATCTTTAAGTTCGGCTCCTCCTGAGAGATAGCTATTCCACATTACTTGCTTTATATTTTTTATTAAGTTAGTTTTCATTTTTTTATTAAGATTTCCCCATTTTTCCTCAGGATGTATTTTAGATAGATATAAACTCTCAGATTTAATATAGTTTCCTACTCCAGGAAAATATTTTTGATCCATTATTATAGAGCAGATAGATTTCTTCGGATTAATATTTTTTTCTAAATAATTTGAATGGCTTTTAAAATGATATAATTTATGCATGAGATCAAAAGAAGGGTTAAATTTATGATTAAATTCAGATTGAGTTAGTATCTTCATCTTCCCAAATTTTCTCACATCTTTAAAGAATATTTCATTCTTACCATCAGAAACACGAAAATGACAATGTTTGATTAATTCATTAGACCACCCACCCGTCATACCTAAGTGAAAATTAAATGTTTGATTGTTTGTTAACTCTATAAATATGTTCTTTCCAATAGTAAATGTTGGTTGAAAATTTTCTAAATTATCATTAATAGTACTAAAGACATCGAAATATTTTTTATCATAATATTCAGAAACAATTTCAAAATTTACTTTTTTACTTAATAGAAAGAATTCGTTGAAATAATCTGAAGCTATTTTTACTTCTGGACCTTCTGGCATTTTTTGATTTATTTAAAGTTATGTAATTTTGTTGATTTACAATCAAATAGGTAAGATTTCTTGTAGTATTTTATTTGATGATTTCGCATTATACATTTAATGATATTTCTATTCTGTTTTCGTCCAAGTATTATTTGAGGTTAGTTTGTATGAGCCAATACATTCTATTTCCCACTCATGAGGTTTGATTATGCTTAGGAAATTATTCTTATTTCCTTTGTATAGGTAATATGTTTCTCCAACAATAGGATTAAAGCTGTACTTTGATTTGAATATCAGATTTGACCATTCTATTTCTTTTAATAGAGAATCGTACTTATCTTTAATCTCAAAAAATCTTGTTGTAAAATAGTGTTGAGCATCTGATTCTAAGTCTTTTATTTTATCAGGTTTAAATGTTTTAGACGTAAAACTAGTAGGATATTCTTTTCTGAATGCGTCGTATTCTTTGCTAGCATAATTATAAACTATATTATCTGGTTTCTTTTTCATAGTGCAAATGTATTAATATTTATATAATGTATAAAGATTTTATAAAAAAACTATACAAAAAGTTTTGTGGTTATTAAAATTGTTGTTTATTTGCATAGAATTTTAACTAAAAAATTATACAATCTTAATTTCTATAAATAATTCAAATTATCATTTAAGTTAAATAAAATTAAAAACTAATCATTAATAATCAAAAAAAAATTATGAAAACAACTTTTAAAAATCGAAATCTTAGAGCATTAACATCCCTTCTAACGGCTGCTGTCGTTATGATCTTTTCTTATTCTGCAACTTCTCAAACTAGTCACTCTGTGATTATAAACTCTGCAAATAATTCTTTTTCACCAAGCTCATTAACAATTAATACTGGAGACACCGTAGTATGGTCAAATGATGGTGGTTTTCATAATGTAAATGGAGATCTTACAACTTTTTCAAGTAATCCTGATGGAACAATTTTTAGTGGCTCTGCAAATAATTCTTGGTCTGTTTATGAATGGGTATGTACTACTGCAGGTAACTATGATTACCAATGTGATCCTCATGCAGGACTGGGTATGGTGGGCACAATTATTGCAAATTTACCGTCAACCAATTCCATATATGATATTGTATCCAATTCTCTTGATCACACTACTTTAAAGGATGCTATTGATGCGTGTGCTTTAGATGTTGTTTTGTCTGATCCAGGTACGCTTACATTATTTGCACCAACAGATGCTGCATTTAATTTACTTCCAGCGG
>CAJQJY010000002.1 GCA_905478765.1 uncultured Flavobacteriales bacterium
ATTCAAAATCAACTCCAGTGGTTGTTAAGCTAGATACATTTGATCCAATTGTAATTGAATCAGAACTAGCAGTTAAGTTGACAACATTAGTAATACTTAAGTCAACTGAATCACAAAGCACGTAACACGTATTTTGACAGTCACTTAAAGAAGCATACTGACCTCCCCATGGTCCTGCAGGACCTGCATCGTAACAACCTAAAATTGGATCACAGTCATAAGAATTATTTGGTATTACAGTTTGCCAATTAGTCCCATCCCAAGCAATTGTATCGCAAGTATTACATGCAGATCCTAAAGGAGGGTTTGCTTGCAAATTATGCTGGTACAAATTATCATATAAGAATACATTAGCACAAATAATAAAAGTATCACAGAGAACCCCATTGAAGCCTCCTATATTTAGAAAACTTGCTGGATTGGCAGATAAAGGAGCTAATAAATTAATATTACCATCAGTTGAATAACCTTCCCAAAAAGATAAAGTATCTATAACTTCAGGAAAATTATTATTTAAATAGTTAGAGGAGATTGTTAGTGTATCCTGATTATTATTAAGTTCATTAAAATCTATTAGATTACAATCAAAAGTCGGCGTAAAGGACCCATTATATGAGTATGTACTTGTATATACACAACCAGTTGTAGTAGTAACTGTACAAGTGTATGTTCCTGCAGAATTAATGCTTATAGTTTGAGTAGTATCTCCATTTGACCATAAATAAGTGTCGGGATAATTATTTGCACAACCAGCACTACCACCAACATTGTAAGTCCAGTCAGCTGATAAATTAGTACCTGAAGCTGAAATTTGCAAATTACCGTAGACACATGGGTTTATTAAAATAAAAACATAAACTGAATCTGTATCTTGACATGTATTAGATGTTGCAACATCTGTATATGTTACAGACAAAGTAACATATGAAGATGTAACATTAGATAAATCTCCATAAGTATGACAAGGATTTTGTTGAGTTGATGTAGTGCCATCTCCAAAGTCCCATAAATAAGATACTGAGTAATTTGTTGAGAAGCCACCTACAGCAGAACTATCAGAAAAATTTACAGTTCCTGAAGCTCCATTGTCAGAAATTGGATTTGAATTACATTGTGCTTGTACATTTATAAAAGCTATAGCAGTTACAAGTGTAAGTATTAATTTTTTCATTTTGTATATTTTATTAGTTAAAAAGTTAGGCAATAATAGAGACTTTTTTTTTGTAATAAATTAACATATGTTAAAAAAATCAACTTAACCTTAAAAAAACTTACACATCCAAACAACTAATTATGATAAGAAATTAGTAGATTACATTCAATAACTGAAGCTTAAAATATGAATAATAATAAACTATTTCTGAGTCCTAATTCGGCTCAAGCTCTGCTGAGTAATACCCAGGTAAGAGGCAATATGATAATTTTTTGCAACAGATTCCATTTTTGGGAAATCGGCTGTAAAATTAATATATCTATCTCGAGCATTAAGTTGTAATTGATTCACTATTCTTTTGTTTAGTCTCACAAAAGAATTCTCTAGATTTTTTCTGTGAAAAGTTTCGATCTCAGGAAATTTTTCAAAAACTTTTTCAATACTTAGTTTGTCTGATTGTAAAACAATACAATCAGTAAGGCACTCAACAGTTAAAATTGCTTCTCCTTTACCATAATATGCAATATAATCACTTATCCACCAATCTTTAATTGCAAATTGTACAGTGTGCTCTTTACCATTCTCACAAATCACATATGACCTTAAACAACCACTAAGTACAAAATAAGTATCTGTAACTTTAGATTGCCCTTGTGTTATTAAAATTTCCCCTTTTTTAAATTCCCTAATTTTAATAATTGATGAAATAAGAAATTTAGCTTCATCATTTATATCTATGTTTTTATTTAAGTACTTAAAGAAATCTTGCATTTTATTTTAAATCTAAATAAATTTATTAAAACCTAATACAAATATAATGATATAAATAATTTTGAAAGTTAACATATGTTAATCTTATACTAATTATTTTATTATTGTTTTGCATAAAAATAATTTATATGAAAGCATTACTAATAAAAGGATATGGAGATATAGAATCTAATATCTCTTTTGAAGATATTAAAGAACCAACTTGTGGTAAAAAACAAATATTAGTAGAAATCTATTCTGCTGGAGTAAACCCAATTGATTATAAAATTATTGAGGGTCAGCTAAAAGCATTCCAAAAATTAAAATTTCCTGCTCCAATTGGATTTGATGTTGCAGGAGTAGTTATAGAAAAAGGAGACGAAGTAAATAATTTCAATATTGGAGATAAGGTTTACTCAAGAGTTTCAGGAAATGAACCTGGAACATTTGCAGAGTTTATAGCTATAGATTGCAACTTAGCTTCTCACATGCCTAATAATTTAAGCTTTAACGAAGCAAGTAGCTTACCATTAGTAGCTCTTACTACAATCCAAAGTTTTGAAAAAGCAGAATTAAAAGCAAATGACAAAATTCTAATTCATGCTGGTTCTGGTGGGATAGGAACATTTGCAATCCAATATGCAAAAAGCAAAGGTGCTATTGTCTACACAACAACAAGCACCAATAATGTTGAATGGGTAGGAGAATTAGGTGCAGATGTAGTAATTGATTATAAAAAAGATAATTACCTAGATATTGTAAAAGATATAGATGTTGTTTATGATACTTTGGGAGGAAAATACACCACAGATGCTTTTAATATAATTAAAGAAGGAGGAAAAGTAATAAGTATTGCTGGTGATATAGATAAAGAAACATCTATAGAGTTAGGATTAAATACATTTGTTAGATTTTTACTTTCATTAAAAAGGATGAAAATCACAAAATTAATTACTAAAAAATCAGCATATTATAAATTCATTTTAATGAATCCTAGCGGCAGTCAATTAAAGGATTTAAAATTACTAATAGAAGAAAATAAAATAAAAGCAATCATCGACAAATCATTTAACTTTTCTGAATCAATAAAAGCCCTTCTTTATCTAAAAAAAGGTAGAGCAAAAGGTAAGATAGTTATTGAGATAAAGAAGTAGTATTTTTATGTACAATTCATCAAAAGTTTAATATTGATAATATTTACTCATAAACTTTTAGTTTCTTAAATCAATAAGAAATAGCCTATACTCTAACAAAAGTATATTAGGACTTGATTTAGTTATATAAATAACTTCAACAAATTATATAGATTTTGTCTGAATCTCAACATATTTGAGCATATTTTGGATAAAATGGTTATTTAGACATAATATCATCATCAAACAACTTTTAATAATTTAAAGTTCTATTTCTTTAGGAATAAATTTTCTTACATCACCACCATTTTTTATGATATCTCTTACGATAGAGGAAGAGATATGTGAGATTTCAGGAGGGGTAATGATAAAGATAGTTTCAACTTCCTTATTTAAGTCTTTGTTCATTTGAGCAATTTGTTTTTCAAACTTAAAATCATTCGAATCTCTAAGTCCTCTCAATATGTATTTTGCATTTTCTTTTTTACAGAAATCAACCGTAAGTCCTTTATAAAATTTTATTTCTATTTTAGGATTGTTTCCATAAATATCTTTTATCCATTGTAGGCGTTCTTCAATAGTGAAGTATTGATTTTTTTCAGAATTTATTCCAATTGAGATTAAGATTTTGTCAAATAATGGTAAAGCTCTATCAACTACTGATTTATGACCAATAGTAAAGGGAGAAAATGATCCTGGGAAAATTGCTGTTTTTTTCATAGATCAAAAATAGTGATTTTATTTAGTTTTAATTTATTGATGTTTTAAGATTTAAAATGAGAAAATACTAAAATGAACGGTACCGTATCTTCTAAGTTTTATATTTTCTCCATCAAATTGTATATCCTTATTATGTTCAATAATTAAGAGTCCTTCTTCTTTTATCAGTTTTTTGTTTATGATTAAATCCTTCATTTCTTTGTAATTCTCATAACCATAGGGCGGGTCAGCAAAAATAAAGTTAAATTGTTGCTTGCAATTTTCTAAGTATTTTATACAATCTGATTTAACAGCTGATATATTCAAATCAAGCTTCTTAGTAGTTTGTTCTATGTATTCTATGCAATGAAAATTATTGTCAATAGCCGTGACTTTTTCTACTCCTCTTGATGCAAATTCGTAAGCAATATTGCCAGTTCCAGAATATAAGTCCAAAACTGTTTTTTCATCAAAATAGTAACCACTTTCAATAATGCTGAAAAGTGCTTCTTTTGCCCTGTCTGTAGTTGGACGTACAGGCAGTTTATCTGGAGCAATTAATCTTCTGCTTCTGTGGGTTCCTGCAATTATGCGCATAGTATTTGTGAAAATAAACCAAAATATTTTTGATTTTCTAGTGTGTTAAATTCAAATGGAAACTTTAATTGATCTGGTCTTCCCCCAAACTTAATTTTTCGGATGAATTCGTAAAGAAGTTTAAAGTTATCATCATCTTTTGTGATATCACCAAAAAGTAAAGTGTTTACAGTGTTAGTATTTAGTTTTAATTGCTCAAAAGAAAATAAAGTAAAGTAGAGAATATCTTCCTTAGTTTCAAAATTAAAACTATTGTTAAAAATAAGTTTTTCATTTTTGAAAACAGTTATATTAAGTGTATTTTCACATAAATATAAATAGGCAGTAGGCTCAATATTATACTTTTTTGAAAACTCATCAATAAGTATGCTTTGTTGAGCTTTTTGTTTTGCGTTTGGAAAATAGGTGGTTGCTATATTATCAAGTTCTTTTGGGATAGAATATGCTAAATGAACATCAATTTCTTTTAATACATTATTATTGATAATTTCATATGTTTCGCTATTAAGTTTAAGCATTTCTATGGCTGAGTTTTTTGTAAATACCTTTTTTGGAATTAAGGTGCTAGGAAAATTAACAAAAGCTACAGAGCTAGAAAAAAAATCTGATTTAATTACTTCATCATCATTAATTAGATTTATGATATCATTAGTATTGTTAATTTGGTAATTCTTAAAATATTCCATACTAAATGTAGATGTATTTATAATGCAGTAAGAAAAATGTGTAAGACCTATCTGAACGGATACATGATAGATATCTGAGAGAGCAGTGTTAAAGCTACTGGCTTGTATCTTATTCGCTTTTCCAGTTTCCATTTAATGATGCTTCATCCATTGATCCTACTTTTAAAAGAGCATCTAACTGATAGCTTTTGTTTTTTGCATCAAGCCCAGTAAATACAGTACCATAATTTGTAGAAATTTCAAATACTTGAACAATCACTTTTCCTTTCTCAACTTGCCCTGCATCAATTGAATATACTTCATTTGAATAGGGTACAGTCGTTAAATTAGCAATATCTAATGGGAAATTCTCGTTTCTACTATTAAGGTATGCTTCATCAAAAACAGTTTCTTTAGCTAATACATAAGCAGTATCTCTGCTAATAATTCCTAGCTCTAATGCTTGAAAATCAGTTAATGTATCAGGAGTTTCACCTATTGCTTTTACAATTGATACAGAATCATTTTCTAAAAAATGTGTAAGTACTCTAAAATTATCAGCAAATGTTCCTTTAGCTTGTTTGTATTTAGTTTGTACTTGTCTTAAATCTTTAAGTTTTTGTACATTTTCTGAAATTCTAACTTTAGCTTCTTTGTTAAACTCAATTTCACTATCAATACTATTAAATACAAAATAAGCTAATATCATGTTTAATGGAATAAGTATAAGTGCAATTTGTTTGGCTTTCATAATTTAATTTTTGTGTTGCAAACTTACAATTTTTACTGATATCTTTGTGAAAAATATATTTAATGAAAAAAATATTATCAAAGTTTATCTTTTGGATTATTGGTTGGGAGATTATAGGTACTTTAAATTATCCTAAAAAATGCTTAGTTATTGCTGCTCCTCATACTTCTAATTGGGATTTTTTTATAGGTAGGTGTTATGGTTATATTGTAGGTATTACTCCAAAATACTTAATTAAGAGTGAGCTTTTTGTTCCGGTTTTAGGTACTTTGTTTAAATGGAATGGTGGAATCCCAGTTTATAGGAAATCACAAAATAATATAGTTGATCAAATTGTAAATAGATTTAGTAATACTGATGAATTAATACTTGGTATTGCTCCAGAAGGTACTCGAAAAAGAGTTGATAAATGGAAAACAGGTTTTTATCATATTGCACATAATTCCAATATTCCTATTCTGCTTATGGCTATGGATTATGAAAATAAAAAAGTTGGAGTCATTGATTCCATTACTCCAACTTTAGATATTGAAAAAGACATGCTTTTTATTCAAGAAAAGTATAAAGATATAAAAGGTTGTATTCCTGAAAATTACAATCCAATTATAAGCTAATTAATATCTTAAGAAAATGTTAAAAACACTTTGCTTATTTTGTGTTTTGAAACTTATTTACTTTTCAAAATAACTATTTTTGTGCTTAAATTAAAAACAATATTATGTCATCACAGGCAACACTTACATTAGCTACACTTGAACAAGCTCAAGAGATGGGGCTTAGAACAGAAGAATTTAATAAAATTATAGAGATTTTAGGAAGAACTCCTAATTTTACTGAATTAAGTGTTTTTGGTGTGATGTGGTCAGAGCATTGCTCGTATAAAAACTCTATTGTTTGGCTTAAAACATTACCAAAAGAAGGTCCTCATATGTTAGTTGAAGCAGGAGAGGAGAATGCAGGACTTGTTGATATTGGTGATGGATTAGCTTGTTGTTTTAAGATTGAGTCGCACAATCATCCATCAGCATTAGAGCCTTATCAAGGAGCTGCTACTGGAGTTGGAGGTATAAATAGGGATATATTTACTATGGGTGCAAGGCCAGTGGCTCAATTAAATTCATTGCGTTTTGGTAATATTGAATTGGATAGAACAAAATGGTTGGTAAAAGGAGTAACAAAAGGAATTGGTGATTACGGAAATGCTTTCGGGATTCCAATTGTTGGTGGTGAGGTTTTCTTTGATGATTGTTACAACACAAATCCTTTAGTAAATGCATTTTCTGCAGGAATAATGAAAAAAGGAGAAATGATTTCTGCTACTTCATCAGGAATTGGAAACCCAGTATTTATTGTTGGTTCTCGTACGGGTAAAGATGGGATACATGGAGCTTCTTTTGCATCTAAAGATATATCAGAAGATTCAGTAAATGATTTGCCAGCTGTTCAAGTTGGTGATCCTTTCCAAGAAAAATTATTGTTAGAAGCTACTTTAGAATTAGGAAAAACTGATGCTGTTGTTGGCATGCAAGATATGGGTGCAGCAGGTATTACTTGTTCGTCAAATGAAATGTCGGCCGCCGGCAAACATGGTATGGATTTATGGTTAGATAAAGTGCCAACTAGGCAAGCAGATATGAAGGATTGGGAAATTCTTTTATCAGAATCTCAAGAAAGAATGTTGGTTGTTGTACATAAAGGAAAAGAGGATATTGTAAATGCTATTTTTGATAAATGGGATTTATCTTGTGAAGAAATTGGTGTAGTTACTGAGGGAGAAAGAGTAAGATACTTTATGCATGGTGAATTGGTTGGTGATGTTCCTTGTGATGATTTAGTATTAGGAGGAGGTGCTCCAGTATATCATAGAGAGTGGAGTGAGCCAGCTTATTATCAAGAGTGGAAAAAATTTCATATTGATAATATTGAGCAACCAAAAGATTTAGTAGAGGTTGCTAAATTTTTAACAGGCCATGAAAATATTGCATCAAAAAGATGGGTTTATGAGCAGTATGATTCTATGGTAGGTACTGCAAATATGAGTACGAATATGCCAACTGATGCTGGTGTAGTAAACTTAAAAGAAACAGATAAAGCCTTAGCAATGACGGTTGATTGTAATGCTAGAATGGTAAATGCTGATCCTGAGGAAGGAACTGCAATGGCAGTGGCAGAAGCTGCTCGTAATATTGTTTGTTCTGGTGGTATTCCATCAGCAATAACTAATTGTTTAAATTTTGGCAACCCTTATAATCCTGAAGTGTATTGGCAATTTGTTGGAGCTATTAAAGGGATGAGTAAAGCGTGTCTTAAATTTAACACTCCTGTTACTGGCGGTAATGTAAGTTTCTATAACCAATCAGCTGTTGAAGGAACGGAAGTACCTGTTTTCCCAACTCCAACTATTGGTATGCTTGGTATTGTTGAGGATAAAAAGCATGTTACTTCTTTAGCTTTTAAAGGTAAGTCGGATTTAATATTTTTAATTGGTAAATGTGAGAATGATATTTCTTCATCAGAATATTTAGCTTCTTACCATTGTGTTAAGGAATCATCAACTCCAAAGTTTGATTTGGATGCTGAGTATGATATGCAACAAACTGTTACAAAATTAATTAGAGCAGGAGTAATTGAATCAGCTCATGATGTTGCTGATGGAGGGTTATTCATGACTCTATTAGAAAGCTCATTTACTAATAACTTAGGATTTGAAATTGTAAGTTGCTCTGAGGCAAGAAAAGATGCTTTCTTGTTTGGAGAAGGGCCATCAAGAGTAGTGGTTTCTGTTACTGAAACAGGTGAGGATGCTTTCTTAGATACATTAAAAGAATCAAATACTCCTTTTATGTTACTAGGACATGTTACTAAAGGGAAAATTGTTATTGATGATACTAAATTTGGAATGGTTTCTGAATACAAAGAAATATACAATAAATCGTTAGCTGAAAAGTTAATGAAGTAGATGTGAAAATTGTTACTAAATCTTAAAAAAAATCAGAGCATTTGCTAGGCTTTTTTGTTTTGGCATAAATTTTGTTTATTAAGTTGTTAGCTCTTTGCTAAAAACTAATAATTAGTTTAGTATTAAGTTGCCTTGCCGTAAGGTAGTTAGGTACGGCATATTGTCTTCCTGTAATATCGGCAACCCATAGGTAAGAAACGGTATTGTTAATATCCAACAGGTTAAATACTTCTGCACTAACCCAAATGCTATTAAAAGCATTCAGCCATTTGATTCTACTTTTTTTATTTTCATCTTTTAGCACTGCAGAAAAACCAATATCCACCCTTCTGTAATCAGGGATGCGTAAAACATCTTGGTGCTTTTCACTATTAGGAGGACCAAAGGATAAACCTGTTCCGTATATAAGGTTTAAGTGCATTTTGTAGTTAGGGTTTCCAGGAATATAATCCTGAAAAAACATAGAAAAATTTACTCTTTGGTCAGTTGGTCTTGGAATAAAACCAGCTTCAGATGAGCTTCCATCAGCATTAGTGATATAATCCCCAACTATATCTTCCTCAGTTTTCATTACTGATAAACTAGCCCAACTTTCTACTCCACTAACAAACTCCCCATTTATTTTCATATCAATACCTTTAGCGTATCCGTTTGACAAATTATTGGCTAAATATTGTATGCGAACATTATCAACTTTATAAGGAATGAGGTTTTCTAAGTTTTTGTAATACACTTCCGTTATCCATTTGAACGGTCTTCCCCAACTGTAAAATAAATAATCAGCCCCCATTACATAGTGTGTTGATTTTTGAGCTTTAATATTTGAATTAAGTGTTCCTTCAGGAGTTCTTAGCTCTTTGTAAAAAGGAGATTGGTAATAAATACCACTTGCTGCACGGAAAACAATATCCTTTTTCCAAAGTGGGGCATAGGCAATAGTTGCTCTTGGGCTAAGAAGTAATTCCTCATTATATGTCCAATAACTACCTCTTGTACCTGCATTTATAGTAATGTTATTAATGTCTTTTGAAAACTGCATATACCCAGAGTTTCTGTAAGATGATAAATTGATTTGAGTTTTTAAAAGCTCACTCATTACTATCTGCTGATTTGGATCAGCTTCTCCACCTAAATTATCATTTGGATGAGGGTAGTTGAAAAATGCAGAGTCAATTAAATTCCACTCTGATATTTTATCTTCAATTTCTTCTTTTTGTGCTCGTAATCCCCAATCTACTTTTAGGTCTTCATTATTGTAATTTCCTTTATGAGAAAAGTTCATTACACTAGCATTTAAGCTGTTTCTGGCATGGTTGATGTATTTCCCAACTCCTCTATCAAAAGCGATATTTCCAAAATCGTCTGATCCTAAATTGTTTTCTAATTGATACAGCCAATACTCCCCAAGTATGTCAAAGTTTTCTTGTTCAAAGGTTTGAAATGCTGAGGTTGTAAATTGAATATTTAAATAAGTTGAAGGCTGGTAAGTTGTGCTGAGTGCACCAAAATAAGTTTCGTATTTATCTACCTCTTTCCCTTCAAAGAAAATAGTAAGTTTTAGTGCTTCATTTAGGGTTCCAAATTCAGTATCTCTATTTTCAGGAATCATAGTATATTCATTTTTACTAATGTTTCCTAAAAAGCTAATTTGCCAATTGGTATTTAGCTCATAGTTAATAAAAGTTTGTAAGTCAGAAAACTTTGGAATATAGTCTGCTTTTGTGTCCATAGCATTCAATACATATTCGTTTGTTTTATGTCTGGCGCCAACCAAATAGGAGAATCTTCCATTTTTACTTGCTCCTTCAAAATGAGCAGAACTACCAAGCATACTGAGTTGTAAGCTAGCAATATTTTCTCTTGGTCTTTTGTAAGTAATATCTAAAACTGATGACATTTTATCACCATACTTGGCTTCAAAACCTCCTGCTGAAAATAAGATACTACTAACCATGTCAGTATTCACAAAACTTAAACCTTCTTGTTGCCCTGCGCGAATTAAAAACGGACGATAAACTTCAATTCCATTTACATAAACTAGGTTTTCATCAAAGTTACCTCCTCTTACAGAATATTGTGAGCTCAACTCATTAGCCGAACTTACTCCTGGTAAAGTCTTAAGTATTGCCTCAATACCTCCTTGACTACCAGGTAAAATCTTTACATGCTTAGGTTTAATTCTGTTAAAAGATACTTTTCTGCTTTTTTTATCTTTTACTATTACATCATTTAGTAAAGTGTTTTTTGCTTTTAGTTGAATGTTAAGCGTGTAGTTTTGTCCCCTTTTAAGCATTGGTAGTCTTATCTTCTCTATTTCATATCCAATAAAACTATAAGCAACTATCATTGATTTATTGGCAGGGACTTCCATGTTATAGCTTCCATCATTTAATGAGGTAGCTCCGATACTTGTATTTAAAATAGCAATATTTACAGAAGGAATCGTCTTGTTTTCTTCATCGGTAATAGTACCACTAATGCTCTGGCTAAACCCATGAAAGGAAAGTATTAAAAATAAAGTAAGTAAGGGTACTTTGCGCATAAGTTGCAAAAATAAGATTTAAATTAGAATACTAAACTATCTGAATTCAAGTTTAGTATATTTGCATAAAAAAATTAAAATCATGTTAAAATCAAATTTTTTTTCAGCTACTTTAGTGCCAGCTTTTTATTTAATGATAGGTGTTGTATTTATTTTTGCTCCTGAAATCCCAAGTGCAGACTTAAAAATTGAATATGAAAAGATAAAAATTTCATTACTGTTTACTCAAGAAATTGGTGTTTTTTTTATTATTTTTTCTATTTTATTAAGGCAAATCTATAACACATCTAAAGAGGTTTATTTATTAATGAATAATACCTTTAAGTTTGTGTTATTGCTTGCTGCAATAGTATGTCCTTACTTATATTACCATACTAAAGCTTCACAACTTTTGGTAATTTTTGGGATTAACATCTGCTTTATTGTCCTTTTGCAATACGAAAAATTACAAGCTAAAAAATAATTATGCAAAAAGTACTGATACTTTGTACGGGTAATTCGTGCCGATCACAAATGGCTGAAGGATTCTTGAAATATTTTTCACCAAATACACAGGTTAGTAGTGCTGGTACTAAACCAGAGGATCTCAACGCTTTTGCAGTTGAAGCAATGGCAAATATTGGTATTGATATTTCTAATTTTAAATCAAATCATGCTGATGAATATGCTGATATTGATTTTGATTTTGTGTTTACATTGTGTGATAATGCAAATGAGATTTGCCCAATTTATCCAAATGCAAAGAAATTAATTCATAATTCCTTTTCTGACCCTGCTAATGCTATAGGTACTAAAGACGAGCAATTATTAATTTACAGTCAAGTTCGTGATCAAATAAAAGATTATATGCAGAATTTTGCTGAAAATAATCTTAAAAAGTAAAATCAGCTGTGTAAAATTTCTCATTATTAACATTATCTGTTACTTTTAAAGTAAAAGTGTGATTTCCTTTTGTAAGTTTTTTATCAATATCATATCTTAATAGATTTTTTTTATAGTCGTAATCCATCAAAATCCATTTTCCATCAATCATTCCTCTGTAGGATTTTATACCACTATCATTATCTTTAATAGTTAGTTTTATTGTTGTTTGAGTATTGATTTTTTTTCCAGGATAAATATTCACTGCCTTCACTTCAGGCTTTATTGTGTCTGCAATAATGCAGAAATTACCAAACTGTCTTGTTTTTGTTCTAATTATACTATCTTTCCAAACACCTCCAATATACCAATAGTTTCCTTTTATATCTGTATTCGCAATATAGGTTTTACTTTTTATTGAATCAGGAACAATTGCTTTTATTGAAAGAACATATTTTTTATGCACTGGTGTATTGTCAAAATGAACATGATGTACTTTCCCGAAGACTCCATCTATAGAGTCTGTTGTTTCGTACTGAAACATAATTGGTTCATATAAAGAATTGGCTTGCATGTGGATATTTAGTTCATTATCTTTAAAGATATTAACTTTATTTACAGCAAAATGTGTATTGATATTATCTTTTGGAGCTGGGCATCTATTTAAATATGGATTGTTTGTTGATTTGATATTAAAATCTAATTTTGAAATATTGCCGTAAATATCTGTTACTTCTAGTGAGATAAGATGAATTAAAGTATCTTGAATATTAATTATTCCATCATTTATTAAATTTGAATAATTCGTAAGTTTATTGTGGGGAAGTTTATAGCACCTGTGGTATTTATTTTTACTTTCTTTTTTTTCAGCATAATCAATATGAGCATTTATAAATCTACTAGTACTAAAATCTAGTTCATCAACTGTAAATTTGTAACAGATATTTGTATCAACACAAAGTTTGATGCTGTAAACACCATTCTTATTATAACTGTCATTTAGTTTGTCATAAGTGAAAATACCTAAACCAAAACTCCCATTAATTATTGGTGTTTCATCAATTGAATATTCGTTATTAGTTTTTTTAATATTTATAATTTTACTTTTTTTGTAACCATCAATTAGCGTAGTGTCAAAGGCATATATTTTTAATTTTTTTAAAGTAGGGGGAGTAGTGTCCTCTATTTCAAACCCAAACTGTAAGGGGTTTATTGGATGCTCATTTTTAGTGTTTCTAATCTCAAAATGTAAATGTGCACCCTCACTTCCTCCACTATTTCCTGATAAAGCAATAACTTCTCCTTTTTTAATTTGTATAGCAGCTGCATTTGGGTAAAAATTTATTTCAAAGCTTTCTTTTTGGTATTGCTTTCTCTTTACAATGCTGTCAATTTTCGCATTAAACTTTTGCAAATGTGCATAAACTGAAGTGTGTCCTGTTTGAGGGTGGGTGATGTATAAAGCCTTTCCGTACCCCCAAGTTGAAACTTTAATTCTCGATATATATCCATCAGCAATTGAGTAAACTTTCTGTCCTTCAACACCTTCTGTTTTTATATCAATTCCTGCATGAAAATGATTTCCTCTTAATTCTCCAAAAGTACCGGAAAGTAACATTTTAAAATTAAGTGGAGCGCTATATTCTTGGGCCGTTGTATTAGTGTAAGTTAATAGAATAACTATAAGTAAAAAGGATTTTAATATTTTCATTTGGTTTTGAAAAATAATGTTTTGTAAAAGTTTAGCAAATATAACATCAAAAAAGCGGGATTATTATATTTAAAATATCTAAGTTTGTAACAATTATTTTGAAGTGAAAACGATTATAGATAACATAGAGTTAAAAGTTGGAAAACTGATTGAAAAGTACGACCAGATTAATGCTGAAAAATTAGATTTACAGAGAAATAATAATACTTTGAATGTAAGGTTACAAGAGAAAGAAAGCCAAATTGTCGATTTGCAGGATAAAGTAAAACTCATGAATATCTCAAAGTCAGTTGATACTAGTAAGGAGGAAGTGAAATCAACAAGATTAAAGATCAATGAGTATGTGCGGGAGATAGATAAATGTATTGCGTTACTAAATAAATAGAATTAAATTGGGAGATAAATTATCGATAAAACTGCATATTGCAAATCGTATTTACCCTATGAAGATTGAGCGTGAATCAGAAGAATACATCAGAAATGCTGTAAAGCAAATTGAAGGTAGACTTAAGTTTTATGAAGAGAATTACGCTATTAAGGATAAGCAGGATTTACTTGCAATGTGCCTTATTGAATATGCTTCAAAGTTTGAATCTGTGAATATAAAAAACGTTGTTGAAGATGATGGTCTAACTGAAAAGTTAACTGAAATTGAGGCAATAATAAGTAGCAAAATTTAAATAGTTCTTTTAAAACAATATTATCCCGTATTAATATTTTTGTTAAACTCAACACTTAAAGTATTGGGGTTTGACTCGAGTTGTTAAAAACAGGCCTCAACCCTTTGGGTTCTCAATTTGAGACAGTGGAAGTTTGCAATATTTCGGCATCCCTATTCATGTTATTTTGGAGTTTTTCAGAAGTTAATACGGGATTTTTATAATCATTAAAATAAAACATGGAAATAATAATAGGTATATTAGGTTTAATAATAGGAGCAGGAATAGCTTTTGTTATTCTGAGTAAAAAGAATTCATCTAAAGCTAATTCTGTTCTTGCTGATGCTATTAAAGAAGCAGAACAGATTAAAAAAGAAAAACTTTTACAAGCAAAAGAAAAATTTATTGAGCTTAAGTCTGAGCACGACAAGGTTATTAATAAAAAGAATAATGAGATTAATGATATTCATCAAAAAGCAAAACAAAAAGAGAATACTTTAAATCAAAAAGAGAATACACTAAATCAAAAGCTATCTGAAGTAAATAAGAAAGACGCTGAATTTAAAAAATTAAGATTAGATGTTGATTTGCAGAAATCAGTTTTAGAAAAAAAGCAGTTAGAACTAGATAAGTCTCATAAAATTCAAGTAAAGCAATTAGAGCAAATCTCTAATCTTTCAGCTGAAGATGCAAAATCTCAATTAATTGATACATTGAAGAATGTAGCTAAAACTGAAGCTTTAGAAATTGTTCAAAATACTATTGAAGATGCAAAGTTAACAGCTAAGCAAGAGGCTAAAAAAATTGTAATTCAGACCATACAAAGAATTGCAACTGAGGAAGCGGTTGAAAATTCAGTATCAGTTTTTAATATTGATAATGATGCTGTAAAAGGTAGAATTATTGGTAGGGAAGGTAGGAATATCCGAGCTATTGAGTCGGCAACAGGAGTTGATATTGTGGTAGATGATACACCAGGAGCAATTATACTTTCTTGTTTTGATTCTGTAAGAAGAGAGGTGGCGCGTTTATCTTTACATAAACTAGTTACTGATGGAAGGATACATCCTGCTAGAATTGAAGAAGTAGTTAAGAAAACAGAGAATGAGATTGAGGATGAAATTATTCAAATTGGTAAAAAAACAACTATTGATTTAGGCATTCATGGCTTACATCCTGAACTTATTAAGATGGTTGGCAGGATGCGTTACCGTTCTTCTTATGGTCAGAATTTGTTACAACATTCTCGAGAAACAGCTAATATGTGTGCGACTATGGCTGCTGAATTAGGCTTGAATACTAAATATGCTAAAAGAGCAGGATTATTACATGATATTGGAAAAGTTTCACCTGACGATGCAGAAACTCCGCATGCTATTATTGGAATGAAATTAGCTGAGAAATTTGGAGAAAAACCTGAGGTTTGCAATGCAATTGGAGCTCATCATGATGAAGTAGAAATGACAAATTTAATTTCACCTTTAGTGCAAGTTTGTGATGGTGTTTCTGGAGCACGACCTGGAGCAAGAAGGGCAATGGCTGATCAATATATTAAGCGTATTAAGGAGCTTGAAGAGACTGCGATTTCTTACCCAGGTGTACTTAAGTCATATGCAATACAGGCTGGTAGAGAGTTAAGGGTTGTTGTAGAAAGTGAGAAAGTTACTGATGATGAGGCTTCAAAATTAGCATTCAATATTTCTGATAAAATTCAAAATGAAATGACTTATCCAGGTCAGGTTAAAGTAACTGTAATTAGAGAAACTAGAGCCATTAGCTACGCAAAATAATATTGAACATTAGATATTAAAAAAAAATTTATCGAAGCCGGTTTTTGACATGTATTTTTTAAAAGTTATAGTTTTATAATCTCAAATTCTGAATCAATATTTTCTATCCATTGATTTGTTTCTTCATTATTTTCATAAGGGCCTATATATACTTTAAATAGTTCATCAGTGCTATTTGATTTATTAGGTAAATAAAAATAATCACATTTATAGCCTTTTACTTTTAAATCGTTAACCAATGCTTTAGCAGAAATTTCATCTTCAAAAGATGAAATTATACTAATATTATCACCTTTAAGATTTAAATTATATTTTAAAACGAACTCTTTTGGTTCTTCAGTAATTTCTTCTGATGAAATTAGATTAGAAAAATCAATATTTTTGTAAGCATAGATTGAGCCGTATACAAACACTCCAATAATCACTATATATTTTACCCATCCAAATGACACTGGATTATGTTTTTTAAGAGGAACTTCATCTACTGATGTAGCAATCTCAATAACTTTATCTATCTTATTTTCTATTGGTACTTGAGTTTCTTGCTTTTGTTTTATTTGAGCTAACCTTTCTTGTAAGATTCTTAGCTTTTCTTCATTTGTTTTATCACTCATAGTTTGCTGTAAATTAGGCTACAAATATATTTAATTAATTAATTAATGTTAGATAAACACATATCAAAAAATTCTGAAAGTCTAATGTTTGCAGTTTTTAATTGTTGAGGAATAATACTTTCTTCTGATAATCCTGGGATTGTATTTATTTCAATAATAAACGGTATATTCTCTTGTATAATATAGTCAATTCTACAAATTCCTTCTAATTTCATCTTTTCATATATTGATATACTAGTTTTTTTAATCATTAATGTAAGTAAACTATTAATACGTGCAGGTGTAATTTCTTTTGATTTACCTTCATATTTTGCTTCATAATCAAAAAAATCATTTTCAGTTACAATTTCAGTGCTTGGAAGTGCAATGATATTAGTTCCATCAAAATAAACACCACAACTTATCTCGGTTCCATCTACAAAACTTTCAATTAAAACTTCATCATCGTGTTTTGATGCAATATGTATTGCATTAACTAGTTCAGCTTCTTTATTAACTTTAGAAATTCCGTAACTTGACCCCGCACCATTTGGCTTTACAAAACAAGGAAGTTTTACTTCCTTAATTATTGAATCAATTTCAATATTTACCCCTTTTTCATGTATTATAGATTGCGCACAATTAAAACCTAAAGTTGACAATTTTTTATTGCATTTATATTTATCAAATGTTAGAGATGAAACTTCAGAATTACATGTAGTATATGGAATTCTAAGATTGTCAAAATAGGGTTGTATTTCTCCGTTTTCAGCTGGAGGACCGTGCAATGCCATAAATACTTTGTTAAAGAAAATTTTCTTTCCTTTTAATGTAAATGAAAAATCTTCCTTACTAATTGGGATCCACTTACCTTCAAATAAAACTTGAAATGTATTTTCTTTTAGATGAACTATAAATCCTTTATATTTAGATTTGTTAAGATTATTTAAAACTGTGTTGGCACTAAGAAGAGAAATATTATACTCTGCAGAATCTCCACCGGTTAAAATTGCTATATTTTCCATGTAATAAATACTAAAACAAACTAACAAAATATTTATTGCTTAACAAACATCTTTGCACTGATAATTTTTATATTTGTCGGTAGTTATTAGCAAAATAGATATTCTCAGATGTTTAAGTTATTAAAAGATAAAAAACTCTATAAGAACGTATTTTTGGCTGGTGTTGTACTTATTTTACTTTTTGTAGGATGGTTAAAATACCTTGCAATTTATACTAATCATGATGATTTTATTCTTATACCTGAGCTTTATGATATTGAAATATCTTCTTTAGATTCATTAGCTAACACTCATGGATTTAGATATGAGATAATTGATTCAATTTTTGATAAATCAAAACCAAAAGGAGTTGTTATAAATCAAGACCCTTTACCAAATACGAAAGTAAAAGAAAACAGAAAGATTTATTTAACAATAAACTCTTTACAGACTCGTAAAGTTTATTTTCCTGATATTTTTGATTTAACTTTAAGGCAAGCGGTTAGAAAGTTAAATAAAAATGGATTAGAAGTTGGGAATTTAACTTATCGTTCAGATATCGCAATAAACAAAATTTTAAGCTACAAAGTTAATGGAATTATTATTGAGATTGGTCAAGAACTGTATCATGGTACTACTGTTGATTTGATAGTTGGAAAAGGGTTAAGTAACGAAAAAATTTTAGTACCAAATCTGATTGGTTTATTAAGAGCTGAGGCTAATGTTATTTTAAAATCAACTTCATTAAATATTGGTTTAGAATATTTTAATACTGCTGTCGTGGATTCTAATTCTGCTATAATTTATAAACAATATCCATCCTATATTGATGGTAAAGAATTAAGTATTGGTTCTCCATTAGATTTATATTTTGAAGTATCAAAAAATGATACTTTTTTAAGATGAAAAACTTCTTAATTTTCCTTTTTTTTCCAACTTTTCTTTTTTCACAGGAAGTTGTTTCTGATTTAGTTTCAAATGCTATTTTAAAAGTGAATAAATTTGAAAGTACATCAATTAAATCAATAATTTCATTACCATTTATTGACGATTTTTCATATGATTTTCCTCATGTTAATCCGGATTTATGGCAGCAGAGTTCTGTTTTTGTTAATAGGACTTACCCAATTAATCCACCAACTATTGGAGTTGCGACTTTTGATGGTATGAATGAAAAGGGACTTGCAAGAGATTTCAATCCTACAACTTCATCTGAGCCATCAGATACTTTATTGTCAAAAGAAATTGATCTTTCTGGAATTGATTCTGCATATTTCCTATTTTATTATCAAGGAAAGGGAATGGGTGATGTACCTCAATTTCAAGATAAATTGGTTTTAGAATTTCTTAGTGATGTTGGTTGGGTTCAATTCTGGGAAGCATCAGGGCAAGCAATGACCGAATTTGAAAAAGTTGTGATAATAATTGATAGTGCAATTTTTTTAACAAATGATTTTCAATTTAGATTTGTAAATTACGCAACTATTTCAGGAAATTTTGATCATTGGCATATTGATTATGTTAAGGTTGATGAGTTCGTAAACCCAAACTCTATTAATGAGCTTAATGATGTTGCCTTTGTTTACAATTCTCCCTCATTCTTAAAGAGATATACTCAAATGCCTTGGTCACATTTTAAGAATAATGCAGCAAACGAATTGAAAGATTCAATTGATATTTTATTAAGAAATAATGATGCTACTAATAGTGTAGATTACCAGTACAATGTTTTTGAAAATTTGAATCTAATCACACATTACCCATCATCAGGAGTTAGTGTAAATGTAAGTATTCTAGATTTTGATACTATTGGAAACTTTTCTTTTCAGAATCCTCCAATCGATATTAGTAGTTCAATTTTTTCTTCTTCTCAAGCTGATACATTATCTTTTTTAGTTCAAAATATTATAGGCACTTCATCTTCAGATTTTAAAAATAATGACACACTTTATCATACTCAGAAATTTCATCATCATTTTGCTTATGATGATGGTGTAGCAGAATCGGCTTATGGTTTGAATATTAATGGGGCAAAAATTGCTTATCAATTTAAACTAAACCGACCAGATGAAAAGCTTAGAGCTGTTCAAATGTATTTTCCTCAAATGTTAGATTCTGTAAATAATATTCCTTTTGATTTAACTGTTTGGAATAATAATAACGGACAACCTGGAGATACTCTTTATACGCAAACTGTTTACCCTGTGCATACTGAAAATGGTGAATTTCATACTTATATTATTGATAATCCTTTGCTGGTTAGTGGGGTTATTTACATTGGGTGGGAGCAAACAACTGATGATTTGTTAAATATAGGTTTGGATAAAAATAATACGGCTAATGATTATATGTTTTACAATATAGGAAGTGCTTGGAATAATTCCTCTTATCCTGGTGCTTGGATGATAAGGCCAGTTGTGAGCAAAAACCCAATAATATTGTCCTCAGAAGAAATAGTTGATGATTTTAAACTCTACCCAAACCCAGCAAAGTCAGAGTTATTTATTGAAACTGATAAACCAGAAAATGTAATTTCAATCTATAATATACAGGGTGTTTTAATAAAGAGAATTACATCTAACACAACACTTAATAGATTCAATATAGATAATTTAGCATCAGCAATTTATATTGTAGAAGTTGAGAATTCAGAAAATAGAAGTTATCAAAAAATTATAGTAAAATAATGGGCGAGAATAAAGAATTTGAGCACTATAAATTTATTGCTGATAAAGGTCAAAACCCTTTAAGAGTAGATAGATTTTTAATGAATTTTGTTGAGTTTGCTACACGTAATAAAATCCAGCAATCTGTAAAAGCAGGAAATGTAAGAGTAAATGATAAAGTTGTAAAATCAAACCATAAAGTAAAGGGTGGCGATGTTGTTACAATCATGCTTGATTATCCTAAAGAAACAAATGAACTTTTACCTCAAGATATTCCTATAATAATTAATTATGAGGATGATGATTTATTGATTGTGAATAAAGAAGCTGGGATGGTTGTTCATCCTGGATTTGGGAATTATGATGGAACCTTAGTGAATGCTTTAGCTTTTCATTTTCAGAATTTACCTAATATGGGAGTGGAAGAAAGGCCAGGATTGGTTCATAGAATTGACAAGAACACTTCAGGTATTTTGGTTGTTGCAAAAACCGAAAGAGTCATGACTATTTTAGCAAAGAAGTTTGAAGATAGAGATTTGAATAGAAAGTACATTGCTTTAGTTTGGGGAGATGTAAAAGAAGATGAAGGAACTATTACTGGAAATATTGGAAGAAGTTTAAAAAACAGAAAAGTAATGGATGTTTTTCTTGATGGGGAATATGGTAAGCATGCAGTTTCACATTATAAAGTTTTGGAGCGTTTCGGTTACACTACTCTTGTTGAGTGTAAGTTAGAAACGGGCAGAACACACCAGATTAGAGCACATTTTAAATCAATTGGCCATACACTATTTAATGATGAAGAATATGGTGGTGATGCAATATTAAAGGGAACAACTTTTACAAAATATAAGCAGTTTGTTCAAAACTGTTTTAAGATTTGTCCTAGACAAGCACTACATGCAAAATCATTAGGATTTGAGCATCCTACAACTAAAAAGGAAGTTTTCTTTGATTCGGATTTAGCAGATGATATGCAAGAATTAATTGAAAAGTGGCGTAAATATGCTACTCATCAAAAACTTTAATGTTCTTTAATCGTATTGTAAACAGTATCTCTTTCAATAGGAGTTCGACCAACACCTTTTATTAATTTTACGATATCTTCAGTGCTCATCGCAGGGTTCTGCTCTTCAGCTCCAGCCATAGAGTAAATTTTGGTTGTATCGTCAATAGTCCCATCAATATCATCAACACCAAAAGCAAGTAAGGATTGAGTAGTATTCCTGCCAATCATAGGCCAATAAGCCTTTAAGTGATTGAAATTATCCATGTAAATTCTTGAGAAAGCATAAAGTCGTATATCTTCAATAATCCCTACCTCATTGATGTGTGACATTTGATTGTTTCCATTTCTGTATTTTAATGGAATAAAAGTATTGAATCCTCCAGTTTTATCTTGCAGATTTCTTAGTCTATCTAAGTGGTCGACAATATGGATTGGCTTTTCAATATGTCCATAAAGGATAGTTGCATTTGAAGGCATTCCTAAGTTATGAGCTGTTTCATGTATTTCTAACCAAGTTTCACTGTTACATTTATCAGCACAAATTTCATTTCTAATTTCAGTGTCAAAAATTTCAGCACCACCTCCAGGAAGGGAGTCTTGCCCAGCATCTTTTAACATTTGCAATCCCTCTTTGTAGCTTACTTTTGCTTTTCGGCACATGTATTCAAGTTCAACTGCAGTAAATGCTTTTACATGTATAGATGGTCGAATATTTTTTATCTTCTTTATGAGTTCAATAAAATAATGTAATCCCATTTTTGGATGTACTCCTCCAACTAAATGTACTTCAGTTATATCTTTATTCTCATATGCTTTTAGTTTATCAACCATCTCATCAATTGAGAGTTCCCAAGCATCTTTTTTCTTACTTACCTTGATAGAATATGCGCAAAATTTACAGTCAAATACACAGATATTAGTTGGCTCAATATGAATATTCTTATTAAAAAAAACTTTGTTCCCATTTTTTTGCTCTCTGATACTATTGGCTAAACTTCCTAAAAGAGTAAGAGGAGCTTTAGTGTAAAATAACAACCCTTCTGCTTTATTGATTCTGATATTGCTGATGACTTTTTGTACAATTTCTTGTAATTCTAAATCAACTTGCTCAATATTGATAGAAGTTGTTGTCATTATTTTGTAAGGATAATCTTTTTAGTAACTGCTCCTTTATTTGTATTGATTGACACAAAATAAACTCCATTTTTAAAAGAGTTTAAATCTATCGAATTGTCATTAAAGTTTATCTGTGAGAAAACTTCTTTTCCAATTATATTGGTGATTGAAATAGATGTAATTTTATCGGAAGTTGAAATGAATAGTTTGCCTCGAGTAGGGTTAGGGTAAATATTTATTTCTTGATTAAGAATATTAGTTGAAAAAGATACAATACCACTGCAGTTTGTAGAAACTGTTCCACTTTTTAATATTGACCTCCCCCCATTACTCTCTGAGGTATTTAAAGTTGCCATCATTACATCTACCTGACCTTGAGAGAACATCCAAGTTGAAGTTGAATAAGACATAAAATTCTCATCCATATCTAGTACATCTGTAGTAAAAGCATTTGCATAAGCAAGATCATTACAGGTGTTATTGTTTGTAGTTGAAGTTACATTTCCCCAATAAACCCCATCAGTAGCAGGAGTGTCATCTACATTCCCTCCATCTCTATCACAACAAATAGTATTTCCATTATTATCTAAACAGCTATATGTGGGGTAGTTGTCCTCAGAGAATGTATGATTTAAGCCTAAATAATGTCCTATTTCATGTGTTGCAGTTTTCCCATCAGATGAAGGGGCTGCAATTCCATTTGTTCCAAAATATCTATAGTCTACAACTAAACCGTCTTTCCAAGCATTTTGACCAAAACCGGCTAATAATCCAGGAAGATATGCATATCCTAATGTTTGCCCAATTCCAGAAGAGTTGGTTAAGTCACAAATCCAAATATTTAAATATTTTTTAGGATCCCAACTGTTTTTTCCTCCACTTGAATTCTGTTTCATAGCATTTGATTCAGTGGAGTCATCTGCATCCCAATTAGTTTGTGCTGTTGCAGTTCTTGTAACTCCATTTGTAGGATTACCATCAGGATCTGTTGTTGCAAGGCAAAACTTTAGTTCTGGATTACCCCAATAGTTTAAAAAAACATTTCTTGGTGGGTTAGGGAATTCAGGATTTGTTTTACTGAAATCTTCATTTAAAATTCTTAAGGCATCTTCAATTTGAATATCTGGAATATTAGTTCCAGATCCAATATTAGCATGAGAAGTTCTGTGAATGACATGAATAACAACAGGAATATTACTCGTTTTTCTTTCTTTAGATTTATAATTTATTTTTTTAGAATTTTTTCTAGCTTCTAAATAGTCAGTGTTATTTTTTAATTCTTCTTCTACTAATTTAGTAGTGATACATTTCTTGTGATTTTCTTGAGCAAAAATTAAAGTAGTTAAAACAAGTAAAAGTAGTAAAAGTGTAATTTTTTTCATGTTATTGTATCCTTATAAAGTGCTGCAAATATAATTTTATTGAAATTATTGAGTACTGTATATTTAATTATTTTTCTGATATAAAATTGTTATCAGTAAGTGTTTTTAAAAAAGCAATTAAATCTTGCTTTTCTTGATTTGTCAATTGTAAACCAACTCCTAATTTTTTCATTAAAGGATCAACAGTTAATGAGTATTCACCTCCGGAGTTGTAATGCTCCACTACTTCTTCTAGTGTTGAAAATCTTCCATCATGCATATATGGTGCTGTGAGCTCTATGTTACGTAATGTTGGAGTTTTAAATTTTGCATTATCAGACGCATTATTTGTTATCTTACCTAAACCTAAATCAGTAAATGGTTCAGGATCTAATCCATTATTATGAAATAAATTATCCATAAACATCTGTGTTCCATGACAATGGAAACAATCGCCTTTTTCTGAATTAAAAATTGCATAACCACCTAGCTCAGAAACTGTAAGTTGTGCCTCTCCTTTCAGATACCTATCAAACTTACTATTTGCAGATATTAATGTTCTTTCAAATTGTGCAATAGCCATTACTACATAATTTGAATCAATATAATCAATATTAAATGCTTCCTTAAAAAGGGTAGGGTAATCAGCATGTGTGTTAAGTGTTGATTCTACAACTTTCCAGTCATTATGCATTTCTATTGGATTACTTACTGGTTCAAATGCTTGTTCTTCTAAAGTTAAAGAGCTACCATCCCAATTGAAGCTTGTGTTCCAACCAATATTTATTAATGCGGATGCGTTCCTTATTCCTTGTATATGATCAATTCCTGTGCTATATTGATTAGGGTCTGAGAATGAGAAGTTTTGTTGATGACAATTTATACAGGCTTGAGTATTATTTCTACTTAATATTGGATCTTTGAATAGTTTTTCACCTAATGACACACCTTCTACAGTCATTGGATTATTGGAAGGTATATTCATTTCTGGAAAGCCAGAAGGGGTTTCAATTATGAATGGTGTAGTGCTAAAAAAAAAACAACTACCATCATCAGTTATTGCATCAGCACTATAATTAACGGCAGTATTATCAGTACATCCACTCATGGGTGCTAAATCTTTTTTGCAAGCAAAAAATAGTACGGAACAAAGTAGAAATAAAGCCTGTTTTTTCATTATTTAATAGGGTAGAAAATAGAAAATACATCAGCAATTCCATTGGCTTGTAATAGAGATTGCTTATTTGCGTTACCCATTATCCCATCAGTTGTAAGATTAATTATGTTGGGGTTAGAGTACCAATTATTGATTTCCATATTGATTATTACAATTGTATTAGCATTCGCTATATTTAGTGAAATAGGAAAGTGCTTTGTAAATGAGAAATCTATTCCATCTGTTCCTCCGGTATGTGTTGCATATCCCTGAAGGGCAGTAGTATAGTCTCCTTCTAATTGCATATAGTGATAGCCACCTCCTATAAAATCAGGCCAGGAAAATGATGGAAAGAAACTTTCATTCAAATAATTATTAGTAATATTTTTTAGTGAATCTAATCCCATTGTAAATGATATGGCGATATAATTAGCGCTATTTAGATCCTGAATATCTAGATTAAATGTTGAAGGGTCAGAGATGGTTATAAAGTGCACTTCATCCAAAAGAGTACTAGTGCCATTTGCTGAATGAAGCGTAATATCTGACAGTAAATATCTTAATGTTTGTATGCTATAATTTTGACTAGCTGTGTTTGTATATATCATTTGATTTATTTCTAAAGGATTACCATCAATTGTATGTGTAAAATTAATTGATAAATTATATTTACACGAACCATTATCGTTAGTGGCATTTGAATTATAATTTACCGATCCAGTATCAGTGCACCCTTCAATTATTTCTTCTTCTTTTTCGCAAGCTGTAAAAACTAGTGAAATGGTTGTAAAAATTACAAATATTCTTTTCATTCTTTTGTTTATTTAATAACGCAAATTTAGGAATTTTATTAAATTAAAAAACTGATATTCGTTATTACCTTATTATCATCTTATCGATTCAGTTGCTGTTGGTAATTTATTGTATTTCATTTCTTTGTTTTCCAACAAATTTTTCATCTTTGCTAAGCATGTTTACTACTCTAAAATATATTGATGTTATCCTGCCTTTACCATTAAAGGGAACTTTTACTTATTCTTTTATTGATGATGATTTATCAGTAGGACAAAGAGTTATTGTGCAATTTGGAGTAAGAAAGTTATATAGCGGTATTGTTGCTAAAATCCATGATGAAAAACCTAAGGATTATAAAGCAAAACAGCTCATTGCTGTGCTTGATGAAAAGCCAATTGTAAATACTAAGCAGTTGCTTTTTTGGAAATGGATTGCAACTTATTATATGTGCAATTTAGGTGATGTGATGAATGCAGCATTGCCATCCTCATTTAAGTTAGCAAGTGAATCCAAAGTTATAGTACACCCTGATTTTGATGGTGATTTAGATGCTTTAAAAGAAGATGAATTCAATTTATTGAATGCTTTAACCCATCAAGAAGAGTTGAGTGTTATTGAGATTTCAAAACTCTTAAATATTAAAAATGTTTTTACTTTTATTAATGAACTTATCAGAAAGGAGATTGTGCAGTTGAAAGAAGATTTGCATGATAAGTATAAAGCAAAAAAGGTAAAGATTGTAAGTTTAATTGCTGATGATGAAAAAATAAAAGCAATTAAATTAAGTCAAAAACAATATGAATTATTAAATGCATTTTTATTGCTGATTGAACAAAACCCATCTAAAAAATGGTCAGTTTCTTTATTGATACAGACATCAGGTTATAGTAGAGCTATTTTAAATGCCTTAGTGAAAAAAGAAATTTTTGCAATTGAAGAGGAAGGAATTAGCAGATTGTTAAAATCAGGAATGGATTTGATAGGTGATAAGGATTTAGCCAGTTTTCAGCAAAAAGCACTGTTAGAAATTAAAGAATCATTTAATGATAAAGATGTTTGCTTATTGCATGGAGTAACTTCATCAGGGAAAACAGAATTGTACATTAAGTTGATTGAAGAACAACTCAAACAAGCAAAACAGGTGCTTTATTTATTGCCTGAAATTGCTTTGACTACCCAGATTATTAAGCGTTTGCAAAAGCACTTTGGGAATAAAGTAGGGATAACTCACTCCCATTTGAACAATGAAGAAAGGGTGGAAGTTTGGAAAGCAGTACAAGAGGAGGATAGTGAAAAAGTACAATACCCAATTATGTTGGGGGCAAGGTCCTCCCTGTTTTTACCTTTTAGTAATTTAGGACTCATTATTGTGGATGAGGAACATGATTCATCCTTTAAGCAGCACCAACCTGCCCCAAGATACCATGCGAGAGATGCTGCTATTTATTTGGCATACTTGCATAAAGCAAAAGTGCTTTTGGGTTCGGCAACCCCATGTGTTGAGAGTTATTATAATGCTAAGAAAGGAAAATACGATTTGGTAGAAATGCATACTCGTTTTACTGATATTGCTTTACCAAAAATTGAAACAATAGACATCCGAAAAGCACACCTTAAAAAGGAGATGAAACATCAGTTTGCACCAGCCATGCTAAATGTAATTCAAGAAACTTTGGAAGCAGGTAAACAAGTAATTTTATTTCAGAATAGGAGAGGTTATTCTCCCATTATGAGTTGTGGAACTTGTGCCTATACGCCTAATTGCAATAGTTGTGCTGTGAGCCTTACTTTTCATAAATGGAACAATCAGTTAAAATGCCATTATTGTGGCTATAACGAGCAGGTGCCTGAGGTATGTCCGAGTTGCACGGCTAAAGATTTTTCTGATAAAGGTTTTGGAACTGAGCAGATTGAGGAAAGTCTTCAGGAACTTTTACCTAGCTATGTTACTAAGCGAATGGATTATGATACTACCAGAGGAAAAAATGCACATCAGCAAATAATTACTGATTTTGAAGAGCGTAGGATAGATGTGTTGGTGGGAACACAAATGGTTACTAAAGGTTTGGATTTTGATAATGTAGCTTTGGTTGGAATTTTAAATGCTGACAGTATGTTGCATTTTCCTGATTTTAGAGCTTATGAAAGAGCTTTTCAGTTAATGATGCAAGTAGCAGGTAGGGCTGGACGAAAAGGAAAACAAGGAAAAGTTTTAATACAAACTTATGATGAGGAGCATGAGATGTTCTCTTTATTAAAAAAGAATGATTTTACAACTTTTATAAAGCAACAAGTGGAGGAAAGAAAATTGTTTCAGTATCCTCCTTATAACCGATTGATAGGAATTACCTTAAAACACAAAAACCAAAGAAAGTTAGATGAAGCTGCTATGCAATTAGCAATAATGATGCGTAAGAGTTTTGGAAGTAGAGTTTTAGGGCCTGAATACCCTGCTATTGCTAGGATAAGAAACTATTATCATAAGAATGTATTACTGAAGATTGAGCAAAAAGGCTCTATTGCTGAAGCTAAAGTTATATTGAATACAATTATTGAGCGTATGCAAAATCATAGTGATTTTAAATCTTTTCGTTTTATAATTGATGTAGATCCTGTTTAAGAACAAGCATCCCAAACGCTATCTTTTGGAGCAGGAGCAATAATAGTTACAGGTTCTTTTTTTACAGGATGTATAAAATCAAGTCTCTGAGCCAATAAATGGATACTTGCATCTTTGTTGCTTCTACTAGCTCCATACTTTAAATCCCCTTTTATAATGCAGCCGATATTAGCTAATTGTACTCTAATCTGATGATGTCTTCCGGTTTTTGGTTTTATCTCTAAATGGTAAAAGTTGTCTAATTTTTTTAGTAGTTTAAAGGATAACACGGCATGCTTTCCGCCATCAGTATTTGTAACATATGATTTGTTCTGTTTTTTGTTTTTTTGCAAATAGTTTTCAAGTGTCCCTGAAGGGTTTGGGGGTGTATTATCCACTACAGCCCAATAGGTTTTTTGTACTTTCTTTTCACGGAATTGCTCATTCATTCTTGTAAGAGCCTTGCTCGTTCTGGCATATAATACAATACCAGAAGTAGGACGGTCCAATCTATGAATAGTACCTAAAAAAACATCTCCTGGTTTTTTGTATTTTTTTTTGATATAAGCTTTTACAAAATCTGATAGGGGAGCATCACCTGTTTTGTCGCCTTGTACAATGTCACCTGATTTTTTATTGATCGCAATGAGGTGGTTGTCCTCATAGAGCACTTCTAACATTAGTATTGCTCATTTTCGTTCGGAAAATTTTTGGCCTTTACATCCGAAACATAGTTTTGTACTGCCCCTTTAATATCCTCAGCAAGGTTTAGGTACCTTCTTAAAAATCTTGGGTTAAATTCTTGAATCATTCCTAGCATATCATGTAGTACTAAAACTTGTCCGTCCACTCCATTTCCTGCACCAATTCCAATTACTGGAATATTGATACTTTCAGCTACTTTTTGAGCTAATTTAGCAGGAACTTTTTCTAGTACTAAAGCAAAGCAACCAGCATCCTCTAATAGTTTAGCATCTTCTAATAGTTGAGCTGCTTCCTCTTTCTCTTTTGCTCTTACATTATAAGTTCCGAATTTGTATATTGATTGTGGCGTTAAGCCTAAATGCCCCATTACAGGTATTCCTGCAGTAAGTATTCTTTCTACTGATTCAATAATTTCTCTTCCTCCTTCAAGTTTTATGGAGTGCCCTCCACTTTCTTTCATTATCCTAATTGCAGAACTTAATGCTTCTTTTGAGTTTCCTTGATAAGACCCAAATGGCATATCTACAACTACTAAAGCTCTATCAACTGCTCTTACTACTGAGCTGGCATGATATATCATTTCATTAAGCGTAATAGGAAGAGTTGTTTCATGTCCAGCCATTACATTAGATGCTGAATCTCCAACAAGTATTACATCAATTCCTGCACCATCAATAATTTTGGAAAGGGTATAGTCATAAGCAGTCAGCATAGAAATTTTCTCACCCTTTTGCTTCATTTCAGTAAGTGTATGTGTTGTTACTTTTTTGTAATCTCCTTTAGTTATTGCCATATCTTTATTTTGTAATTGTTATTACATATGCACTAGTATATCCTTTGGCATTTATTGCTTTTTGATGATCAGCAGCCTCTTTTGGTGATGTAAACTCACCACTTAAATATTGGTAAGTTCCATTATCAATGGATTGGTACCATACTTCATCTAAATTTTTATATACTGATGCATTTTGAGTTTGCATAAAAATTCCTAATTGCACAGCATACACTACTTTATTATTTTTTAAGTGTTTAGTTGTAGGAACATTAACAGTTGTTTCTTTTATCATATCTGAAGCTTTTATTCCATTTAATTCAAAATCTTTTTGAATGAATAAAGCTTTAAGATCAGTGTTGATTATTTCTAGTGCTCTTATTTCGGATTTAGTATTTTGTAATTGAAGTTCAAGAGTAGAGATTTGGTTGCTCAAAAAAGTTATCTCATTGTTTAATTCTTTAGTAACTTTATCATGTTTAGTTTGAGTAGTTTTTAAAGTTCTTAATTCAGTATTTGCATCTTTTAAATCTACTGATAAAGTTGAGGCATTAGTTGTGCATTCTTTTAGGTCTTTAGATGTTTTCTCAGCTGATTTTAATTTTTCTTTAGCATTGTTCAACTCAGTAGTTAAAGTGCTTATTTCTGTTGTTTTGTTTTTCAATGAATTAGAAAATCCATTTTTAATTTCAGATTGCGCACTTTTTTCAGTTGATAAATCTGCAGTCAAAGTTGAATTAGAAGTTTGAAGTTTAGCGACTTTATTTTTAAGTATATTAATTTCAGTTGTTAATTGTTTTATTTGAGCGGTTGTTGATTTACTTATCTTTTTTAAATCATTTGTCAAATCAGTATTTGCAGCTTTTTCCAAAGAGATTTTTTGCTTTAATCCAGAAATCTTTTCGTTTAATTTTTTATTGGCTGCTCTAGATTGACTTGAACTATTTCTAAAATTCTCAATAGCTGTATTTAAAGCAATTATTTCTTTTTCTTGTAAAGAAGAGAGTGAAGCTAAATCAGAATTCCTTGTTGTTAAAATTTTAACTTCAGATGAAAGAGAATTTTTTTCAGAAGTTAAACTATTAACAGTCATTTGTATAGAAATATTTGAAGTTTCTAAACCCTCAGCTTTATTTACTTTTTCCTTCAGACTTGTAAGAAGATAATTTAATTCTTTAATTTCTTTTTCTTGTTCAATTGTGATGTTAGCTAAGGAAGTGTTTTTTGCTGTTAATACTTCTACTTCAGTTGATTGTAGAGCTTTATTATTAGAATTTAATTCATTAAGTTTTGCTTTATTTTCTTCAAGAATAACAATTCTTTTATTTAATTCTTCAATAGAATCATTTACACTTGCAGTGTTTTTGATTGTGTGATTTGCAACTACATTACTTTCTCCTTTAGTGTTTATGTAGAAGTAAGAAATTCTTGCTTTAGTTGCTGGGCTAATAATCAAGCCACATGAGCCACTGTTAAAATTAGGGATAAAGATGGTAGTAAGATATTCGCTATTAATATAAATGTCGTAAATGTTCTTTTCTGATCTAATCTCGATAAAATTATGTTCATCAACACCATTAATTAATTTGTTTTTTAACCAGCCATCTTGTTTCTCATTACCACTTAAAATTTGGTAATTACTTCCTATTAACTGTTTAATTCGGTACTCCTTCTTTTTATTTATCTCAAAAATAATGGCTCCTTTTATATCTTGTTGTGCCTTAAGGATAATTCCGACACTTGCCTTTTTATTATTAGAAGGACCAATTCTTACCTCTGTTTTAATTACAAAATCAGTTACAGATGAGTTGTTTGCAATAATTGCATATTCACTGTCTTTATTATTTCTGCTTAATAGGTAATCTCCATTATCTAAAACAAAGTAATTATCAATATTAGTAACAATTTTAAAATATTTTCCTTCTGTATCAAAATCTTCATGTATTATATCTGTATTGTAAGCGTCTGAAGAAATTTGTTGAGCATTAAGTGTTGTGCTCAAAAAAGCCAGTAAAAATAGTGTGGTTAAAATAAGTTGATTCATAGTTATTTTTTCTAATTTGTGGCAAATTTACAAAATATGCCTTTATCTTTTCATATAAAGTGATAAGTTTGCAAACATGAAAAATATATATCTAATACTTGGAATTTTTATAATGCTATTTTCTGCTTGTGAAACTGACTTTGATGTAAATGCAGAATGGGAAGAAACTACAGTTATTTTTGGGCTTTTGGATGCTAGTGATCAAAATCAACTACAAAAGATTAAAATTAGTAAAGCCTTTTTAGGAAATATGGATGCTTATCAAATGGCACAATATTCTGATTCTATCAATTATGGTGTTGATGAATTAGATGTAAAGATATATAAGTGGAACTATAATCAGATTGAAGATTCTGTAGAGTTAATTCCTATGCCAACTTACAGAGATGGTGAGATTTTTTATGATAGTATAATTGTATATCAGTTTTATAATTTAAACTCATTTTTGCAGAAAGGTTATGAATATGAGTTGGTTGTTAAAAATAATATGACAGGCAATTTGGTTTCGTCAAGAACCGAGATAGTGGCAGGCTTTGATTTTGATAATATTTTTATAACAAAAAGCAAATCTTTTCAATTTGGATTGTATACTAATAATGATTTTAGTTCTTCAACAATTACTTGGGATGATTCTAATGATAACGGTACAATTTATCAGTTAGATTTAATTTTTCATTATACAGAGATTATGGATGGGGTTTACACAGAAGACAGCCTAATATATAGCTTGCCATTGATTGATGATACTGAGTCAAAAATGAAAATTGAAGGCAATAGTTTCTTCAATTTCTTAGCTTTAAACCTTGATAAAAACCAATCTATTATTAGATATTTTAATGATATAGATATGATAATGACAGTAGGTTCTGAAGATTTAGAAACGTATATTAATGTAAATAAACCAATCACTGGAATTGTTCAAGAACGCCCACAGTTTACAAATATCAATAATGGAATTGGATTGTTTTCTTCTCGATTTAAAAAAAATAGGTTTGCTTATGATTTAACTTCATCAACTTTAGATTATTTAAAATCAGTTGATGGTTTAGATAGAAACTTTCAATAATCTGACGCACTGTCAGTAATAATTTTTTTTTTTCTCCTCAAAACTCTTTTTTATGACAGTTTTGACGTACAATTAGTTATGGCATTATAATTGCAATACTTACTCATTAGAAAACAAATTATTAAATTTAAAACATAATAAAATGAGTAAAATTATTGGAATCGATTTAGGAACAACAAATTCATGTGTTTCTGTAATGGAAGGTAATGAGCCTGTTGTCATCCCAAATGCTGAAGGAGCAAGAACGACTCCCTCTATTGTTGCTTTTATAGAAGGTGGCGAAAGAAAAGTTGGAGATAGTGCAAAGCGTCAAGCAATTACTAATCCTACCAAAACCATTGCTTCTATAAAAAGATTTATGGGTGAAAGCTTTACTGCAATGGCTAAGGAAATTAAAAATGTTTCTTATAAAGTAGTAAAAGGTGATAATAATACACCAAGGGTTGATATTGATGGTAGATTATATACACCACAGGAAATATCAGCAATGGTATTGCAAAAAATGAAAAAGACTGCTGAGGATTATCTAGGAACTACAGTTAATCAAGCTGTAGTTACTGTTCCAGCTTACTTTAATGATGCGCAAAGACAAGCAACAAAAGAAGCAGGTGAAATTGCAGGACTCAAAGTTGAAAGAATTATAAATGAGCCAACAGCTGCTGCACTTGCTTATGGTTTGGATAAAGCTGATAAAGATAGAACAATTGCTGTTTTTGATTTAGGTGGTGGTACCTTTGATATTTCTATTCTTGATTTAGGGGATGGTGTATTTGAAGTGAAATCTACAAATGGTGATACACACTTAGGTGGTGATGATTTTGATCAAGTTATTATTGATTGGTTAGCTGAAGAGTTTAGTAAGGATGAAAACATGGATTTAAGAGAAGACCCTATGGCTTTACAAAGATTAAAAGAAGCTGCAGAAAAAGCAAAAGTTGAGCTTTCTTCATCTACACAAACTGAAATTAACTTACCATATGTAACTGCTACTGCATCAGGACCAAAGCATTTAGTTAGAACTTTTACTAGAGCACAATTTGAGCAATTAGCTGATAAATTAATTCAAGCAACAATTACTCCATGTAAAAAAGCAATGAATGATGCTGGAATGAGTAATTCTGATATTGATGAGGTTATATTAGTAGGAGGATCAACAAGAATTCCTGCAATACAAGAAGTTGTTGAAAAATATTTCGGAAAATCTCCTTCAAAAGGAGTTAACCCTGATGAGGTTGTTGCAATTGGAGCAGCTATTCAAGGGGGAGTTTTAACAGGTGATGTTACTGATGTATTACTTTTAGATGTAACTCCTCTTTCTTTAGGGATTGAAACTATGGGAGGTGTTTTAACAAAATTGATTGAAGCTAATACAACTATACCAACAAAAAAATCTGAAGTATTTTCAACTGCTGCTGATAATCAGCCGGCTGTAGATATTCATGTTTTACAAGGGGAGAGACCAATGGCTACTGATAATAAATCAATCGGTAGATTTCAATTAGCAGATATTCCACCAGCACAAAGAGGAGTTCCTCAAATTGAAGTAACTTTTGATATAGATGCAAATGGAATCTTAAATGTTTCAGCAAAAGATAAGGCTACAGGCAAAGAGCAAAATATTAAAATTGAGGCTTCTTCCGGACTTTCTGAAGAAGAAATTGCAAAAATGAAAAGTGAAGCAGAAGCAAATGCTGATGCCGATAATAAAGCGAAAGAAACTGCTGATAAAATTAATGGGGCTGATGGAATGATTTTCCAAACTGAAAAGCAACTTAAAGAATTTGGTGAAAAATTATCAGATGATAAAAAAGTACCTATTGAAGAAGCTTTAACAGAATTGAAGGCTGCTCACGAAAGTAAAGATTTAGAAGCTATTGATGTTGCAATGGAAAAAATCAATACTGTATGGACTGCTGCATCTGAGGAAATGTACAAAGATACTCAGGAAGGAGCCTCTGCAGATGCTGGTGCAGAACAAGCTGCTACTGATGATGTAACTGATGTTGAGTTTGAAGAAGTAAAAGATGAAGAGGTAAAAGAAGCAAAATAAAGTCAAATTTCATAATACTTAAAAGAGCCCTTCTTATTTGTGGGGCTTTTTTTATATTTGCAAAATGTTAAAGAAATTTTTAGTTGTTTCATTATTTCCATTTTTAGTAAATGGTCAGTCAGCTTTTATTAGTGGTGATGCTACTATTTGTGATAATGGAAATTCAGCTGAATTAGTAGTAAGTTTTACTGGAACAGCTCCTTTTACTTTTTCTTATGCTATAGATGGCGTAGTGCAGCCTGAATTACTTCCTTCAGAAGATGATTTATTTATTCTATCTACAAAAATAGCGGGAGTTTATACACTTAGTCAGTTTAATGATGCTTTAAATATTGGAGCTATTGATGGTAGCGCATTAGTTACTGTCTTAGAGAGCCCAGCAGCAATTATTCATGCTGATTCAGATACACTTTCCATTATTAACTCTACCGCATTTTTTAAAGGTCAACCGGAAAACAATACTTTTAATTATGATTGGAATTTTGGAGATAATACTTTAAACACATCCTCATCAGTTGTACATTCCTTTCCAGTAGATGAAGATGGTTTAGGAGTTTTAGGTATTTATGAAGTATCTCTAATTGTTACTGATGTCAATGGTTGTTCTGATACAGCTGTTAAACCTATTTGGATAAGAGATGAATACTGGATATATATTCCAAATTCATTTACCCCTAATTTTGATGATAAACACAGAAATGAAAAATTTTGTTTAGAATACCATGCAATTAGAGAAAATACTTTTTTGTTTAAAGTTTTTAATACACAAGGTGATTTAATGTTTCAGTCAGCTAATCCTTTAGAAATGAAGTGTAGTAATAAAGCTGGTTGGGCTGGAAAGCATTATAAAACACTAAAAGAATTACCTGCAGATACTTATGTGTTTGAGTTATATTTTCAGGATTTTGATGGCTGGAAGCATCAAGAATTTGGAAAAATTCTTTTAGTTAGATAATTAAAAAAATAAAGATGAAATTATTAGAAGGAAAAAATGTAATTATTACAGGAGCAAGTAGAGGAATAGGTAAAGGAATTGCTGAGGTTTTTGCAAAGCATGGAGCAAATATTGCTTTTACATACAGGTCATCAGATGAAAAAGCAAAAGCATTAGAAGATGAGCTTTCGGCAAATGGATGTAAGGCTAAAGGATATAAATCAGATGCATCTGATTTTGATGCTGCTCAGCAATTATCTAATGATGTAATGAATGATTTTGGTAGTATTGATGTACTCGTTAATAATGCGGGTATTACTAAAGATGGACTTTTAATGCGTATGTCTGAGAAAGATTTTGATATTGTAATGAGCATCAATATGAAGTCAGTTTTTAACATGACAAAAGCAGTTTTGCGACCAATGTTAAAGGCAAGAGCTGGATCAATTATTAACATGAGTTCAGTTGTTGGAGTAAAAGGAAATATAGGGCAAGCAAATTATTCTGCTTCAAAAGCCGCAATTAACGGATTTACAAAATCTACTGCATTAGAATTAGGCTCAAGAAATATTAGATGCAATTCAATTGCACCTGGATTTATTGAAACTGAAATGACCGGAAATTTAAGTGAAGAAACTGTAAAAGAATGGAGGGAGCAAATTCCATTAAAAAGGGGAGGTTCTACAGTTGATATTGCAAATACAACTTTATTTTTAGCTTCTGATATGTCGTCATATGTAACAGGTCAAGTTATAAATGTTTGTGGAGGTATGCTAACATAAATTGATGTTTGGCTTAACTATAGATTTCCCTTTTTATTATAGCATTATCTGCATTTTTTTAGGTGTATTTTATGCTTATTTTTTATATATCAATGAGCACTTATTGCAATCAAAAAAAATACATGTTTTATTGTTTGCTATCCGTACAATTTTTGTAGGTACACTTGCTTTTTTATTTTTGAATCCATTAGTTAAGTCTTTTAGTAATACTACAGAAAAACCTATTGTTATTATAGCACAGGATGTGTCGGAATCTATTACAGAATCTACTTTTGAAATACTTTCAAGTCTTTCTGGTAAGTTAAATGACTTTGATGTTCATAAATTTTCTTTTTCTGAGGATGTTGAAACTGGTTTTCAGACTTCTAATATAGGCGTTAAAACAGACTATTCATCTCTTTTTTCTGATATAGAAAATCGATTTTCAAATAGAAATGTTGCAGGAATTATTTTAGCTACTGATGGTTGTTATAATTCAGGAAATAATCCAATTTTTCGTAAATTTCATTTCCCAGTCTATAATATTGCTTTAGGAGATACATCAGTAAAACAAGATGTTTTAGTTAGAAAAGTCACAAATAATGATATTGCATTTTTAGGTAATGTTTTTCCTTTGGAAGTTGCAGTTGCTGCAGTTAAGTTGAAAGGAAAAAAATCTACTTTATCTGTTTGGAATAATGGAATTGAAATTTACGCTGAACAAATTTTATTTGATTCAAATGATGATTATAGAATTATCAATATGAAATTAGAAGCAAAGGATATCGGTTTGCAAGCTTATAAAATTGTATTATCAGATGTAGAAGGTGAAAAAAATATTGAAAATAATATTTTCACCACTTATATTGATGTGATTGATTCTCGTTATAATGTACTCATTTTAAAAGATAAATCACACCCTGATTTAGCTTCATATATTAGTGCGATTGAAAGGAATAAAAACTATAAAATTGAAATAAAGAATATTGATGAAGTAAATGATTTTAGTAAATATCAATTAGTTGTATTATCTGGATTTCCCCAAATACCTAATATTCTAATTGATAATAACATCCCTTTAATTTTATTTGGAAGCCACAATTTTAATTCCAATTTATCATCAGTAAAATTTGTGCAAAATAGTAGTAATGAAGAAATAAGAGCTGTTCAAAATGATCTATTCTCTAAGTTTACATTTTCACCTGAGTTGTTAAATCTAATTAAAGATGCTCCTCCATTATATGGTTTTTCTGGTAAAGATGAACTGAATATAAATATTGATGTTGTTCTTAAAAAGAAAATTGGATCTGTCATTACAGAAAGCCCTTTGCTTTTTATTGAAGAAATTGAATATAGAAAAGTGGCCTTCTTTACTGCTGAGGGTTGGTGGAAGTGGAAGTTGTATGATTATTCAATAAATGAAAATAATGATACTTTTAATGAGCTCTTTTTAAAGCTAACACAATATTTATTATTGCAAGAAGATAAAAGTAAGTTCAGGATTTATTATGAAAAACAAATTGCCGAACACACTAATATTTTGTTTGATGCTAGCTTATATAATGAGAGTTATGAGTTAATAAATAATCAAGAAATTGCTATGGAAATCAAGAATGAGTCCGGTGTAGAGTTTGATTTTCAATTTTCTAAAGTAAGCCAGGGTTATTTTTTAGATATTGGAATTTTGGAAAATGGATATTATAGTTTTGTTGCTAAAGTTTTAGGTTCCTCTTTTGTTAAGTCTGGTGTGTTTGAAGTCAAAAAACTTCAATTAGAAGAAATGAACTTAGTTGCAAATCATGGACTTTTGTTTAAAATTTCAGAGTTAAGTAATGGTAATTTATTTTATATAAATGAAATTGATTTGCTGTCAGAAGAACTTAACAAAAGTTCCAAAAATCAAAAATTAATACATACTCAAGAAAAGCTTACAAGTTTGATAAACATTCCTTTGATTTTATTAAGTTTGCTACTTCTTATTTCAATTGAATGGTTTGTAAGGAAATATAGCGGATTAATATAAATTAACTAAAAATAATAAATTATGGAAAATCAAGGATTGCCAAAGGCAATGGTAATGGGAATAGTAGGATTAATATTTGTAGTGATGTTTGGCTCAAGTATGTTTGTGACAATTAACCCAGGACAAAAAGGAGTTTTATTTAAAACACTTGGTGATGGATTAGATAAAGATTACGTTTACGGACAAGGATTACATATTATAGCGCCATGGAACGATATGATTGTTTATGATGTGAAAGAAACAGAGACTTTTGAAAAGATGGAAGTACTATCGAAAAATGGGCTTTCAATTAAAATTGATTTATCTATTTTACACAAGCCTGTTCAGGATAAAATTGGTTATTTGCACGATAATATTGGAAAAAATTACTTGGAAAAAATTATCAAGCCAGCCGTAAGATCGGTAACCAGAGAGGTGATTGGTAATTATTTGCCAGAAGAACTGTATTCTACTAAAAGAACTGAGATTGAACAGGAAATTTATGATCAGACAAATGATATTGTTGCTGATAAAAATATAGATTTACCTGCAATTTATATTAGAGATGTAACCTTACCACAAACTTTAAAAACTGCAATTGAGCAAAAATTAAAACAAGAGCAAGAGTCCTTAGAGTATGAGTTTAAGATTGATAAAGCAAGAAAAGAAGCAGAAAGAAAGGAGATTGAAGCTAATGGAATTGCCAAATTTCAGAGGATTGTTAATAAGACTATTACTCCACAATTATTAAAATGGAAAGGTGTAGAGGCTACTCAAGAGATCTCTAAGTCTAGTAATGCTAAAGTTATTGTAATTGGAAATGGAGATGGTGACTTGCCAATTATTTTAGGCGGACAATAATATTTTGTATTATTTCGTTATAAAACTCAATTAATTAAAAATAAATATGAAAGTATGAAGAAGTTTACACTAATTACGTTAATAGCAATGGTTCCATTTATGACTATGGCTCAGAAGAAAAGTAAAAAAGGAAATAAAACTAAAATTGAAAAAGTTGATAATGCTAATGCTACTTATGAATTTATGGTTTTATCAGGTTTTGAAAGGGAAATTGATAGAAGTGCTTCTAGTAGGGGGAATGCTGAAATTCCTGCTGAGATGCAAATTAAAAAGTTAATGAAGGCAGGATCTCAAGTAATGATTAATTTTGATTTTGGGACAAGAAGTCAAGAGAATAGTGAATTAATGAAAAATGCAAGATCTTATAAGACAATGGCATCAGCTGTTAATGCTTTAGCTAATAACGGATGGGAGTTTGTAAATGCCAATGTAGTAAATTTAGGAACAACAAAAGCTCATTATTATTACATGAAAAGAAGTAAATAATTTTCTTTAAAGTTTTATAAAAAAGTTCTACTGAAAAGTAGGGCTTTTTTTATTGCAACTTTCCAGCAATCATCACTTTTTCAATAACATTATGTCCAAAACTATATTGTAGGAAAGCATAACTTGGAATTGGTTTTGTGATAAATAAATTCGCTTTTTTCCCAATACAAATACTTCCTAAATCTTTCTCAATCCCCATTGCATAAGCAGTGTTGATAGTTGTCGCATTTATTACTTCTTCAGGTGTCATATTCATTTGTATACATCCTAGGGATGCTACAAAATTCATATTTCCGCTAGGTGTTGATCCTGGATTGTAATCTGTTGCTAAAGCTACTGGTAATCCTTCATCTATCATTCTTTTTGCTGGTCCGTAAGGTATCCTTAAAAAGAAAGAACAAGAAGGTAAAATTGTTGGCATACAATTACTTCCTTTCAAAGCTTCATAATCTTCTTCAGTCATTTCTTCTAAATGATCCACTGATAAAGCACCTAAATCAACTGAGGCTTTCACACCACCAATTGCATTAAACTGATTGACATGTGTTTTGGCTTTTAATCCTAATTTATTGGCTGCTATTAATAGGTTTTTTGTATCTTCAACAGAAAAGTATCCATCCTCACAGAAGATATCTACATAGTCGACTAATCCTTCTTTTGCTACAATTGGTAACATCTCATTGATTACCAAATCCATGTAGCCTTCTTTATTGTCTTTGTATTTTTTTGGTAGAGCATGTGCTCCTAAGAAAGTTGATTTTATAGTAACATCAGATGCTGCTTTTAATCTTTTAATTACTCTTAGCATTTTAATTTCAGCATCTAAATTTAGTCCGTAACCACTTTTTATCTCAATTGCTCCAGTTCCCATTTGTACTAATTCGTTTAATCGAGCAAATGCATCTTCAAAAAGTTCATCTTCTGATACATTTTGTAATTTATCAGCAGAGTTTAGAATTCCACCTCCTCTTTCTGCTATTGCAGCATAACTCAATCCATTTATTCTATCGACAAATTCTCCTTCACGGCTTGCTGCAAAAACTAGATGTGTATGGCTGTCGCAATAAGTTGGAAAAACCATTCCTCCTCCAGCATCAATTATATCAGTATTATTCCAGTCTTCAATTCCATCCCAGTTCTCCATACTTCCAAATGATGTAATGACTCCTTCTTCAAACTCAATAAATGCATCCTTTATAGTGCTGATATGTGACATATCTTTACCTGCCACCCATTTCCTAGCAATTGTTTCTGTTTGGATGAGTTCTGAAATATTCTTGATTACTGTTTTCATAATTTGTTTTTTGATTGTGCTAAAATACAAAATTCACTCTAATCAATTATGTTATATTTGCGGAATGGGAAATTCTATTGGTACAATTTTTAAACTAACTACTTTTGGTGAATCGCATGGTGCTTCTATTGGTGGTATTATAGATGGTTGTCCTGCAAAATTGGAGTTGGATTTTGATGTTATTCAAAAACAGTTGGATAGAAGAAAGCCAGGGCAATCTAAGATTACTACTCAAAGAAAAGAAAGCGATACGGTAGAATTTTTGTCTGGAATTTTTGAAGGAAAAACTACTGGGACTCCTATAGGCTTTATAATAAAGAATAAAGATGCTAAAAGCAACGATTACTTTTATGTAAAAGATACTTTTCGCCCATCTCATGCGGATTTTACTTATCAGCAAAAATATGGCATTAGAGATTACAGGGGAGGTGGAAGATCATCTGCTCGCGAAACAGTATGTAGAGTTGTTGCAGGTGCTATTGCTCAGCAAATATTAAATAAAATAGGAGTGACTATTTCTACTTATGTAAGTGCAGTGGGGAATATAAAACTAAATCAATGTTATACAAGTTTGGATTTAAGCCTAACGGATACTAATTTGGTCAGGTGTCCTGATATTGCTATAGCTGAGCAAATGATTTTAGCAATTGAAAAAACAAAAAAAGAGGGTGATACAATCGGAGGAGAGATTACAGTTGTTGCGTGTGGTGTTCCTGTAGGTTGGGGAGAACCCGTTTTTGATAAACTCCATTCTGATATAGGAAAAGGAATGCTAAGTATTAATGCGGTACATGGTTTTAAATATGGTTTTGGTAGAGTAGATATTTCTTCTAGTTATGGTAGTGAAGTGAATGATAATATTATTGATGAAAGTGGTAAAACCAAAACCAACTTTTCTGGCGGAATACAAGGAGGTATTAGCAATGGAAATGATATTTATTGTGAAGTAGCCTTTAAGCCAGTGGCTACTATTATGCAAAACCAAAATACAATTGATGAAGCAGGAAATAAAGTTGTAATTATGGGAAAAGGGAGGCATGATGCTTGTGTGGTGCCAAGGGCAGTACCTATTGTAGAAAGTATGATGGCACTTACTTTAATCGACCATTATTTAAGAAGTAAAATTAATAAACTTTAAGATTATGAAAAAACTACTACTTATATTACTTATACCATATACATTATTTTCTCAGAGTACACTTATATTTTCTGAGTATGGAGAAGGTAGTTCATATAATAAGTGGATTGAAATCTATAATCCTACATTTATGGATGTTCTGTTAGATGAATATAGATATAATTTCTGTTGGAATGGGTGTGATAGTTTGGATTGGGAGTTTTCAATTCCATTTGATAGTGGAGTTGTATTATATCCTAACGAGACCTATTTATTGGTGCATTATAATGCAGATAGTATTCTTTTAAGTGCTGCAAATCAAACTACTAATATTTTAAGCAATGGTGATGATGTTGTAGGCTTACTAAATACTTCATCTAATACAATAATTGATATTATAGGTTTTTTGGATAGTGAAGATAATATATCTGCTTGGGAAGTAGATGGTATTATTGATGCTACAAAAGACCATACAATGATAAGAAAACCTGATGTTTGTGTGGGGAATATTGGAGATTGGTCTTTATCAGATGGTTCTAATGGTTCTTCACAATGGATTGTAGGTGTTATAGATGATTTTAGCGACCTTAACACTCATACTTCTAATTGTATAAATGCAACTGCAGTTGAGGTATTAGAGCCTCTTAAAAGAGAGATTGTTGAAGTTAGAGATGTGTTAGGTAGAAAAACTAAAATTAATAAAAACCAACTACTCTATTACATCTATGATGATGGTACAGTAGATAAAAGAATAGCAATAGATTCACAATGAAAAAAATAGCACTACACTGGAAAATTATAATCGGAATGGTATTGGGTGTGGTTTACGGCCTTATCGCTAACAAAGTAGGCTGGGTGGACTTTACCAATTCATGGATAAAACCTTGGGGTGTTATCTTTGTAAATCTCTTAAAGCTAATTGCTGTGCCTTTGGTTTTTGCATCACTTGTTAAAGGGGTGGCATCTTTATCAGATATTTCAAAACTAAGTAGGATTGGAGGTAAAACAATTGCTATTTATTTGATGTCAACCATTATAGCAGTAACCATTGGTTTATTCTTGGTAAATATGATAGAGCCAGGTGCTGATTTTGATAGAGAATCTATACAGTTATCTGAAAATTCTCAATCAGGAGCAGATAAAAAAATTGCAGCAGCAGGAAATGTAAAAGAGGCTGGTCCTTTGCAGTTTGTGGTGGATATAGTGCCAACAAATATCTTTTCAGCTTCTAGTGATAATTCTAATATGTTACAGGTTATATTTTTTGCTATTCTGTTTGGTATTGCCATGGTTATGTTGCCGAGTGAAAAAACAGTATATGTAAAAGGTTTTTTTGATGGCGTAAACAATATTATTTTATTAATTGTGGATTTAATTATGTTGGCAGCACCTTATGGCGTGTTTGCACTTTTAGGAGGTTTAGTAGTTGATTTTGGAGCAAGTTCTACTTTATTTATTGCCTTAGGGAAATATTCGCTAACCGTTATTGCAGGTTTACTTCTGATGGTAATTGTGATATATCCTTTAATTTTAACAACATTTACAAGAGTGAAGTATATTAATTTCTTTAAGGCAATTTCTCCAGCTCAGATGTTAGCATTTTCTACAAGCTCAAGTGCAGCAACTTTACCTGTTACTATGGAAAGGTGTGAGGATCATTTAGGGGTTTCTGAAGAGGTTTCTTCTTTTGTATTACCTTTGGGAGCAACTATCAATATGGACGGAACTTCTTTGTATCAGGCTGTTGCAGCAGTATTTATTGCACAAGCCTTTGGTATTGAATTGAGTTTAGGACAACAATTAACAATTGTTCTTACCGCTACTTTAGCGTCTATTGGTGCAGCTGCTGTTCCTGGTGCTGGTATGGTTATGCTAGTGATCGTTTTGGGCGCAATAAATGTTCCTGTTGAGGGGCTTGCACTTATCTTTGGTGTGGATAGAATACTTGATATGATGCGTACAGTCGTGAATGTTACGGGTGATGCTACTGTGGCAACTGTTGTAGCTTCTTCTGAGGGTAAGTTACGCCAAGTAGCTGAAGACTAATTAATAAGTTAAACTTTGCAAAGATATATTCTAATTTACCTTTTGTTTATGAGTCATTTGCTAATGGCTCAAGAATGTTTTCCTGAAAGGAGAAAGGATAAGAAGTTAGTGCAGAAGATTGAGAGATTAATTGAAAAGAGAGCTTTTTATGATGCTTTTGATGAGTTAAGAGGGAAAAATGAGTATGCAGTTTTTTATGCGTTAAAAGCAGAAATACTTTGGGTTAAAGAAGCATATTTTGAGTCAGAGACTGAAGCTTTAAAGGCTATTGATATATGTCCTAATAACTTTCCTAAAGCGTACTATTTTTTAGGAGAGATTGCTTATAATCGTAAGAATTATGTAAAAGCAGACTTTTATCTTAAAAAGTGTATAGAATTAAAAATTGGTGATCCTTATTATTCTGATGCTATTTTGCTATACTCTAAAGCAACAGTTCTTGCTGAAATTATAAATAATCCAGTAAAATTTAATCCAAATATTGTTAAGGGTATTTCTACTAATTTTGATGAATATTTACCGATTATTTCTCCTGATCAAGAGCTTTCTTTTTTTACAAGAAGGTTAGAAAAAAAGAGTAAACAATCTATAACTTCAATAATAGTAGAAGAGTTTACTTGCAGTAAAAAAGACAATAAAACATTTGAAGTTGGAAGTGCCTTAGATTATCCGTTTAATATGGAATCTAATGAGGGTGCTGCATCAATTACTATTGATAATAAGACATTGTATTATACAAAATGTTCTTTAACTCCAGGAGGTTATAAAAATTGTGATATCTATTATGTTTTTAATAAAGATAGTTCTTGGTCAGAAGTACAAACTTTCTCTAAATATATTTCTAAAATCGATAGTTGGGAGTCTCAACCCACAGTTTCATCAGATGGTAAAAAAATTATTTTTGCTAGTGATAGAAAAGGTGGTTATGGTAAAATTGATTTGTATGAAATTCAACTTGTAAAAGGCGTATGGACTGCTCCCAAAAATTTGGGAAGCAATATCAATAGTAGTGAGAATGAAAAATCTCCTTATTTACATACTGATGGAAAGACATTGTATTTTGCTTCTCAAAATTTTCCAACTTTAGGAGGTTTTGATATTTTTTATAGCAGAAAGGATTCTTTAGGTAATTGGGGGGAACCTAAGAATATTGGTTATCCTATTAATTCAGTGGCTGATGAGATTTCCCTGTTTGTGAGTACGGATGGAAATACAGCTTATTTTGCTTCAAATCACTTGGATGGAGTAGGAGGTTGGGATATTTATTCTTTTCCTTTACATTACGAAGCAAAACCTGAACGTGTGCTGTTTTTAAAAGGAGAATTGATGGATGAAAATGGGCAGGTTTTGGAGGATGTTGAGTTAGAAATTAAGAACCTTAAAACAAATAAAGTTACAACTGTAAAAGTTGATGCTGGAACTTATGTTTCTGCTTTAGCATTAGAGGGTGATGCTGATGTTTTGATTACTGTTAAAAAAGCGGGATTTGCTTTTAATTCAACTTTTATTGCTTATGATGATACTTCTTTTGTCACCCCAACTGAGTTTAATATTGAATTGCAATCACTTGAAAAAGGAAAGTCATTTAATATTTCAAATATATTTTTCCCTACTAATTCTTATGAAATAAATGATTTGGCTCAGGAAGTATTAATTGAGTTTTCTTCCTATCTTAAGTTGAATAATAGTTTAGTTATTGAAGTTAACGGATTTACTGATGATATTGGTAATTTTAATGATAATCAGATGTTGTCAGAGAGTAGAGCAAGAGCTGTTAGGGATTTAATTCTTACAAATGGAATTTCAGCAGATAGGATAACGTTTAACGGATTTGGTGAGTTACATCCGTTAGAGTCTAACAAAGATGAAAAGAGTAGGGGAGCTAATAGAAGAACCGAATTCAAAATTATAAGTAAATAAAAAATCCTGCATTTAGCAGGACTTTTTAATGTATTTATTAAGAGATTATCTTACCTCTTTAATTCTAGCTTTTTTACCAGTTAACTCTCTTAGGTAGTAAATTCTTGCTCTTCTTACTCTACCCTTCTTGTTTACTTCAATCTTTTCAATTAAAGGAGAGTTTATAGGGAAAATTCTTTCAACACCAACTGAGTGAGAAATTTTTCTTAATGTAAAAGTTTCTGTACCTCCAGTTCCTTTTCTTTGGATTACATCTCCTTTAAAAAGCTGAGTCCTTTGCTTATCTCCCTCTTTAATTGTGTAATACACTGTTATAGTGTCTCCAGCTTTGAAAGAAGGTATTTCTTTTATTGAATTAAGCTCTTTAGCGATAGTTTCAGTAATGTTCATTTTTCTTGTTATTAGTTTTGAAAATTGATTTGCAATATTAAGGATATTTTTTTATTAGAAATAATTAAAACAAAATATTATTCTAATAAATCAGGCCTTCTTTTAGTGGTTCTTTTTAGCGCCTCATTCTCTCTCCATTCTGTTATAAGCTTCTCATTTCCAGAAAGTAATACTTCTGGAACTTTCATTCCATTGTAGTTGAATGGGCGCGTGTAGATTGGTGGTGCAAGAAGATTGTCTTGAAAAGAATCGCTTAATGCTGATGTTTCGTCATTGATTACTCCTGGAATTAGTCGGATTATTGCATCAGATAAAATTGCAGCAGCAGCCTCTCCTCCAGTAAGTACAAAGTCACCTATGCTTATCTCTTCTGTAATGTGTAATTCTCTAACTCGTTCATCAATGCCTTTGTAATGTCCGCATAATATGATGATGTTTTTATACAAAGAAAGTGTATTGCACATTTGCTGATTGAGTTTTTTACCATCAGGGGTCATGTAAATTACAGCATCATACTTTCGTTCTGATTTTAGTTTAGTAATTAAATTGTCAATAGGCTGTATGTTCATCACCATTCCAGCTCCTCCCCCAAATTGATAGTCATCAACACTTTTTTGTTTGTTAGTAGAGTATTCTCTAAGGTTGTGTATTTTGATTTCAGCCTTACCTTTTTCTTGTGCCTTTTTTAAAATTGAGTACTCAAAAAAATGATTAAAAAAATCTGGAAATATTGTTATTATGTCAATTATCATTTTGCAAAAATACAAAATCAAAATTGCAATTATAATTGTAAAAACACGTCAAAATAACACATGACATACTGTCATTAAATTATCATAAATATTACAAAATCAGTATTTTATAAAATTTTTATAAAGTAATAGTTCATATACATATAATTTATTAATATAAAAATTGCATCTATAAAATTTTTTTAAAATGGTTAATATAATGTTGATAATTATAGTGAACAATCTTGCATTCAGCTCTAATATTAGGATGTATAATTTGTAGTTTTCACTTTTAAATTATTAATATGAAATATAACCTTATCATTTTCTTATTTGCAGTTTTTACTTATGATTTTTCTTATTGTCAAGCTTCAGATAGTATTTTTATTGACTCTACTTTAACTAATTCAGAACAACTTTTTACTGATTCAATTAATACTTTAAATAACCAAAATCAACAGCTCACCAGCTCAAGAAACGCATATAATCAAGGAATTGAATTTGTGAAAAATGAAGAGTTTGAGCAGGCAATTATAAGTTTTACTGATGCTATAAATATTGATTCTACTTTTTCTTCTGCATATTTTGAGAGGGCTAAGTGTTATTCAGCTCTAAGTAGTGAGTTGGCGATAAATGATTATAATTCTGCATTTGCTTTAGATACTTTAAATTACGAACCATTATATAAGATTGCTAAAATTCAATCTGTATCTGATAGGAAATTAGCATTAAATAGTTATAATTCTATCATTAAATTAGATAGTCAACAATATAAAGCCTATTATGAGATTGGTGTTTTAAATTACCTAGAGCACAATATAGATAAAGCTATTGTTTCTTTTTCAACTTCAATTGAGATCAAAAAAGATGCAAGAACTTTTAATGATAGAGCATCCTGTTATAGGAAGCAAGAGAAATATGATGATGCGATTAATGATTACTTTTTAGCAATAACTCTTAATCCTGACTTGGCTTTTGTTTATAATAATCTTGCTAGCACTTATAGAAAGAGTGGAAATAACGAAAAAGCGTTGAGCTATTATACTTTAGCAATTTCTAAAGATATCAATTATGCTTTAGCTTATAATAACAGAGGAAGTTTGCAAATTGATTTAGGTAATTCAATAGAGGCTTTATCTGATATTGAAAAAGCAATTTCACTTGATGATGGATACGCTCCCGCTTATAATAATAGAGGGGTTTTACATCATCAAAATAAAAAATATACTAAAGCTCTTGCAGATTTTGATATAGCTATAAAACTGAATAGTAATTATGCGAAAGCATATTTTAATAGAGGAATTACTAGACAAATGACTAGAAATGAAGATGGAGCTTGTAACGATTGGATTAAGGCAAAAAAGTTAGGAATCAAGATGGCTAATAAATATTTAGGGAATGATTGTGAATAAGATGAAGAACATTGCACTATTAGTAGTTGGTATTTTTTTTTATCAATCAATTTTTGCACAAAATATTGAATTTAAAAATTCTAATTTTAAATCAGATAAAGAGGGTTTAAAACTTGCAAAAGAGAATATTAAATTCGCTGATAATTTACGTGATAATGCAATAATTGAAATGTTGGCAATGCATGATGCTGAGCTACTCTACAGTCAAGCTGTTTTTTATTATCAAAAGGCACAAGATTTTAACTCTAACAATGCTGAGTTAAATTATAAAATAGGAAGCTCTATATTGTTTACGCATAATAAGGAGAAAGCGTTTAATTATCTGAAAAAAGCATCTAGCCTTTCAAATGATCTTCCAAATGATTTTTTGTTTTATAAAGGTATGTGTTTGCAGCTAGATGGTGAATTCGGTAAAGCTATTAAGCAGTTTCAACTTTTTAGAAATTCAGCAAAAAAGAAAGAATTGGAGCTTTTTGAGATGCTAGTAAAAAAATATATTAAAGAATGTAATTCTTCTGTTGATGTTTTATCACAAACTCATAGAATCTGGGTTGATAATTTATCATTGAATACTGAGTATGATGATTGGAGCCCGTGTTTAAGTGCTGATGGTGACTTATTACTATTTACCTCAAACAGACCTAATGAAAACTTAGCAAATGATATTGGAAGTTATGATCAGAATATTTATTATTCAAATAAAAAAAGCAGGAAATTTAAATCGGTTTATCCTTTAGCTGAGTTAAATTCTAGTTCTGATGATGTTTCTGGTGGTCTTTCTTATGATGGGCAAAGACTACTTATTTTTAAAAAAGAAGATGGAAATACTGATGTTTATGAATCAGAATTAAACGGAAAATATTGGGGTGAAGTAAATAGAAAAATGGGTATGAAATCTAGGGGAGGAAATACTGATAAAAATGAAACTTTTGCATCTTATGATCCTCCAGATATAAAAGTTTATTACATTACAGATGGAGGACATAGCGGAAATAAAAATATCTATTTTTCTGGTGTAATGAATCGAGAGAGAAATATTTGGGGAAAAGGACAAAGTGCTGGTGTTGTGAATACAAAATTTCAGGAGGGTTCAGTTTATATTCACCCCGATGGCAAGACAATGTATTTTTCATCTAAAGGGCATAATACTTTAGGTGGCTACGATATTTTTGTTTCTTATGTTGATGATTTGGGGCATTGGGGAAAGCCAATTAATTTGGGTTATCCTATTAATACTCCTTATGATGATTTATTTTATAGTGCTACTGCTAGTGGGAGATATGCTTTTATTGCTTCAAATAGAGCTGGAGGAAAAGGTGGTTTAGATATTTATAAGGTAACTTATTGGGGTGCAGATAAGCCAATGACTGCTGATTTTGAAGATCAGTTAATGGCTAGTATTGCAAGCCCTATTTCTGATAATTCAGTTGCTGAACCAATTACCGTTGAAGAGAAATCTTTAACTGTATTTAAAGGGAAAATATTAGATGCAATTACTAAAAATTCTATTGCAGCTGATATTGAGATTACAATCAATTCCACTGGAGAAGTTTACACTACACTAAAATCAAATAGTTCCACAGGTAAATTTTTATTATCACTTCCTGCAGGAAAAAATTATGGAATTTCTGTTGCTGCTGATGGGTATTTATTTCATTCTGAAAATTTTGATTTGCCTAAAGGAGATGGTTTTAACTTAGTAAATAAAGATATTGAGTTAAAGAATATTAAAATTGGAAGTAACATTGCACTTCGAAATGTTTTTTTTAATTCTTCAAAATGGGATATAAAATCTGATTCATACGCAGAGCTTGATAGACTAGTTGCATTACTTTCTGATATTCCAGATTTAAAAATAGAAATATCTGGTCATACGGATAATGTTGGTTCAGTATCCTTTAATGAATTACTCTCTCAAAGGAGGGCGGATGCTGTGGTAAATTATCTAGTAGGTAAAGGAGTAGATAAAAAAAGATTGACTGCAAAAGGTTACGGACAATCTAGACCAGTGGATTCTAATAATACTGCTGAAGAAAGAGCTTCAAACAGAAGAACTGAATTTGAGATTATTGAAAATTAATTGCAGGCTTTACTTTAAGGTTTTGCTAAGGAAAAGTTTATTTGATAATAATTTTTTGTGTTTTATTTTCTGATTTAAGAATGTAAATTCCGTTACTTAAATTAGAAATATTTGTTAATTTTTTATTAGTAAAAAGTATTAACTTTCCATTTATATCATAAATCGAAACATTTTTCACTGCTTCAATTATTTTGTCGGCTGAATTAAATGTAAAATTACTTTCTTCAGATAAATTTATTGTAGAATTAACTATTTCCTCATTAAAACTTACTGTAGTAGAATTTAAAAAATCACCTTGGTTGTTGCCTATAGGGTAACCTGCTTCAATAAAAGCACCATAAAAAGTAACATCACCTGTTCCTGCTAACGGTGCTTCCCAGAAAAGATCCCAAGTATTTAGACTATTTCCTGCTGCAGTATGTGTTACCGCATTACTATTATTAGTTAACTGTGTGTTTATTGGGTCAGATATTCCAAATGACCCAGCCTTTGTATCATTGGAATTTTCTTCACATGTCACTTCAAAACCACTAGCATATCCAAAGCCTAATCCACTATTTATGGTTGCTGTTATATTGTATATATTCCCAGGTACATATCCAGTTGAAGGAATATCTGTTGTAATTGTCGCGCCTTGTCCTTGTTGTGCTCCGTGGCACTGCGTACAATTTACTCCATCCGTTGGAGATCCTGTTTTTCCTCCTACTGAACCTATAGAATTGGAGTTAGAAGTTGTTGGGTAAAAGAATATTACTATAACAATACTAAAAGGAATAAAAAGTAAATATTTTTTCATCATATAAAGTTTTAATTTGGGCAAATATAAGATATTATAGAGAAAATAAATACATTTGCAAGTATGAGTACTAAAACTAAAATCCTAGATTCAATAGGCATAAGTCAAAAAATAAAAAGATTGGCATGGGAGATTTACGAGAATAATTTGCAAGAAAAAGAAATTATTTTTGTTGGCGTTTCAGGTAGAGGAGAAGTATTAGCAAAACATTTGTCTGAGGAGTTTAATGAGATATCTTCAATCAGAACAAAAATAGGTACTATTAGTTTAGATAAAGATAATCCTTATCAAAAAGAAATTGTTACAACTTTAGATGAATTAGAATACTCTAATAAGGTTGTTGTTTTGATTGATGATGTACTAAATTCAGGAAAAACTTTAATGTATGCTGCTAAGCATTTTTTAACGACTCCGTTGTTAAAATTATCTACGGTTGTATTGGTTGATAGAACACATAATCGTTTTCCAATAAAGGCTGACTATGTCGGTCAGTCTATAGCGACTACTTTAAAAGAATATGTAAATGTAAAATTAGATGGTGAGGAGAAGGGAATTTATCTCTCTTAAAACTTCATTTACTGTTTTATTATCAGTTTCAATTGTGTAATCTGCTTGTTTATAGGTTCGCTCCCTTTCTTTAAGAATCCTGTGTATAAATTCTAACAGCTTATCATTTCTTAATTTATTTATTATTGGCCTCTTATTTTTATTTTTCTCTAATCTTTTGATTAATGTCTTTGCTGATGCCTTTAAGTAGATAACTGTCCCATTATATTTAAGGTATTCTATATTGTTATTATGAACAGGTAGTCCGCCACCACAGGCAATAATAGCCTTTCTATCAATTGAACGAATTGTATCAGTTTCTAATTTTCTAAAAGCAAATTCACCATCAGTTTCAAATATTTCATTAATACTTTTAGCTGTTTTTTTTTCAATTTGACTGTCTGTATCAATAAAAACAACTTTATTAAGAACAGCAATTTGCTTTCCTATAGTTGTTTTTCCCACTCCCATAAAACCAATAAGATACAGCATATTTAAGTATTATTTATTGACGCAAATTAACTGAATTTTTCAGAACAAAAACAGACTGTTTTAAGTAAATAATTATTTGTTAATCTTTTTTTGTCAAAACAATTTCTGATTAATTAAAAGTAATATATTTGCAGCCGATTTTGAATGACCTGGTAGCTCAGTTGGTAGAGCACCTCACTTTTAATGAGGGGGTCCTGGGTTCGAGCCCCAGCCAGGTCACAAATTGAAATAAATCCCGCATTTGTGGGATTTTTTTACTTTTGTAAGCCTAAGCCCAGGTGCTGAAATTGGTAGACAGGCATGATTGAGGGTCATGTGTCCTAAGGACGTGCGGGTTCAACTCCCGCTCTGGGCACAAAAAAACAGGCATAAGCCTGTTTTCTTATCAGATATTGATTTGGTTTCTTATTACATTACAAACTGTGCAGATACTTTTTTGTTTCTATGCCCTTCTGAATAATTATAAAAACCTTCCCCTGATTTAACTCCTAATTTACCTGCAGTAACCATATTTACTAAAAGTGGGTTAGGAGCATATTTAGGATTTCCAAATCCTTCATGCATTACCTCTAAAATTGATAAACACACATCAAGTCCGATAAAATCAGCTAAATGTAGTGGACCCATTGGATGAGCCATTCCTAGCATCATTACAGTGTCGATTTCTTCAACACCCGCAATTCCTTGAAATAATGTTTCAATTGATTCATTTATCATTGGCATTAAAATTCTATTAGCAACAAAACCAGGGTAGTCGTTAACTTCAACTGGTGATTTTCCTAATGTTTTACTCATTTCCATAATTCTATCAGTAACTTTATCAGAAGTAGCATATCCTCTAATTACCTCTACTAACTTCATGACAGGGACAGGATTCATAAAATGCATTCCAATAACTTGGGTAGGTCGATTTGTTACAGCTGCAATTTTTGTTATTGAGATAGATGAAGTATTGGTTGCTAATAAAGTACTAATATCACAAACTTCATCTAATTGTTTAAATATTTTAAGTTTGAGGTCAATATTTTCAGTTGCAGCCTCAACAACTAAATCTACACCTTTTACACCTTCTTTTATGTCTGTGTAGGTTGTAATGTTTGATAAAGTATTGTTTTTATCATCTTCAGTAATTTTTTCTTTCTTAACCATACGTTCCAAGTTATTACTAATAGTAGCAATAGCTCTTTCTAAAGCATCAGCAGATATATCTACTAAATTTACATTAAAATCTTTTTGAGCAAAAGTATGAGCAATTCCATTACCCATAGTTCCTGCACCAATTACTGTAATATTTTTCATTTTTTGTTTTTTTAATTTTTGGCAAATATAATGAGACTTATAAGATAAGATTATAGCTGTAGAAATTATTTTTTGTAATGAATAATTCTAATATTATCAAAATCTAGTGTTTTTACTTCTGAGAAGTTATCTCTCTGCATTCTTATAAAAACAGAGAAACTTTCAGCACCAATTGCCTCACTAGCCGTTTGGGTTAAATTTACATATATCTTATTCCAATCATCTTTAGGATTTATCCATAGAAGATCTTTTTGTAAAGTTGGTGTATTAGGAAAATTAATATACATTCCCACTAAAAATTCACTATCACTTTTATAATCTAATTCAAGATAAGTTGCTGATCCTTGTTGGGGTACATTATCAAAACTAAGTGGGTGATCTTTGTAATTTATTTCTGTAACAAAAAAAGAATCTACGAATGATAAAGAGCCATAATTTCCATAAGGTCCTCCTGAAGTTTTTTGAAAACAAGTATCATAATTAAAAGTATATGATGGATCAAAATCATCAATTATTCCTTCAATATTTTCTTTTAATGCAATAATAGGGTTTATAATTGTTGTGGAATCAATTGTTAGTTTAATTGTAGATGCGTCAGAGTGATAGAATGGATACGTAACTCTTTGTGATGCAATACCATTATCCTTAATTCCTGCATAAATACGGACTTCAACAGCTCCATCATTTAAAACTGGAAAATGAGCAGGTAGCTCGTAAACACCTTTGTTAACTCCATCTACATATACCCAGGCATCTGTAATATTTGTAGTATAATCTTCATCAAGTGTAATTTCATCTATTTGAATGTATGATGGTACTCCATTAGTAGTTGTATCATCTTTATTACAAGAGAAAAGTGAGATAGCAATAAGGAAATAGAGGGTCTTTTTCATATCTTTAGTATTAACAATTTACTGTGTATTTTCTTGAAACATCTAATGTTAAAAATACTTATTTATTGTTTTAATTTGTGATTAATAATTTTCCTCAAAAATAGTTTAAAAGATTGATTGAGAAATAAGAATGAAAGATAGTTTTAGACATCAGGGTTTGCGTAAGCAATTAGTACAACATTTAGCATCAAAAGGCATTAAGAATATTGATGTTCTGAGTGCTATAAATATCATTCCTAGGCATCAGTTTTTGGATACTGCATTTGTTAATTTTGCATATCAAGATAAAGCATTTCCTATAGGTTCTGGTCAAACTATTTCTCAACCTTATACTGTAGCTTTTCAGTCGCAATTACTAGATTTGAACCCTTATGATAAAGTGCTTGAAGTTGGTACAGGTTCAGGATATCAGGCTGCAGTATTGACTTTATTGGATGCTGATGTTTATACAATAGAAAGACAAAGAGATTTATTTAATAAAACAAAAATATTTTTACCAAATTTAGGCTACAATTGTCGATTTGTTTATGGTGATGGTTATAAGGGTTTACCTAAATTCGCACCTTTCGATAAGATAATTATTACTTGTGGCGCTCCTTGTATACCAGTAGATTTAGTTGCCCAATTAAAAGTTGGAGGTAGAATGGTAGCTCCAATTGGAGAAGGAGATATTCAAGTTATGCATTTGATAGAAAAATTATCAGAAACTGAAACTAGAGTTACAACTCATGGAGAGTTTTCATTTGTTCCTATGCTTAATGATAAAAATAATGGAGTTGAATAAGTTCTATATTTAACTAGAAATTTTTTTTTGTATTTTTGATAAAAATAAAAATAACAATTTTTCCTACTTTTAACTCATGATTATAGAATTTTACAAATACCAGGGAACTGGTAATGATTTCATCATGATTGATGATAGGCAATGCAATTTTGATATTAACGATAATAAGTTAATATCAGCACTTTGTGAAAGAAGAATGGGCATAGGTGCTGATGGTTTGATATTATTAAGAAACCACAGATCTTTGGATTTTGAGATGATTTATTTCAATTCTGATGGAAATCTATCTAGTATGTGTGGTAATGGAGGTAGATGCATTATTGATTTTGCAGCAATGTTAGAAGTCATCAAAACTGAAACTACATTTATGGCTATTGATGGCGAGCATAAAGGTCAGTTTTTAGGAGATACAATTGCATTGCAAATGCAAGATGTTGCTGAGATTGTTGGAGAGGGTGATGGTTTGGTTTTAGATACTGGTTCTCCACATTATATTGAGATGGTTGATGATTTGCAATATATAGATGTTAATAAAGAGGGAAGGAGAATAAGAAATTCAGCACCTTTTAAAAAGGAAGGGATAAATGTAAATTTTGTACAAGATAGTTCAGAGATTGAGGTAAGGACTTATGAGAGAGGAGTGGAGGAGGAAACTTTAAGTTGTGGCACTGGTGTTGTGGCTACAGCTTTAGCAATGCATTATGCGAATTGCATAGGTGAAAATTTGGTAAATGTAAAAACTAAGGGTGGCGAGTTAACCGTTAGTTTTGAAGAGTTTAATGGTGGGTACAAAAATATTTGGTTAAGTGGTGAGGCTAGTATGGTATTTGCTGGCGATTTTGAATGTTAAAAAGCGATAAAATATTGTTACGAACTTTGCAATTATCTGATTTAGATTTTTTGTTTGAAATTGAAAATAACAAAGAGAATTGGAGGTACGGAACTGAAAATAAACAGTATACTAAAGAGGAACTTACAAATTATATTACTAATGCTAAACAAGATATTACTAAAGCTGGGCAGTTTCGTTTTGTTATTGATCTGGAAAATACTCCAATAGGTTTTATTGATCTTTTTGACTATACAGCTAACAGTGCAGGTGTTGGTGTAATAATTGAAAAAAAATACAGAAGAAGAGGTTTTGCAAAAGAGGTATTGAAACTTTTGATTGATTATGCTACAAAAACTTTTAAAATAGAAAAATTACATTGTAGTATTCAAGAAGATAACTTTGTAAGTATTAACCTTTTTACTTCTTGTGGGTTTGAACTTGATGAAAATAAGGAGGAATATAATTATTATGTCTTGCAAAATGCATAAAGTTTTTCTTTTTGGAATAATATTGATTCTATTCTCCTGCCAAAGAGGACAAGTAAGCGATTACAATACTTACTTAAATCATAATGATACAGTAAAATATGTAGGAAAGGAAGAATGTAGAATGTGTCATTCTGAGATTTATGATTCTTATATGCAAACTGGAATGGGGCAGTCCTTTAATTTTGCAGTAAAAGAGAACAGTGCATTAGCAAATAGTCAAATGCATATCATTTATGATACTATTAAAAACCTTTCTTACCAACCATTTTGGAAAAATGACAGTCTGTTTATAAAAGAATTCCGCTTAAAAGATAAAGACACTACACACCAACTTATTAGAAAAGTTAATTATAAAATTGGCAGTGGGCAGCATACAAATTCTCATTTATTTGAGGTAAATGGATATGTTCATCAAATGCCATATACTTATTATACTCAAGATAAATTGTCTGATTTACCACCAGGATTTGAAGATGGTCAGAACACTCGATTTTCTCGAGAGATTGGCTTGGAATGTATGAGCTGTCATAATGCACACCCTAATCATGAAAGAGGTTCTTTAAACAAATACAATATTATTCCACAAGGCATTGATTGTGAGAGTTGTCATGGGCCTGGAGAAGTTCATATAAAACAAAAGTTGGCTGGGCATCTTATTGACACTTCAAAATACATTGATTATTCCATTGTTAATCCTAAAAAATTGCCAATTGATTTGCAATTTGATGTTTGTCAAAGATGTCATTTGCAGGGGACTTCAATTTTAGCTGAAGGAAAAACTTTTACATCTTTTAAACCTGGCATGAAACTCAGTGATGTAATGGATACTTATCTTCCAAAATATGAGGAAGATAATTCATTTATTATGGCTTCTCATGTGGATAGGTTAAAGCAAAGTGCTTGTTTTCAAAATGCTGAAATGACTTGCGTTAGTTGTCATAATCCGCATAAAAGTGTTACTACTTTAAAAGCAAATTATTTTGATGCAAAATGTATGCAATGCCATGATTTTTGTAAAGATGAGAAAACACAAAATTGCACTGATTGTCATATGCCAAAATCAGCTTCAACTGATATTATGCATGTCGCCATCACGGATCATAAAATTGCTATTCCTTCTGATGAAAAAAATCAAAAAGGTACATTTTTAGGTTTGTTTGCAATTAATAATTCTAATCCAACTCATCTTTCTAAAGCCAATGCATATTTAAAACGCTATGAAAGTTTTGAATCTAGGCAATTCTACTTGGATTCTGCTTTTAAATATTTACAAATTTCAGAAAATAATTTTACTTCCTATATTCAGTATTACTATCTTAAAAATGACACAAAAGAACTTGTTAATTTTGTAATGTCTAATGATGTAGATAGTAGCAAATATTCTCAGTCAGATTTAGCAATGGCTTACAGCAGAATGGGAGAGGTATTTGCATCTCAAAATATGTATACTCAAGCTGAATTGTATTTTAAAATTTCAGTAGATTTAATGCCTTTTGTAATTAATTATAAAATAAAATACGGCAGTTTCTTATTAAAAATTAATAAGAAAACTATTGCTTCCACAGTTTTTCATGAAGCATTAAAGTTAAACCCAACAATAAAAGAAGTTCATTCAAATTTAGGATATATTGATATTTTAAATGGAAAGTATGAAATGGCTGATAGGAGGTTAAAACAAGCTATTATATTAGACCCTGATTATATTTTAGCTTATGAGAATTTGGTGCTTTCTGCCCAGATGCAAAATAAAAATATACAGATGAAGTTTTATTTAAAGAAAATTTTGGAAATTGCTCCAGGTCATAAAGCCAATCAAATTTTAAAGAATTTATAATTGATGAAAAGAAGAAAATTTAAGAAAAAATCAGGTTTTGGAAAATTTCTGATTTCATTTTTAGTATTAGTTCTTTTGGGAGGTATAGGAATGGTATATGAATTGTATTCTAGAGTATATAATCCTAATATTATTTTTGCTGAAGATACTAAAGAAAAGTATATTTATATTCCAACTTTTTCTGATTTTACTAAGGTAGTTGAGGTGTTGTCAGAAAATGGATTGTTGATTAATTCCAATTCTTTTGAGTGGTTAGCAAAACAAAAGAAATACACTAACAACATTAAGCCTGGTAGGTATAAAATTGACAGAGCGTTAAATAATAATGAATTGATTAATTTATTGCGTTCTGGTAGACAAACCCCTATAAAAGTTACTTTTAATAATTTAAGAACAAAAGAACAATTAGCAGGTAGAATTGCTAATCAAATAGAAGCAGATTCTTTACCATTATTAAATTATATTTCTGACACTTTGTTTCATCAGAAACTTGGTTTATCGGATGATAATGTGACTTGTATATTTATACCTAATACATATGAGTTTTATTGGAATACTTCAGCAGATCAATTTGTAAAAAGAATGCTAAAAGAATATCAAAAATTCTGGAATAATGATAGAAAAAAAAAGGCTGATAAAATTAAATTAAATTATTATGAAGTGGCTACTTTGGCATCAATAGTCGAAAAAGAGCAAAACATCAAAAGAGATGAACGACCAGAAATTGCTGGTTTATATTTGAACAGAATTAAAAAGAAAATGAAGTTGGAATCTGACCCTACTTTAATTTTTGCATTGGGCGATTTTACTATCAAAAGAGTTCTGAATAAAGATAAAAAAGTTGATTCCCCCTTTAACACCTATAAACATAAAGGTTTGCCACCTGGACCTATTTGTATTCCCTCTATCAACTCAATTGATGCAGTATTGAATGCAAGTAATCATAAATATATTTTTATGTGTGCAAAAGAGGACTTTTCCGGCTATCATAATTTTGCAAAAACCTATGCTAAGCACCTCATAAATGCGCGTAAATATCAAAATGCACTAAATAAGAGGAAAATAATGCGTTAATTTTTTAATTTTGCATCCTATAAAACCAATATAATGACAAAAATAAAGTTTGGAACAGACGGTTGGAGAGCAATCATTGCAAAAGAGTATACTACTGATAATGTAGCAAGAGTAAGTATTGCTGTAGCTGATTGGTTAAATAAAAATAATGATAACCCTTCAGTAGTTATTGGACATGATTGTCGTTTTTCTGGTGAGATGTTTGCAGAAACTGCTGCAAAGGTTTTAGCATCAAAAGGTGTGTTGGTTAAAATTGCAAAAGACTTTGTTTCTACTCCTATGGTTTCCTTGGGTGTGGTAAAGGAAAAAGCTTCTTTGGGTGTTGTAATTACAGCTTCTCATAATCCACCTGCATATAATGGCTTTAAACTTAAAGGTGATTTTGGAGGCCCATTATTACCTGCTGATATTACTGATGTAGAAAATAGAATTCCTGAAAGTAATTCTGTTGATTTAGATGCAATTTCCATAGAAATTTTAGTTACTGAAGGAAAAATTATTTATGTTGATTTGGAAGAAATGTATTGCAAACATGCTGAGGAAAATTTTGATTTTGAAGCTATTAATAATTCTGGTCTGAATTTTGCTTATGATGCAATGTTTGGTTCTGGAATGAATGTAGTAAAACGCCTTTTGCCAAAAGCTACTTTATTGCATTGTGATGATAATCCTGGGTTTTTAGGTATTGCTCCTGAGCCAATTCATAGAAATTTACAAGAGTTTTCTGATTTGATGAAAAACAGTAACTTAGACTGTGGACTTGCCACTGATGGTGATGCTGATAGAATTGGACTTTATGATAGTAAAGGTAACTTTGTTGATTCTCATCATATTATCCTTTTATTGATTCACTACATGGTAAAATATAAAGGAATGAAAGGAAAAGTAGTTACAGCATTTTCTTGTTCTGTAAAAGTTGAACAAATGTGTGAGCATTATGGACTGGAACATGAAACTGTTCAGATTGGCTTTAAGCATATTGCAGGTAAAATGATAACAGAAGATGTATTGTTAGGTGGTGAAGAATCTGGTGGAATTGCTACTGCTGGCCATATTCCTGAGAGAGATGGTATTTGGATGGGATTAATATTGTTCGAGTTTATGGCTTCATCAGGTAAATCATTGGAAGATTTAATTGAAGAAGTATATGAAATTGTTGGTCCTTTCTCTTTTGAGCGTATCGATCTACATATTGATAATGAAACTAAATTAAAAATTATTGAAGATTGTAAAAAAGGTAAGTTTACTAAGTTTGTTAAGTATGAAGTTGAAAGAATTGAAACAACTGATGGCTTCAAATTCTTCTTTGATGCTGACACTTGGTTAATGATTCGTCCTTCTGGAACTGAGCCTGTATTAAGAACTTATGCAGAGGCTTCAGATCAAGAGAAAGTATTTGATATTTTAGCTGATTGTAAAGCTACAATCTTATAAATGAAACAGCTGTTTCTGATATTGTTTTCATGTATTTTATTTACTACAAATGCTCAGGATTTGAACATTTCTAAATTTGGTGATGATGGATCGTTAGTAGAGCAAGAATTTACTTTAAATAAAAAAAGAAGAAACACTCTTTTAATTTCAGAAGCAAGTGCTTATACAGTTGCCTTGGTTAGTTTAAATCAACTTTGGTATGCTGATTATCCTAAGAGTAGTTTTCATTTTATAAATGATAATGAAGAATGGTTGCAAATGGATAAAATGGGGCATATGTCAACATCTTATTATTCAGGCGTTGCTGGAATTAAAGCTTATGAATGGGCAGGTTTTAGTCGTAGAAATGCTATTTGGTATGGAGGTATGACGGGTTCAATATTTCTAACTGTTATTGAAATTCTAGATGGAATGTCAGAAGAATGGGGAGCATCACCTGGAGACTTAATTGCAAATACTACAGGTTCGCTATTAGCAATAGGGCAAGCACTTAAATGGAACGAGCAAAGAATACAATTAAAGTATAGTTACAGTCCTTCTAATATAGCAGCCAAGAATCCAGAACAACTTGGGTCAAATCATTTAGAAAGAGCATTGAAAGATTATAACGGACAAACATATTGGTTTTCCTTAAATCTCAAGTCTTTATTTCATATAGTAAATCCAGAATTTCCGAGTTGGCTTAGTTTATCTTTAGGCTATGGTGCTGTTGAAATGGTAAATCCATATCAGAATGATGGTGATGCGCAAAGAAGTAGACAATTTTTAATGTCATTTGATGTTGATTTGAATAAGATTAAAACAAAAAACAAAACACTAAATTCTGTGTTGCATACTTTCGGGTTTTTAAAATTTCCTGCACCAGCAATCCTATATACAAATGGAAATATTTTTTTCCACTCAATTTATTACTAATGGATTTTAATATTGGAGATAGAGTGCTTTTTAAGAAAGAAAACCTTAAAGGTGAAGTTGTAAAAATTAACTCTAGTTATAAACTTACTGTGCTTTCATCTGATGGTTTTGAACTTAAAGTAGATTTTAAAGATTTAGTTAAAATTGAGCAAGGGACTGATAAAGCGGCTTCTTATGGTGAATACACTTACACTAAGGATGTTGATAGAAGAACTTCTAAATCACAAAAAAGACAAAAAAGTCAAACAGTATTAAAAGTTGATTTACATATAGAATTGCTTACTTCCAACTTTTATTATTTGGATAATTTTGAAATTGTACAAATGCAGCTAAACGAATGTCATAAGAAGATTCAACAAGCGATAAATTCCAATATTACAAAGCTTATTATAGTTCATGGAATAGGTGCTGGTGTTCTGAAATCAGAAGTGCATAAATTACTCAGAGATTATAAGCTTAGATTCTATTTGTCAAAAGATGCAGGTGCAACTGAAGTAATGATTTAATTTACATCTAATCGGCTAATTATCTCAACTATTTGAGTGTGAGTAATCCTCTTTGCAATAATCTTTTTTTCTTTGTCAAGTAAGTAAATAACTGGAGTAGAATAGATGTCATATTTATCTCTCCAGTCGCTACTAGCTACAGGATTCCCTTCTTCATCATGATTAATATCAGCAACATTAGTCCAATCTCCAATCTTTTGTTTATTAATAAACTTTTTCCATTCTGTTTTATCAAACTCTGTAGCTACTGCAAATGTTTTGATGTTATAGCCTGCATCAATTAGTGAATCAACATCATTTTTTACTTTTGGAATTTCTTTTTTACAATGCCCACAAGTTGGCCCGTAAAAAATAAGTACAGTATAATCAGCATTTATTTCTTGTAATGTGTGTAGTTTTTCCAAAGTGTCTTTCATAAATGGTCTCCCGTAAAAGTCAAGAAACTCTGAGGCTTTTCTTCCTATTAAGTTTGGGGCTATTTTTTGTGCTCTATCTGCTATTTTAACTAGTTGAGTAGAGTCTACCCAATCACATTGATTTGTAATGTAATAATTTTCGACCATGTGTACGAAAACTGCATCCATACCCATAATTTTTGATCTTTCATAAGTTGAGGTGATATAAGAAACTACATATTGGAAAATCTCACTATTAGCTCTTGAATGTTCAACTAAAACATCAGCAGATACATTAATAGAGTCAGGATGTTTAACGGTTAGTTTATCTAAATATTGATCCATTTTGCTGTAGAAAATAGGAGTTCTCAGCATTCTCTCATCAGAGAAGTCAATATTATCCCAAAAATGTTTTTTGTAAAAAAGGTATGGGAAAGTTTTATCAGGATTTCCTAAGGAATCTAGAGGTGATTCTGGTATAACAGGATCAGTAGTTGCATTTACAATTTTTGTAAAGAATTTATCTGAGTTATTTTTAGTAAAGTTAGAGCGATAGTTTTTTACTTTTGAATCAATTTCTTTTGCTTTTTCTTGTAATTTATTTTTGGTATCTCCCGTAGCAGTTTCTAGAGCTTTTCTGATTGGAGTTACATCCTTTTGCATTTGTGTAATAAAATTTAGGTATTCGTAAAAAGGTGTATTTTCCTTAGAGTTCCTAAATGTCATTTCTCCAATTAAATCATCAGTTTTTGTGGTGAATGAAAAATGTTGTTCAGATACTATAATGTCAAAATACCTGCTTTCAGAAAGTACAACTAAATACATTCCTCCTTTTAATTCTTTTTCCCCTTCAAAGGTAAATTCACCATTTGTTACAACTGCAGTGTCTGTTGCGTATTGTTTTCCTCCAAAATAATAAGCTAGTATTACAGTAGAATCTTTTAAGCCTGTAATACTACCAGTAATTTTATGTCCTGATTTTTGACTTTGTAAAAGTTCAACTAAATTTTGAGAATTAGATGTAAAAGTGAATGTGACAACTGCAATTAATAAGAATATTTTTTTCATTATTTTTAAATTTAGGTTCGCAAAATTAAGAATCTTAACGTAAACTACTAATTTCTATTGTTTGTTTTTCAGATATCCGTCTAAAAATACTATTCCAATAATAATAGTACTCCCAATATAGAATGCTGTGCTCATAAGTTCAGATTCACCAAATATAAGTAATGCAAGAATTATACTGTAAATTGGCTCTAGATTTATAGCCATTATTAGTGAAAAAGGGGTGATGTGTCGCATTATTTCGGTCATCCAAACAAAAACCATTGCTGTACAAAGTGTCCCTAGTATGAAAAGATAACTAAAGTCAGTTATTGATATTGTTGAAATGAAAACAGAAAAATCCTTTTGGATTAGTAAAATCCCACTTATGATAATTAACCCCGAGAGCATTTCAATCATGGTAATTTGTGCTGCTCCTACTTTCGTGATATACTTAGCATTAAATAAAGTAAATAAAGTTCCTAAAAGTGCAGCCATTATCCCATAAAAATATCCCCAGAAATATTGAGTTTCCGTTCCCATTACAAATCCTAAGGCAATAAATACAATTACTCCCATTACCACTTCATATCCCAATAATTTTCTCTTAAAGAATAATGGTTCAATTACTGCAGAAAATAGAGAGGATGTTGCCAAACAAACAACTGCTACTGATACTGTTGATATTTTTATTGATTCAAAGAAACATATCCAATGAAAGGTTACTAATGCGCCAACACCAAGTATTCCTAAGAAATCTTTTTTATTAACAATAAATAATTGTTTCTTAAATGCTAAAAAAATGGCAAGACTAAGAAAAGCGATACCCATTCTGTACCATACTAAACTTAATGCATCTAAACTTATCAGTTTCCCAAAAACACCAGTTAGACCAAGTATTACTACCATTAGATGTAGAGAGTAGTTTTTGTGTTTTGCAAGCAGTTTGTACATAAATATTTTAAATTTGTGCAATAATACAATATAAGAATGAAGATAATTATTTCTCCTGCTAAAAAACTTGATACTTCAATAATAGTACAGAATAGTAAAATGAATACTTCATTTTTAGATGAGTCTACTAAGTTGATTCAGGTTCTGAAAGGAAAGAGTATTTCTGAATTAAGAGATTTAATGGGTCTAAGTGATAATTTGGCTCAACTTAATTGGCATAGGTTTCAGGATTGGGATATTTCAAATTCCAATACATATATAGCAATTGAGTTGTTTAATGGTGCTGTTTATGAAGGGATAAATGCAAAAGACTATAATAAGTCGGATAATAATTTTGCTCAAAATAATTTAAGAATACTTTCGGGTTTATATGGTTTAATTAAGCCAAATGATTTGATCTTACCTTACAGATTAGAAATGGGTACCAAGTTAAAAACAATAAAAGGAAATAACTTATATAGATTCTGGCAAGATAAATTGCATAAAAATATAGTAGAAGAGTTAAATAATGAAGTATTAATTAATTTAGCTTCAAACGAGTATTCTAAAGTTTTAAAGTTAAGTATGATAAAATCTAAGGTTATAACTCCAGTTTTTAAGGATTACAAAAATGGTAAATTAAAGGTTGTTTCATTTTATGCAAAAAGAGCAAGAGGTGAAATGGTTAATTTTATTATAAAAAATAAGATAACAAACTATGAGGAGTTAAAATTATTTAAAAATAATGGATATTCATTTTCTAATGAGAATAATGGAAGTATTTTATTTATAAGATAAGAATTTATATCAATAAAATTTGAAAGTTGTATTTACAGTTGATTTTGTTATATTTACATTCTTCATTTAAGTAATACTAAGGTATTGATAAATTAGGAGTTAATTATTAAGTAGCTAACAATATTATTTTTTATATGATTCTACTAGCAACAGGTAACAGTGAAGATATTATTTTAATTATTCTGCTTTTATCTATATTATTAGCTATTTTGATAAATAGAAAGTTATTTTTTAAAATAATAGCAAAGGTTAATAAAATAATAATACCGTCGTTATATAAGAAGGAAATTGGTAAGTTAAAAAAGTACGAGAAAGTAATTTTAGGATATAGGTATTGGGTCACTAAGAATAGTTTATAGCTTATCAGTTTCAAAATCTAAACTTTGGAATTCATAATTAAAATCAAAGATTTCCCATTTTAACTGATCACTTTGTTTTAATATAAGATACTCAGTATGATTTTTAGTTTTTGAATATTTTACATTATATTCAACAAATACATAAAACCCCGACTCATAGCCCTCAATTTCACTATTAAAATAAGTATCGGAAACCGATCTTTCTTCTAGTTGACCAATCTCATTCATCAATATTGAGATTTGATTCAACCAACTTTCTTCCGAGAATCTTTTCTTTAATTCAGATGAAAGATATTGATAAGATGTTGTATATTGTCCTGAGTTTACATCATTCCACCATTTCAAACCAACTTTATTAGCATTGGTTATATATTTTGTAGTATATTTTTGAGCTGAAAGATTATTAAAAGAAAATATAGCTATTAAAAGTATACTTAGATTTTTCATAGTGAATTTTTAAGATTGTAAAAGTAGTTGTTTAAATAAGAATTTTTAAAATTTTCCCAGATGATTTTTTCTTAAATCACCATTTATAAAAAGATATAATTAAATTTAAACTCTATTTTGACCTTATTTTCTTCTTTTTTGTTGCTTTTGAAGTCAAAGTTATTAACCAATCTTTATCTAGCATTTTTTTGTCCTTATCTAGTAAAGTTGTAATAGTTATAATTTAAGCTGTATTATCATAACTATCTGAAAATAAGACAGTTCAAAAAAATCTATTTTTGATGTCTATATTGTAGTTTTTAGATTGCAAAAACTTATTTTATTTTAGTTAATTTTAGACTTATGAACAATAAAAAAATATTCTTATCTAGTAAAATTTAGTTTGTAAAGATTTTTTTTCTATATTAGTGCCTGTAAAATAATATTAACCAAAAAAAATAAATCATGGCTTTTACGCACACAAACGAAAGAGGTACTTTATACCACTTAAACAAAAAAGATGTAACATTAAAATCAACTGGTAGAGTTCAGACTATCTATTATTTTTCTAAAGATTCAAGATCCACTGCTTCTGACAAACCAGATGGTTACTTTGTTAAGGAAAATTCAAGAACTGGATTACCATTCTTAACTAAGAAAAAATAATTTTAAGTTTTCTTAAAATAAAAGCCCTAACATTTGTTAGGGCTTTTTTTGTGCTTTGCTTTTTTCTGATTAATCCCTTAACATTGACACATAATAGAGTAAGTAGGTTACGGCGGCTAAAGCAGCAACTAAATAAGTGCTAGCAGCCCATCTAAGAGCATCATCAGCATATTCTAATTCTTTATCACTTGTAATTCCTGATGATCGCAACCAAACTAAAGCCCTTCTGCTAGCATCAAATTCAACTGGAAGCGTAATTAATGTAAATGCAGTAATAATTGCTTGCAGTATGATAAATAGCATTATTAGCTGATTAAATCCAAGCCCAATATAGCTTCCACCTATTAATCCTATAATGAAAACGGTACCCATCATTTTATTGCTATAATTTACCATAGGCACCATTTGCGATCTCATTTGTAACCATTGATAAGCATTAGCGTGTTGTACCGCATGTCCGCACTCATGAGCTGCTATTGCTGCAGCTGTCACATGCCTTCCTTGGTAAACTTCAGGACTTAGATTTACAGTCCTATCCATAGGGTTGTAATGATCAGTAAGTTTTCCTGGAACTGAAATTACTTTTACATCATTTATTCCATTATCACTTAACATTCTTTCAGCAATTTCTTTTCCACTCATGCCTGATATAGTTGGTACTTGACTGTATTTTTTAACTTTACTTTTTAATCTTGAACTTACAATCCCACCTATAATCATAAATCCTATCATTATTACCCAAATCATATTTTATTGTTTTTAGTTTTTGCAAAATTAGGAAATTCCTCTGCAGTATACAACAATATTATAGTAGTTTTGTAATGTTAAAAATTTATAGAATGAAGAGACCACTTATATTAGTAGTTAATGATGATGGAATTTCTGCTCCTGGAATCAGAAATCTTATTAGAATTATGAATGACTTTGGAGATGTATTTGTTGTTGCTCCTGATAGTCCACAATCAGCAAAAGGACATGCAATTACGATTGAAGAAACTATTAGATGTGATAAAGTTATTATAGAGGATGGTCCTCAAACTGAATATTCTTGTAGTGGAACACCTGTTGATTGTGTTAAATTAGCTGTTAATCAGCTTTTAGATATAAAACCAGATTTATGTGTTTCAGGTATAAATCATGGTTCAAATTCATCAATAAATGTTATTTATTCTGGTACCATGTCTGCTGCTGTTGAGGGTGCTTTAAAGGGAATACCATCAATTGGTTTTTCTCTTTTAGATTATGCACATAATGCTGATTTTACTGAAGCAGAACAATACATTAGAAAAGTTACAAAAGAAGTTTTAGAAAATGGATTAGATGATGGTATTTGCTTAAATGTGAATATTCCAAAAAGAATAGAGGGAAAAGAAATTAAAGGATTAAAAGTAAGTAGGCAAGCTGACGCAAATTGGGAGGAGGAATTTGATGAAAGAAAAGATCCTAAAGGAAAAAAATATTATTGGCTTACAGGTAAATTTGTTAATTATGACAAAGGTACAGATACAGATGAGTGGGCTTTGGCAAATCATTATGTTTCAGTTGTGCCTGTCCAGTTTGATGTTACTGCACATTCTTCATTAGCTTCTGTAAATAAACTTTTATTTAATGAATAAAACTGTTGCTAAAGGTTTTTCTCATGGATTGATTGCTCCAATTATTACATTAGTAATTTATATTGCTTTTATTTTGGAGGTGGAACTTGAAATTGCATTTACTGAATTTAAAAGGTTAAATACTTTAACGCATCATATTAGTTTAAGTGTATTTCTAACTAATATAATATTATTTTTTATGAATATAAAAACTCATAAAGAACAAGTTGCAAAAGGAATTATTGGAGCGACTCTTGTTTATGCATTATTAATTGTTATAATCAAGTTCTTATAATGAAGTATTATTTTATTACAGGAGAACCATCTGGAGATTTACATGCAGCTAATTTAGTTTTTGAGTTAAAAAAATGTGATAAAAATGCAGAGATAAGAGCTTGGGGAGGTGACCGATTAATTGCTGAGGGTGTTCAGATTGTTAAACACATTAAGGATACAGCTTTTATGGGACTTTGGAATGTGCTTAAAAATCTTAGAGTCATAAAATCTAATTTAGATTATTGTAAAAAGGATATTACTAATTTTAAACCTGATGCACTGGTTTTAGTAGATTATCCAGGATTTAATTTAAAAATTGCACAATTTGCTAAGAAGCAAGGAATAAAAGTTTTCTATTATATTTCCCCTAAAGTTTGGGCTTGGAATAAGACGAGAGTTTCTAAAATTAAAAATTTTGTTGATCATTTAATTGTTATCTTTCCTTTTGAAGTTGATTTCTATAAAAAGTATGGAATGGAAGTTACTTATTTAGGAAATCCTTTGTTAGATGAGGTAGGTAAAGGTGATTTTAAGTTTTCTTACAAATCTCATAAAAATATAATTGCTTTACTGCCTGGTAGTAGAAAACAAGAAATTGATAAAATTCTTCCAATAATGCTAGAAGTAGTTGAAAATTTTCCGAATTATCAATTTGTAATTGCGGCAACTAATACATTTTCAATTGAATATTATAATCACATTATTCAAAATTTCGAAGTAGATTTGGTTTTTGAAGAAACTTATGGTTTGCTTTCCAATGCTGATTATGCTTTAGTGACATCTGGTACAGCTACCTTAGAAACAGCTTTTTTTAAAGTGCCTCAGATTGTTTGCTATAAAACAAACTGGCTTACTTATACTATTGCTAAATCACTAATTAAAATTGACTATTTATCGCTTGTAAATATCTTAATGGATAAATTAGTAGTAAAGGAATTGATACAATCAGAGTTAAATAAAGAGAATCTTATATTTGAATTAAATAATATCATAGAAGAAAAAGAGTCTATTATAAAGGATTATGATAAAATCATTAATTTATTAGATAAAAAAGGAGCTTCAAAAAATGCTGCTCAGTTTATAGCAAAAACTATTTAGTAGCTTCTTTGTATTCCTGGATTTTCTTCTTGCTTAGCTCTACTCTTGCACATTCGTTTGGATACACTAGAAAAGTACCTTCATAATCTTCAATTGGACCATCATCTCCATAAGCTGACCATGAAAATATAGCTGTATTATCCACATAATTTCCTGACCAAAATAATGATGCTGTAAGTGTTGATCCGTCAAATTGCGGAGTACAATCGGGTGGAGAGTTCCAGTAATAATCATTGGTTATATATCCAAGATTACTACCATTATAATCATAAAACGAATAAAATGATATTCCCCAATTTAACATGTATTGTGCTGCACTATAATCAAGGTAATAGACAACATCACAAGTATAGTCACAAGCATTCACAGGCTCGTAAAAAGCACATGGGTCATAATTTAAAGCAGTTGGATCAGTACATCCGTCATAATATAGGCAGGTTCCATCATTGTCATCTGCAAGGGGGTCAAAATTAGCTGCACAGGGGTCAGTGCAGCCGTCTATCCTTACTTCTACTGTACACGAATTTAAAAATATAGTTAGAGCTGAGAATAAGAGTATTTTTTTCATGGTTTATTTATATTAATGAGACCAGAAATGTCTACCTAAGTAAAATGCTAATTTTAGTTTAGCATAGGCTCCCATGGAAGTAAATTTATCTTCTCTATTATCAATAATTTTAATATCTGCTGCTTTATTGTAAGAGGTTAATGTCCTATTTGTTGTTCCAGATCCAATGTTAAATCCAATAATTGGCTCAACTGAAAATATCTCTCTACTATTAAAGTTAAATAGTGACCAACCAACAGCGATTCCAATGTTAGAGCCAAAAGTACTACTCAAATCTTCTGTCCAATCTCCATTTGCTAGATCGATATTGTTTTTGTCATTAGTTAACCCAATTCCAAATGAAGTTTCAAAAAACATTGCATTACCTCTTCCTGTTTCTATATAGTATCTTAATTTGGGTGTTGCTCCTAATGTAAGATTATTTAGTTTGTTAATCATAGTAGTATCATCATCATTTGTATTGAAACCTCCTAAGTCTAAGCCCAGCCCAATTAAAAAGCCATCAGCAACAAAATAACCAATACTTACATTTTTTAAAAATCTATCTTCCCAATCATCAAAATTTGTAGCATCCAAATCATACTGAAAATTTGATTGCGAATTATAAAAATCACTCCAATTTCCATCAGATTCGGAAATTACAGTTCCGTTAGATGTTATTTTTTCATCAAATTCACCTCCAGTTACCCAATTAAATCCTAAATCTAATCCTGTTCCAATTTCAATTTGCCAAATTCCTTTTTCTATTTTTTGTGCACTTAAGTTTAATGTCAGTAGAGCTACAATTGCTAGTGCAAATATATTTTTCATGTTATTTATGTATTTTGTTTGTAAAATTAGAATAAATAAGCAAATGATAGTACAATTGCTTTATTATTTAGTTCATAATTATATTCTTTCTTTTCGTTCCCATGTTCTTCAATTGATGTGATTTTATTTACTGTACCAACCTTCATTAATCCTGTATTTACTCTGGCATCTACTAAAAAATTTTCAGTTATGTAATAAGACAATCCTAGGTTTAAACTGACATCTAAATCTTCAGACTCATACGTTCCAGGTGTTGGTTCAACTGCATTTAAAGGTGTGTCATTACTACTAATTTTTTCATTAAATTTATAATCCTCATTAATTAGAAAAGAAACAGAAGGACCAAAGTTTAAAGCTAGTTTATCAGAAGCTTTATAGCTAATAGTTGGGTTTAATTCTACATAAGCTAATTTTAAAGAGTTAGTTGTGGCATATGCATCTAAATTATTTACATTATTTAAAGAAATACTATCCCACTTATGCTTGTAATCATAATTAAAAGAAGCGCCTTTTTGAACGTAAAGAAGTTCAGGCTTAATATACCATTTGTCATTGAAAGCAATTTCCATATAAAACCCTCCTGCAACACCTAGTAAAGGAGTAGTTTCAATGTTTTTCACGCCCTCATTAGGATTTGAAGTTACATTTGCAATATTAAGTCCTACTTTAATTCCGTATTTAGTAGCAAGTAAACTTTGAGCATTAGCACCAAAGCTTAATATAGCTACAATTATTAATAGTGTTATTTTTTTCATAATTTTAGTTATTTAACATTACTGGCATTACCAGCATTAAAGTGTTTTCTCCTTCTTCTAGTCCATCTAAAGGCAGTATAATTCCAGCTCTATTTGGTGCACTCATTTCTAATGAAATTTGTTCAGCACCAATATTATTAAGCATATCAATTACAAATTTAGAGTTGAATCCTATTTCCATATCTGCACCTTCATATTGACAAGATAATCTCTCTTCTGCTTTATTTGCAAAATCTAAATCTTCTGATGTAATTTGAAGTTCACTTCCTGCTATTTTGAGTCTTATTTGATGTGTTGTTTTATTTGCATAAATTGAGACTCTTTTAATTGAACTTAGAAGTGAAGCCGTTTCAATTGTGAGTTTATTAGGGTTTTCTTTAGGAATTACAGCTTCATAATTAGGATATTTCCCGTCAATTAATCTGCAGATTATTGTAATATTATTAAAAGTAAAGAGTGCATTAGTGTCATTGAATTCTAATTTAATATTCGCATTCTCACTAATGTTATTTTTAAGAATAGTTAATGGTTTCTTTGGTAAAATAAAAGAAGCGGTTTTATCAGAATAAATATCTGTACGAGTATGTTTTACTAGTTTATGAGCATCAGTAGAAACAAAAGTAATTTGCTCAGTAGAAAGTTCACAAAACATACCTGACATCACGGGTCTTAATTCATCATTCCCACTAGCAAATAAAGTTTTATTAATTGCATTAGCTAAAACATCACCTTTAAAAGTTGTTGTTGACGAACCATTTAATTTTGGAGTTTTAGGAAATTCATTTGCATTTTGTCCTGCTAATTTGTAATTCCCCATTTCTGAACTCATTTCAATTCCAAAAGTTTCAGTGTTTACAATAAATGTAAGTGGCTGATTAGAAAATGTTTTTAAAGTATCAATTAAAATACGAGCTGGAATTGTGATTTTACCATCAACATTAGCCTCAACTGAGATAGTTGACATCATTGTAGTTTCTAAATCAGAAGCAATAATCGTCATGTTATTACTGTTAATATCAAACAAAAAATTATCTAATATTGGTAATGTATTGTTTGAGCTAATTACTCCATTTAACTTTTGCAACTCTCTTAGAAAGGCGGTACTATTAACTATAAATTTCATTAAATCTTCTTTTTTAATTTGTGTTAAAACGTGTGTCAAATATAATTTATCTACTCATATTATATGTGTATTTACTTTTTTAATTCATTGAGAGTAATTAACACTTTGTTAAAAACATAATCTTGTATCAGCATTAAATCTCCATGATTTACCGTAGCATACATTCTGTCAACTGTAAAATTCTCTTCTTTTGACTTCTCTTTTCTTTCACTTAATTGATAGGTTCTTAGTGTGTCAGAATTTACAATTAATTCATGTAATTGAGTTGAAAAATCAATTTTCCATTTCACTTTATATGTTTCGCAGTTAAGTTTTTCAAAACTATTAAGTAGTTTGAAAATAGCCTCTTTGTTAAGAGTAACTTTATTAGAAGTATAATCACTTAAAATTAGCGGATTAGTTGAAAGTTGATAAGAGTTTTTGATATTTGATAAGTCAGTAAATTTGATATTTTCAATTTCCTCTGATTTTAGAGAAAATATTTTATTTGACCTCCAATTAACAATATCTATTTTTTGCCCTTGAACTCCATATCTTGGGGATAAAAATCCATTAAAAGATGGAATATGGATTACAAACGGCTTTGTTGCATTTTCCATCAGCATATAAGTACCTAAATGATCAGAAGTGTTTGAACCAATTGTATAGGATTTAATTAAATTATGTTTATCATAAATCTCTACTTTTATTCCAGATGTAGCCATAAATTTAATCACATTATCAAATGATGATTTTGATACAGGTTTCTTTATTCTCAATTTAGAAATAGTAGAAAGCAAAGTATTTATTGCATCTTTTCTAACTTCATATTTATTGTTTACTTCCCAACTTCCATCATTTTTTCTAACTGTAATTGTATTCCCATTTCTATCTGCAATAAATATCTTTTCAATAATTGAAGTGTCTTCAATTGCAAAGTTGTTTTCCTCAATAATTGTTGATTTTTTATCAGAATTTAAGAACCAAATAGAAATACCAATAAAGAAAATAAGTAAAGCAAAAAGTATATTTTTTTTAGGCATATTTTTTCTTTTTCATTTTTGTGAAAATAAACGCAAAAATAAGTAATATTAATAGAGGGAGTAAGATATTGATTAGCTGAATAAGAGTCTTATTATTTTTGATCTTTTCTTTGTCTAATAATCTTAATTTTATCTCTTTTGATTTTAGCTGAGTTAAGCCTGTTTCATCACATAGAAAATGGATTGAATTCATAATAAATTTCTTGTTTCCAGGGTAAGTGTATTTTATAAACCTATCATAACCTAAAGGGTAAATATCTCCATTATTTGATACAGAATTTCTAATTAAATCCCCATCAGATACAACTATCATTTGAGTTTTTTTGCTTTGACTTACAAAATTCAACTTCTGATTTTTAGGCAGTATTCTATTTTTAAAAACTGATTCAAATTCTCCCTCTAACAATACTGCAATAGGCAATTTTTCTTTATTAAATGATGTAAGAGGAGGAGGGTTTTCTAATATCCCTAAACTTACTTTTGCAGGTGTTGGGCTAATTCTACTTTGCTTAGAACTATGTAAAAGTATGAACTTGTTGATGTTATTCTTAATTGTATCAATTGAGCTTGCAAAATCACACTTTATTGCATCTAATCCATTTGAGATAGGATGATTATTCTCCGAAAACAAAAGAGGGTAGTAGGGCCATGGAAAATAAGATTGTTGAGGAATATTATTGCTATATCCAGTTACAATTGGAATTTCGGTTGATCTTAAGTCTTCAATTAAATTTGCATTAATTCTTATGCCATATTTGAAGAGTTGGTCACTAATTTTAAGGTCATTATTTACAGCAATAAAACTCTTATTTTGTTGCAAACTATCCATACTTGCTTTTGCACCATCAATCAACCAAAGAATCTTGCCTCCATTCATTAGATATTGATCAATTATGAACTTATCTAACATATTAAAAGGAATTGTAGGCTTGGCAATAATTATTGCCTTATAACTGGTTAATCTCTTAATCTGACTTGATATGTCTGCCTGTAATGTAATGCTGTCAATTTCGAATTCTTTAATGTTAAATCTGTCAATAGAATAATAGTAACTCAGTTTATCATTATCCTGCATAACTGATTCTGTAATGTCATAAACTTCAGATGCTGAAAGTTCCCCATTTCCTTCTAGAAAAGCAATTCTATGTGTTTTAGTTTTACTGATGTGATATATTGCAGAGATAAATTCAAATTCTAGGTTTTCTACTGATGCATTTATATTTTCTCCTGCATTTTTTGAAACTGTGTTTTTTAAGAAATTTACTGCAATTTCTTTGTCTTTATAATAGATAATTGCGCCAGGAAAAATGATTTGATTTATACTGCTTCCTGCTTTTTTTATTTCAATATCGGTAGGGGCAAGTCCTTGTTTTACTAATTGCTTATATAAGTCAACTTTTTCTCTTTCATTTCCACTTTCACTAGGGTTGATGAACTCAAATTCTAAATTATCATCAGCAATAGTTTTAAATGAAGAAAGTAAATTCAAAACTTCTGAGTGAAGATGTTTGAATTCAGCAGGAAAAACTCCTTCTAAATATACTTTAATGAAAACAATATCATCAACTTCTTCTAAAGTTTTTATTGTTTCTTCTGATATTGAATGTTTCCCATCAGAAGTTAAGTCAAAACTAAAATCAGTAAAAGAAACAAGTGTGTTTGTTAGAATAATTAATAATATAAAAACTAGAGAAGAATAGTATTTTCTCATTAGGTTTTTTTGTTATTAATTACTATTTCAGTAAGTTTTATAAAAAGTAAACTTACTGACAAAAAATAAACTAAATCTGATACTTTTAACAGACCTTTACTCATCATATTGTAGTGGTATGAAATTCCGATTTTTTGAAGTGTTAAATCTACTAATTGTAGGAAGGGTAACTGACTTAAAACATCAAATCCAAAGAAAAAGAAACTACTCATAATTATAGCAAGTATGAAGGCAACAATTTGATTACTACTTAATGATGATGCATAAACACTAATACTTGCAAAAATACTACTTAGTAGAATCAGTCCGATATAAGACCCAATAATTGCTGCTAAATCTAAATTTCCAGTAGTTTCCCCTAAAAAGTAAATGCTAATTACATAAGTAGTAGTTGGTAAAATTGCAATAATTACTAATGATAAAACTGCAAAGAATTTAGCAGTTACTATTTCAAAACTAGAAATAGGCTTGGTAATTAAAGTTTCGATTGTTCCTGTGTTGAATTCCTCTGAGAATACTCTCATGCTTACTGATGGGATGAATAGTAAAAAAATTAGTGGGGCAATTGAAAACAAAGAATCCATGCTTGCGTAAGCATTATCTAAGATATTTATTTTGCTGATGTCATGCCATAAAATTATGCTACTAATTAAAAGGAAGAGTCCAATAATTAAGTAGCCAATAATAGTGCTAAAAAAAATACTTATTTCTTTTTTGTAAAGTGTTATCATTTAAAATCTACTCTTACTAATTCATGAATTTTTAATCCTAATAAAGTCTTTGCACTTCCTTTATTAATAGCAATTTGGAGTAAATTATTTTCTCCAAATAAAGCTAACTTTTCAGGAACAGAAACATCTTTATACTTAGAAGAAATTTCTGTTATTTTCTCATCTTCTCTTCCAAAGAGGATTTCGAATGATCTTCCTTTTTGTATGCGTTCGAATTCAGCTTTCCTTATGTTAGTTGTCGCATTACCGTAATTATCAACATAAACAACAACTCCTCTTATCATATCTGGTTGAATTACAGCTTTTAGATCCATTTTTTGAATTTCAAAATCAGGAATCTCAGTACCAATAATCTCCATAGTTCCACCTCTTGCTAGATGGCAAGCAGCTGGAACAAAAATATATTTTGCAGCAAATGTCATACAATCTTCTTCTAATGAAATATTTAGTCTGACAATTTTTTCGGGTTTAAAATCATTAAAAAGTAATGAGAAAAACCCATTATCTGCACCGACAAAAAAATGGCCATTAGCATAAACTGCTAAATGCTCAATATTTATTGATATTTCATCATCAATACTAATGATATGAACAGTACCTTTTGGAAATGATTTAAAGCAATTTCTTAACACAAAAGTAGCTTGTTGAATATTAAACAACTCAATATCATTACTAATATCAACTATTTTTGCATCTTCAAGTTGAGAGTATATGCTACCTTTTACAGATGCTAAATAGCTGTCTTTAGTGCCTAAATCGGTAGTAAGTGTAATTATTGCCATTTATTAATAAAACCTATTGATAGAACAGTTAAAATGTGTTATTTTGTAACTTCAAAATTAAAATAAATCTATGAACAACTTTGCTAATGAGTGAAAAAAAAATAACACTTAGTAACATTGAGTTGGTAAAACTTTTTGGCGCTAATAATAAGAAGCTTGATAAGATAAGAAGTTTATTTCCCCAGCTTAAAATTATTGCAAGAGGCGAAAACCTAAAGTTGATGGGTAGTATTGTTCAAATAAGATATTTTGAACAAAAATTAACAGCATTTATTAATCATATAAATCAATATAATTCATTAACAATTAGTCATATAGAAAGATTGGTTGAGGGTGATGAAAAAGAAATCTTAAAAACTAAAGATGATGTGATTCTGCATGGTCAAAATGGCAAAGTAATAAAAGCAAGAACAGCAAATCAAAGAAAAATGGTGCAGGAGATATCTGTTAAAGATATGATGTTTGCAATAGGACCTGCTGGTACAGGAAAAACTTATACAGCAGTAGCTATTGCAGTAAAAGCATTAAAAGATAGAGAAATAAAAAGAATTATTTTCACAAGACCTGCAGTAGAAGCAGGGGAAAACTTAGGTTTTTTACCAGGTGATTTAAAGGAGAAGTTAGATCCTTATATGCAGCCAATTTATGATGCGCTTTTTGATATGATACCTATTGATAGATTGAATGAATATGTTGAAAATGGAACAATTCAAATAGCTCCTTTGGCATTTATGAGAGGTAGAACTCTCGATAAAGCTTTTGTGATTTTAGATGAGGGGCAAAATACAACTGAACCTCAAATGAAGATGTTTTTAACAAGAATGGGAATGTCAGCTAAATTTATTATTACTGGTGATGAATCACAAATAGACTTGCCAAAACATCAAAAATCAGGATTAATACACGCAAAAAATACTCTTAAAGGAATAAAGGATATCAGTTTTATTACTCTTGATGCAAAAGATGTAATAAGACATAAACTAGTAAAACAAATAATTAAAGCATATAAAAATAATGATTAACACAATTAAAGGAACAAATTTTAACTTACCAGGACAAACTAAATTCTACAAAGGAAAAGTAAGAGATGTTTATACGGTAAATAATGAGACATTAATAATGGTAGCTTCTGATAGAATTTCAGCTTTTGATCATGTATTACCGCAGGGAATACCTTATAAAGGACAAGTTTTAAGTCAGATAGCAGCAAAATTTTTAACGGCTACTGCTGATATTGTACCAAACTGGATGGAGGCAACACCAGACCCTTCTGTAACAATTGGTAAAATGTGTGAGCCATTTATGGTTGAAATGGTTATTAGAGGATATTTAACTGGGCACGCTTGGAGAGAATATAAAGCAGGCAAAAGAATGATTTGTGGCGTTCCTATGCCAGATGGGATGGTAGAAAATCAAAAGTTTGATACTCCATTACTTACTCCTACAACTAAAGCAATAGTTGGTCATGATGAGGATATCAGTAGAGATGAAATTTTAGCACAAGGATTAGTTGCTGAAGCAGATTACATTAAACTTGAAGAATATACAAGAGCAATTTTTCAAAGAGGAACTGAAATTGCAGCTAAAAAAGGGCTAATTCTTGTTGATACCAAATATGAGTTTGGTAAAGACAAACATGGGGTTATTACTCTAATTGATGAAATTCATACACCTGATTCATCTCGTTATTTTTATATTGAAGGTTATGAAGATAAAATTGCACATGGAATTCAGCAAAAACAACTTTCAAAGGAATTTGTGCGTCAATGGTTAATTGAAAATGGATTTCAAGGAAAAGAAGGACAATCTGTTCCAGATATGAGTGAGGAATACTGTAATTCAGTTTCAGAAAGATATATAGAACTATTTGAGTATATAACAGGAGATAAATTTGTAAAAGAAGATGTAAGTGATGTTGTAAATAGAGTAGAAGAAAATATTTTGAAATATTTAGCTCAATAATTAATGCTTATCAATCTTCTTATTAGTATTGCTGTAATTAGTTTGAATGTTTTGTTGTTTTATTATTTGTACTTTTTTTTGAAGTTGAATAAGAAACCAATTTCTAAATCAGATTTTCACAAACCAATTTCAATAATTATTTGTGCTAAAAATGAAGCAGATAATCTGCTAAAGTTTTTACCTAAAGTATTGGTACAGGACTATCCTGAATTTGAAGTTGTGGTGGTGAATGACCAATCAACAGATGGTACAGCAGCTATTTTAAAAAACTTTAAAAAAAGCTATCCCAACTTAGTAATAGTTACTATTGATGAGCATATCAAGCATTGGCCAGGAAAAAAGTTTGCACTTACTTTAGGGATTAAAACTGCTGAGCATGATCACCTCTTATTTACTGATGCTGATTGTATACCTAATTCTAGTGATTGGGCTAAACAGATGAGTTGTAATTTTAACAAATCAGAAATTGTATTAGGTTTTGGTGGCTATAAAAAAAGAAAAGGTTTGCTTAATAAAATCATTCGTTTTGATACTTTCAATGTGGCTAAGCAGTATTTGTCTTATGCTTTAGCAGGATTTACCTATATGGGTGTAGGGCGTAATATGGCATACAAAAAAGCCTTATTTTTTGAAAACAAGGGATTTGCTAAACACCTTCATGTTCCATCAGGGGATGATGATTTATTCATACAAGAAGTAGCAGAAAGAGATAACGTTTCAATTGAAATATTTGCTAAAGCTCATACTACATCGACAGTTGTTGAAAGTTGGAAGGATTGGAGTTATCAAAAAAGAAGACACATTACTACATCACCATTATATAAAGCAAAGTTTAAGATACTTTTAACTGTTTATCCTTATGCTCAATTTTTCTTTTGGACTACTATAATTGTACTTTATGTCCTTAAAGCTCCAATTGCTATAACAACTACTATATTAGGGCTAAAATTGCTTACAACCTATTTGATTAATTACAAGCCTATGAAGCAGTTAAATACAATTGATTTGTATTGGATCCATCCTATATATGAAGTTATGTACCTTTTAGTACAAGGATTTTTTGTATTATTGAATGTTGTTAATAAACCTAAAAAATGGAGTAGATGACAAACAATTTGACAGAGAAGGGGAAAAGAGATTTAAAACTCGTCAATAGAGCTTTAGAAACTGGAAATCCTACTGCTTACAATGAGTTGATGAAGCTCTATAGAGATCCTCTTTATTTCATGCTTTTTGAAAAAGTTGGTGACCAAGAATTGGCTAAAGACTTAACAATTGAATCACTTGGAAAAGCTTTTAATAAACTGCACTTGTATGTACCTAATTATGTTTTTAGTACTTGGCTTTTTACGGTAGCTCGTAATCATTGCATTGATTATTTACGTAAGAATAAATTACCTACTGTTTCTATCGATAAAATGATGTTGGATGAAGATGGAAAAAGAACAAGTTTCGATTTAATATCTGATATGCTCAATCCTGAGCAAGAGATGGAGAAAAAACAGAGGATTGCTATTTTAAGACAAATAGTTGATCAACTAAAACCTCAATATCGTACTTTAGTAAAGCTCAGGTATTTTAAAGAAATGACTTATGATGAAATTGCCTCTACTTTAGATATACCTATTGGAACTGTAAAAGCACAATTACATAGAAGTAGAGAGCAACTTTTTAAAATTATGTCTGGTGTAAAGGACGCTTACTAAATGCAAATTCTACAAAAGTATTTCCCTGATTTAACAGAGAAACAATTACAACAGTTTTCTGATTTAAAGGAACTTTACGAACATTGGAATGCTAAAATAAATGTCATTTCTAGAAAAAAGATGGATACCCTATATACTAATCATGTATTACACTCCTTGGCTATAGCTAAAGTTATACAGTTTAAAAAAGGAACAACTGTTTTGGATATTGGTACTGGTGGTGGTTTCCCAGGAATTCCTTTGGCTATTTTATTTCCTGACACTCAATTTTTACTAGTAGATAGTATTGGAAAAAAAATAAAGGTAGTAAATGAGATAAGTAGTGCAATTTGTTTATCTAATGTTAGAACCATGCACGAAAGAGCTGAAAAGGTTAATGAAACCTTTGATTTTGTTGTGAGCCGTGCTGTTACTAATATGAAAGACTTTAAAAAATGGGTAAAAGGGAAGTTTAATAAAAAGCATTACAATAGTATTGATAACGGAATTCTTTACTTAAAAGGTGGTGATTTAGTGGAGGAGTTAAGAGGAATTTCTCATACTAAGTACAATATATCAGAATTCTTTAATGAGGAATATTTTGACACTAAAAACATTATTTATATAGGATATTAATAAATTTTAGCTAATTCTCTTTCAAAATTTTTTTTGATTCCAGCGGAAAGGGTTTGTGTGTAATAGTCAGTAGTTAAATAATCGAATTCTTTTTTTATCTCAGGGTGCTTTTTAGCCATCTCTATAATATGCAATCCGCAATAATATCTTACTGCTGGCTGTTTATCTACTTCTGCCCATATTTGCATACAAACGTGAAAGAATAACCCTTCATTATCTTCTAATAATTTCATCTTTCGGACTATTTTAACTAGTTCCCTTTGGTGCCCGTCAGTTTTACCTTGGATACTTTTAATGATTTTAGAAAGTGGCTTTTGCAATCTTTCATCATTTTTTTTCATTATATGATGGATGATCCAAGCAGACCTCCATGAAGTTTTTTTAACTTCTTTTTGCATGTGTCTTAATAAAAAATCAAAACATTTTACGTCGGATTTCAAATGTAAGATAATTTTTTCTTTACCTATACTACCCTCAAGCATTTGTAAAACTTTGACAGACATACACTACTTATATTTTCTCACAGAAATAGATTATCTCATCCTTTGGAAGAGCATATCTTTCTACTAACTTTGGGTCAAGTTCATTTATAAAATCACTCTCAGTGACTTTAAATCCTGCTGCTTCTAGTTTTTTTCCATAATCTAATCCAAATAACCTGAGGTGGTCATCTTGCCAGTAAAGGCGCTCCCTTTCCTTAGGGTCAGTTACGCTTTTATCTTCCTGAGTTTTAGGATTATTTATATCAATTGGTACTTGAAAAATTCCCCATCCACCAGGTTTCATTACTCTATAAAACTCTGTCATTACTTTATGTGAATCTTCTACATGTTCCAGTACATGGTTACAGATTACTACATTATAAGAATTGTCAGCCATTGGAATATCATGTACATCCATTTTTACATCTGCCCAAGGGGAGATTAAATCGCCAGTAGTATAATCTAAGTTTTTCATCTTTTTAAATAGTTTGATAAAACAATATTCAGGAGCAATATGTAAAAATTTTAAATTAGCTGTAAAAAAATTTGTTTTCTCTTTCATGAATAACCACATCAATCTGTGCCTCTCCAAACTCATACTATCTGGAGCAATAGCGTTTTCACGAGATATTAATCTACCATAAGGTAAAAGTTTACGGTAAGTTATTCCGTTTATAGGGTCTTCAAATTTGTTTCCTCTTAAAAAGAGTGAAAATAACTGCAGAAAAAAGTGAGATACATGTTGTAAATAGTGCCTAGGGATAAGGCGAGTTGCTAAGGATATAATTAGTTTCATCTTTTCAAATTTAGGAACGCTAAAATAAGAAAAGGAAATAGTATTTAATCTTTAAATTGTTTAAATCCCAAACGGACTAACATCTTTTTCTCAAAAGCCCAAAAGAATTTGAATTGTCCGAATAATGCGCCAATAACTACAATCATTATTTGGTAAATAGGAAATATAATTGCTATCCTTATTGGCCAGAATACCCATGTATTAACAGCTGATTTATCTAACCCAACAAGTTCTAATATTGGTTTTGCAACGTATACGGCTATCGATCCTGTAACTGAAAATACAATTAAAATTATTATGAATTGGAAATTTGATGTAATTCCCCATTTCTCTTTTAATCTTTTCATGATGCAAAACTAGCTTTATTATCCAATCTATTTAAACGAATAGCTGACAAAATTGAGAAAAACCCAACAATTATAGCTAGGTTGTAAAAAGTAATTTTTAACGAGTAATTATCAGCTAAATAACCAAAAATTGGCGCACATATTGCAAATGAAATTCGAATGATAAAACTCCTTATTGATAGTACTGTAGCTCTTATATTTGAGCTTGTATTTTCATTTATTGCATTACGCAAAATTGGGGTTACTATCCCTCTTAAAAGATAGACGAAAACAATAAATATGATCCCAAATAAACTCATGTTAAATCCTAAAAATACAAATGAAGTCGCCATTGCTAAAGCAAGATATATAAGCATTTTTGTATTGCTCTCGTCTTTATCAAATTTATGGGAATTAAAAGAAGTTAATCCTGCTGAAAAATTAAGTCCTGCCCAAAGTATACCAAAGTAAGCTAATGGAATTTCTACCTCTCTAAAAAAGGGTTGAGCAAACCAAGCCATTGCTAAAGTTGCTACTCCCATTGCTGACGAATAAATAATTAGCCATCTGAGTTTTGCATTTTCAATCATTGAAAATTTTACAACTCCCAAGATAGCTTTCAAAGATCTTTCTATTTTATCTTCATCATTCATTTTTGGTTCTACTAATGTTAGCGCTATTGGTATGCTTAAAAAAAGTATTCCTGTTTGCACATAAATAGGCAAGTAGATGGAGCTAACTGCTAAAAATCCACCAAGAATTCCAGCTGTTGCTTCTGAAAAATTACCAATGGCATAATTCCTTCCTTCAATTTTAGTGTATGTTTTTTTATCTCCAATTTCTAATAGGGTATCGTAAAGCAAAGCACTATCACTTCCTGACATTAAACTACCACCAATCCCAACTAATGTTGAAGCTGCTGCAAAAGCATAAAATCCACCAAAGAAAGAAAACATCAAATATCCTGAAAAGGAGAAAATAGTACTCAATAATATGGTGTGCTTTCTGCCATATAAATCAGCAATATAACCTGATGGAATTTCAAAAATTGCTACTGATAAGGAGTAAATAGCTTGTATAATCATAACCTCTGTTAAGCTTAAACCGTGCTCTTGAAAAAACAGCACAATTATTGGCATGGCTACCATAAACCAGAGCACACCTTTTAGCAAGTACATCTTTAATATGTTGTGTTTTAAGTTCATTAGCTTCTTGGGTGAAATTGAATGATATTACTCCTTAAATAATCTTTATCTAGGTGTGTATAAATTTCAGTAGTTGTAATGCTTTCATGTCCTAACATTTCTTGTACGGCACGTAAATCAGCTCCCCCTTCAATTAAATGAGTAGCAAAACTATGCCTAAAAGTATGCGGACTAATTTTCTTTTTCAATCCAATTTCTGCAACTAATTTCTGAATTATTAAGAAAATCATTACTCTAGTAAGTCCTGAGCCTCTGTTGTTTAAAAACACAAAATCTTCTTGTCCTTTTTTTTTAGCTTGATGATTTCGCACCTCATTAATATAAGTAGTAAGATATTTTAAAGCTCTTCCTCCAATAGGAGCTAGGCGTTCTTTATTTCCCTTTCCTATAACTTTTAAGTAGCCCTCTTTAAAGTAAATATTGCTAATTTTTAAATTTGTAAGTTCGGATACACGCAAGCCACAAGAGTAAAGAGTTTCTAGTATTGCTCGGTTGCGTTCTCCTTGTTTGTTACTTAAATCAACAGCTGAAATAAGTTTGTCAATCTCAATTAATGATAAGGTATTAGGTAATTTAAATCCTACTTTCGGACTTTCGATAAGCTCAGTAGGGTCGTGTTTTATGTAATCTTCAATTATAAGGTATCTATAAAATGCTTTAATTCCTGAAATGATTCGAGCTTGTGATCGGGCTGCAACCCCAATATCTTTCAATTCTGCTAGAAAATCAGATATGTTTTCTCTTTGTATATTGAGTTCATTGAGTTTTAAAGGTATGGCATAATTTGCAAACTTTTTGATATCACGAATATAAGCTTGCACCGAGTTTTTGGATAGTGATCGCTCAATTTGCAAGTAAGATTTAAAGCCTTTTATTGATGATTCCCAACTCATTTATGTAGATTTGCACCTGTGAAGGTAATGATTATTAACGGCCCAAATTTAAACTTATTAGGCAAAAGAGAAGAAGCTATTTATGGCAATATTTCTTTTGATGATTATTTACTGACATTGCAAGAGGAGTTTAAAGATTATAATATTAATTATTTTCAATCTAATGTAGAGGGAGAGCTGATCGATATATTGCAGGAAGTAGGTTTTTCATACGATTATATTCTGCTGAATGCTGGTGGTTATACTCATACTTCTGTTGCCTTAACGGATTGCGTAAAAGCGATTGAAACTCCTGTTATTGAAATACACATATCTAATATATATGCTCGTGAAGAATTCAGAAAAAAATCATTATTATCTCCTAACTGCAAGGCAGTGATTTGTGGGTTAGATTTGGATTCTTATAAAGCAGCATTATCTACTTTATAATACCTTTCTAATCCTTACTAATTTAGTAAGTAAATCTTCTAATCTATCCAGTTGCAGCATATTAGAACCATCTGATTTTGCTGTGGTTGGGTTTGGGTGTGTTTCTAAAAATAATCCGTCAATTCCTGTAGCTATTCCCGCTTTGGCAATGGTTTCAATCATTGCTGGCTTTCCTCCCGTTACGCCACTGCTTTGGTTGGGCTGTTGCAAGGAGTGTGTGATGTCTAATATAACAGGTACGCCAAATTCCTGCATTGTTGGGATACCCCTAAAGTCAACCACCATATCTTGGTATCCGAACATCGTTCCTCTGTCGGTTAGCATTACGGAGCTATTCCCGCTTTCCTTTACTTTAGTTATGGCATGTAACATGCTTTCTGGGGCTAGGAACTGTCCTTTTTTAATGTTTACCACCTTACCTGTTTTTGCTGCTGCTACTAGCAAGTCTGTTTGACGGCACAAAAAAGCAGGTATCTGCAAAACATCCACATATTGGGCTGCAATTGCTGCTTCCTCTGCCGTATGTATGTCCGTTACGGTTGGTATGTTGCAGCGTTCACCCACTTTTTTTAGGATATTTAAAGCCTCTATGTCACCAATTCCTGTGAAAGAATCCAGGCGGCTTCTATTTGCTTTTCGGTAGCTTCCTTTAAAGATGAACGGGATTTCCAATTTGTTGGTTATTGCAACGATTTTCTCTGCAATTTCAATTGCCATTTCCTCACCCTCAATAGCGCAAGGCCCTGCTAATAAAAAGAAGTTTCCACTCTTCTTATGTTGTATTTTGTTAATTTTTGCAAGCATAGTTAAAATTGTAATAAAAAGTTAAAATACACACTCATTGATTTTGCTTTATCTCTTGCTAAAAGGTCTTCTAAGTGCTGTGTTCCTATAGTAAATCTGTGTTTTTTTACTTTTGATAATGCTAAGCCAATATTGAAATCATTACTATAGCCTCCAAAGGATAAAGTAGGTAGTGCATCAAAGTATTTAAGTTTACTTACTGCTGACACCCAATATAGTGGTTCATAATTGGATTCTTTTATTCCTTGTCCTATTTTAGAAAAGGATAGAGGAGAATTGTCATAATAGGGTTGCCACTTCATATTTAAACCTACTGAGATAGTTTCAAAATATTCTGATGTACTTGGTCGCATTGCAGAAAAACCAAAGTTAGCAGGTATGTAAGTTTTTACTGATTTATTTTTAGTTTTTAGTTCTTCAACAGAGTTGTATTCATCTAGTAATGAATCATTAAATGACATGATATCAGTAATTACTGCTCCACTAGAACTAAAGTTGCTATCAGTAATAAGTGTTGTGGATTTCCTGTTCCACATAATAAAACCAGCATCTTGTAAATAAAGATTTATCTTATGGTTTTTAACGATAAAGTCAGTTGATAAATCAAGCGCTAAACCATTACCATTTCTTGCAAAAGGATCTAATGATGAGGTGTCAGTAATAAATGCATGCACGTCATAGGCTACATCTAATCTAATTCCATTAGTGTCAGTAAATAATGTGCCATTATTTACAATAAGTGTGGCATGATGATTACCTGCAAGAAAAGATGCTCCAACATTAATACTAGCACTATTAAAGTTAAATGTATAATCTATTTTATATTGCTGAAATCTATCTATTCTGATATTTGTATTAGAAAAATCAAGTGTTTCATTCTGATAATTAAAGTTTCCATAAAAACCTAACTTCATCAAATCATCAGAAAATGAAGCATTGATAAGATTTCTGTCGTAAGCACTAACACCAATATTGTACTTAGTATTTTTAAAGCTAAAGCCATTACTGATTTCTGAATAAAACACATTATTATCATCACCCAAATTAATCCAATTGTCCTTCAGGCTATCTGTTATAAGTCCACCATAAAGCATAGCGTTTAGGAAGCCTTTATTTAGTCCATCACTTTCAAATAACAGATTTGTGTGCCATAGAAACTGATTGTTAAAAATTCTAGTATTTTCTAGCTTTTCTTGAGAAAATAAGAAAAGGGGAGTGCAGATAATAAGAATTATTTTTTTCATTATTCTCCTATTGTTCTATATAGTTTAGCACTAATTGTAATATCTAATTCGTAGTCAGAATAAATATTTATGAACTCATTGTTTTGAGTAGTGCTAAATGATGAGATACTGACTATTTTATTCGCAGTTTCGAAATCAGTATAATCCATTTCTATAGTTGTAGTTTCATAGTTATTAACAATGTTATTTGCATCTAGTTGAGCAGGAAAAATAGTTGTGTTGTGAGTTAAAGTATCAATTATATTATTGCTTTCGTCAATCAATATAAGTGATAAATTTGCTGAAAAAGGCAAACCATTCTCTATTGTGATGTAAATTCTTTCAATATCTATATCAGTATTTTTTTTAATTTCAAGCTCACTCGTATCAGTAAAAGTTAAATTAGTAGCTATAAAACTAAGTGGAATCTCTACAGCTAAATTGGCCTCCATTGGATATGCAGGAAAAAGAAAATCTTCAATAGCTGATTGTCCGTTAGGGTTTAAATAAAAAGTTGCACTAGTATTTATCTTATTTGGAAAAATAGCGAGCATTTCATTTGCTTCAATATTTATTTTGGTTTGTGTAGGGGTGATATTGTTTTGTGCTGATAATATAGCTCTTTCAATAATATGCATGGCATTATTATCTATTTGTGCATTTACCTCTGTTTCATCATTTATAGCACTCAAGTTATTAACTTGAAAGCTTGCATCAGCACCAATATAATTATCTATTGCTATACTTATTTTGGTACTTTCAAGGTCTATACTGCCTGATTCTATAAAATCAAATACATCAGTTTCTATTGTTTCTGGACCAAATGCTAAAGTGTCTTGCCCAATGTATCCTTTGGCATATTCTGGGGTGAAAAAATATTCGTTAAATAGATAAAAACTATCCACTTTGTGTATGGTTTCCAATTCTCCTGTTGAATCCAAATAAGCTTCCAATGTTGCATAAATAGTATTTACAGTATCACCACCAACTCTCCCCATTTCTCCTGTTAAATCCATTACATATCCATCAAAACTGAATGTAAACTGTGTAGGCTCTCCATTTATATTTGGTGGCACTTTAACCACTGTTTCAAAGATTGTTCCATTTTTAGTTAATGATGGAATAGCATAAATTATTGTACCCGTATCAGGTAGTGTGCTTACTGCATTAATGATTACACTTCCTGTTTTTATTCCAATTTCAGTAAGCCTCGCTGATCCTAACTCAAAGGATTCTTCAACCTTCTCTTCATGCAATAACTGATTAGGAAAGTAGGCAGTAGCTTCCATTATTTTAATCTCTGTAATGGATATTTTGGTTGTAATAGCATCCATATAGTTGATGGGTACAAGCCCATTACTTGCATCAACATCCATATTATTTATAACTCCAATCATTAAATGATCCAAGGTTTCTCCAGCTACAGAAACTGAATTAGTATAAGTTTCTCCAATTTCTATTAAAGGAGTATAAAAAGTAGCAATTAGGTTTTGATTTGTTGCATTGTATATTGAAAAGCTCACATTTGAAATATCAGTAGGATAGCCATTAGTGAGGTCAATATTGAGCATCCCATTGTAAAGAGTCATAGTTTCAAAGTATTCATTAGCATCAATATTAATAGTGTCATTTTCAATTATGCCTGGCATTGCAGGAATGTCCCTTTGACTACCATCAGGGAAAAGAATTGTGCCAAAAGGAATCTCATTTATAACACTTCCAATTGAGATGATATGTTCAATTACTACATCATCAAAATTTACTGAGTCAATTTTTATTGTCGTTTCTTCTGATGTTGTTTCAAGTAATAATAATGAATCATAATCTACATTCAATAAGGATTCTTCATAAACCAATGTAATAAAGCCATTATTATCTTCAGTAATATTTAATCCTGAATCAGGTAATATATTATTAATTGTCATTTTTGTATGTACAATAGGAACAATCACATCAATATCCCAAGTTGGTTTTTCTAGTTCATGCTTACAAGCAGAAATAAGGAGTATAGTTAGTGTAATAAAAAGTATTTTCTTCATCATACAAATATAGTTTAATAATTATACTTTCCTTTCCATAGGCTTTTAAGTACTAATCTAAATGCATTTTCTTTATTGTTATTAGAAGGATTATAAATCATTTTTCCGCTTATTTCTTCTGGTAAAAACTCTTGCTTATCATTAGGCTTATTGTGTGAATAAATGTAATCTTTTCCGTAACCAAGTTCTTTCATTAGTTTGCTTGGTGCGTTTCTTAAATGTAAAGGAACAGTGAGATTTCCACTTTTTCTAACTTCAACCTGCGCTTCATTTATTGCCATATATGACGCGTTGCTTTTTGATGAACATGCTAAATATATTACTGCTTGTGAAAGCGTAATTCTAGCTTCAGGAAACCCAATTACATTTACTGCTTGAAAACAGTTGTTTGCAATAACTAATGCAGTAGGATTCGCATTTCCAATATCTTCTGAGGCTAAGATTAATAATCTTCTTGCAATAAATTTCACATCTTCACCTCCTTCAATCATTCTAGCAAGCCAATAAACAGCTCCATTTGGGTCGCTTCCTCTTATTGATTTGATAAAAGCGGAAATTATATCATAATGTTGCTCTCCATTTTTGTCATAACGCACAATATTTTGTTGTGCTTCTTTAACTATTAAATCATTAGTAATAATAATTTTTTTATCATCTACTGAACTCACAACAAGTTCTAAAATATTTAATAATTTACGAGCATCACCTGCTGATATTTGCATTAAAGATTCAGTTTCTTTAAGTGTAATCTTTTGTTTACTTAGTACTTCATCTTGTATAATTGCTCTTTCTAAAAGCTCTTGTAATTCTTCTTTTGATAAAGATTCTAGAACATAAACCTGAGAACGAGAAAGTAAGGCAGGAATAACTTCAAAAGAAGGGTTTTCAGTTGTAGCGCCAATTAAGGTGATAACTCCTTTTTCAACAGCACCTAATAATGAGTCCTGTTGAGCTTTCGAAAATCTATGGATTTCATCAATAAATAAGATAGGAATATCTATTCCGAATAATCCTAATGATGAGGCTTTATTAATTACTTCACGCACATCTTTTACTCCAGAGTTTATTGCAGAAAGAGTATAAAAAGGTCTGCCTAATTCCTGAGCAATTAGGTTGGATAAAGTTGTTTTTCCAACTCCAGGTGGTCCCCACAATATCATGGAAGGAACTAGCTTATTATTGATAGCTGTTTTAAGCGTTCCATTTTCACCAATTAAATGTTTTTGACCAATAACTTCAGAAAGTTTTCTTGGTCGCATTCTTTCGGCTAAAGGGATGTTTTGCATCTTAACAAATGCTTTTTATCAATCTCAATTTGTGTGTGTGATTTCCAATTTCAGAATTAAAGATACCTTGTTGGTCAATTCTATCGATTCTTACTTTTCCTGAAGCATGGATAATGTGATTATCCTCAAGAATAATCCCTACATGAGTAATTGTCCCTTCAGCATTATCAAAAAAAGCTAAATCACCAGGTTCTGACTCTTCCACAAAACTTAATGTTGTTCCTACTTCAGCTTGTTGGTAAGCATCTCTTGGTAAATCAACTCCTTGTAATCTATATACCATTTGAGTGAATCCAGAGCAGTCGATTCCTAGTGGAGACCGACCTCCCCATAAATATGGAGTGTTTAAATACATTAATGCATTTGCAACTAATTTATCTTTTCTAATAAATCCTGGAGTTGTTAATCCGTCAAATTGATACATCTCATTGTTAATAAGTGCGTGACCGCTTTTGTAGGATGGTAATATGCTTCCAATAACAATTGGTTGATGATGATTTTTTGTAATAATATCTAGTATATCAGTTGTGATTGTTGCAACTTCTTTATCGAGTTGCTTGTAAATATCTTCCTCAATTTCAATCCATTGTTTATTACATATCCAACCTTCATAACTATCATGTGCTAAACGAATTTTACTCCATTTTTTTCTAATTTCCAAAACCTTAAAGTGCTCACCAAAGATAACTTGATTAACCATTTCTGATTTATCAGTAGCTTCATTCCTCATAGGAACGATAGAAAGATTTGAAATTCCGTAATTCATTATACTAATTCAATTACTATTGCAGAAGCGCCACCACCTCCATTACAGATTCCAGCAGCACCAATTTTTCCATTATTTTGTTTCAGAACATTAATTAAAGTAACAATAATTCTTGATCCTGAACTTCCTAGTGGATGACCTAAAGAAACTGCACCACCATTTACATTTACAGTTGAAGCATCTAAATCTAATATTTTCATGTTTGCAAGCCCAACTACAGAGAACGCTTCATTTAACTCATAATAATCAACATCTGAAGTTGATAGTCCTGCTTTTCCTAAAGCAATAGGTAGAGCTTTTGCAGGTGCAGTTGTAAACCACTCAGGTTCTTGTGCGGCATCAGCATAGCTCCTAATTTTAGCAAGTGGAGTAATGTTTAATTCAGCAGCTTTTTTAGCACTCATCAAAACTAGTGCAGAAGCCCCATCATTTAAAGTAGATGCATTTGCTGCCGTAATTGTTCCTTCTTTATCAAATACTGGTCGTAATGCAGGGATTTTCTCCATTCTTACATTTTTATATTCTTCATCTTCAGAAATAATTAAAGCATCACCTCTTCTTTGCGGTACTTCAACAGGAACAATTTCATCAGCAAATTTTTCATCTTTCCATGATTGTGAACTTCTGTTATATGATTCAATTGCAAAGGCATCTTGTTCCTCACGACTAAACTCCATATCTTTAGCACAAGTTTCTGCACAAACACCCATATGAACTCTTCCGTAAACATCCGTTAATCCATCCTTTACTAAACCATCAATCAGTTTCATATCACCCAATTTTTGTCCAGTTCTGCTTTTATCCATATAATGAGGAACATTTGACATATTTTCCATTCCACCTGCAATAACAACATCATTATCTCCACTTAAAATTGTTTGTGCAGCAATCATAATTGATTTCATCCCTGATGAACATACTTTATTTATTGTAGTGCAAGGTACATCTTTAGAAAGTCCTGCAAAAAATGCAGCTTGCCTTGCAGGAGCTTGTCCTAAATTTGCTTGCAAAACATTTCCCATAAATACTTCATTAACAATTCTACTGTCTATACCTGCTTTTTCAATAGCTCCTTTTATTGCTGCTGACCCTAGCTTTGTTGCTGATACTGATGATAAACAACCTCCAAAACTTCCCATTGGAGTTCGTACAGCTGACACAATTACTACTTCTTTCATTATATAAGTTTTTAGATTTTTAGATTTGGTGCGAATTTAGGTAAATTATACTTATTTTCGCTATTGATATTAAAGTCAATATGAAAAATATATTAATAAAAATTAGAGACAATCACGAACAAATTTTTCGTGTTAGTTTATTTCTTTTAACTCTAGCATTAATTGTTTATGCTTTTCCAAGACAAGCTAAGTTTAAATATGAGTTTACAAAAGGTAAACCTTGGATGCATGAAACAATAATTGCTCCATTTGATTTCTCAATTCTTAAATCAGTTGAAGAAATTGAAAGTGAGAAGGATATTATTAATAAACAACATGCTCCTATTTTCAATTTTAATGATGCAATATTTGAAATTAAAGCTGAGGAATTTGTCAATTTATTTGAGGATAAATGGTCGTTAGATAAAAACATACAAAAAGATTTAAAATTTACTTTTTCTAATATTTTTAAGCTAAAAAATGCAAGAAATAATACAAAAAAACATGATTTAGTCAATTTTGGTTTCAATAAGTTGCAGGAAATTTATTCAAAAGGAATTATTCAACAAAATTTAGATATTTCTCATGGCTCACAAGTATTACTCAAAAAAGGATCATTAGCAGAAAAAAGAGATATTATTGATTTTTATACCATAAATTCTGCTGCAAATGAAATTAATTTGATGGATAAATTATCAGAGAAAGAGTTTGCTTTTATTGTTCCTTTATTGTTAGCTTCATTGGAGCAGAATATTATTTATGATAAAATTTCAAGTGATGAGCTTTTACAAAGTGAATTAAATAGTATTAATATTTCTCAAGGTTTAATAATTGAAGGACAGATTATTTTAAATAAGGGTGAAATTGTAAATTCAGAAAGATATCAAATATTACTATCGTTAAAAGAAGATTTTGAAGGTGCCGAATGGAATAGGACATCTTACTATTTAGTTCTTTTTGGTCAGATTATTTTAGTTGGAATATCATTATTAATTCTCTTTCTTTTTTTAAGACAATACAGAATAGAAATAATAACAAATACAACTAGAATAAGTATGATATTATCCTTAATTGTAATAATGGTTTTGCTTTCTGCTTTAATATTAAGGATTAATTCTGCTTATCTTTATATCCTACCATTTTGTATCTCACCAATTATTTTAAAAGCATTTTTTGACAATAGAGTTGCTCTTTTTGTTCACCTTATTACAACATTAGTTATTGGGTTTATTGCTCCTAATGGTTTTGAGTTTGTTTTCTTACAATTAATTGCAGGAATTATCTCGATTCTTACTGTGCTTAAAATGTATAAAAGAGCACAGCTATTTATTTCAGTTGGAAAAGTGATAGGGGTTTATTTTCTTGTTTATATAGCATTATCTGTTATACATGATGCATCATTTTCTGGTATTGAATTAGCTATTTTGGCACAGTTTGCAATTAGCGGTGCATTAACCTTATTTGCTTATCCAATTATTTTCTTATTTGAAAAGATTTTTTCATTAGTTTCCGATATTTCACTTTTAGAATTATCAGATACAAATAGTCCTTTATTAAGAAGATTGTCTGAAGAAGCACCAGGTACTTTTCAGCATTCCTTACAAGTAGCAAATTTAGCTGAAATGGGTGCGCTTGAGATAGGAGCAAATGCAATGTTAACTAGGGCAGGAGCAATTTATCATGATATTGGTAAATTACAAAACCCCATGTATTTTATTGAAAATCAAAGCTCTAATTTAAATCCTCATGACGAAATTGAGTTTGATGAAAGTACTGAAATAATTATTAGCCACGTCTTAGATGGTATTGAAATTGCAAAAGAGCACAACTTACCTGATGAGTTAATTGATTTTATCAGAACACACCATGGAACAACAACTGTACAATATTTTTACAAGCAATTTATTGCTGATTTCCCTGAGGAAGAAGTAGATATTCAAGATTTTACATATCCAGGCCCTAAACCTTATTCCAAAGAAACTGCAATTTTAATGATGGCAGATTCATCTGAAGCAGCAGCTAGAAGTATTAAAAATCCTACTTCTGAAAATATAGATGCTTTAATTGAAAAAATTATCAATAAACAGATTTCAGCTGATCAGTATGTAAATGCTGACATAACTTTTAAAGAGATAAATCAGATAAAGAGACTCTTCAAAAAGAAACTAGTAAATATCCATCATGCTAGGATAGAGTATTAGTAAGCTAAAATCTTCTCAATCTTTTCACTAACTTTTTCTGCATTTGGTAGCATGGTTGCTTCCAAAGTGGAATTTAAAGGTATGGCAGGTAAATTTTCTGATCCCATTACATAAACCGGTGCATCTAATTTTTCAAAACAGCTTTCTTGTATGCTACCTACTAAACTTTGAGCAAAGGAATTTTGGAAGGGTTCTTCAGTAAGTACTAAGCATTTACCATGCTTATTTACTGTATTAAAAACAAGCACTTCATCCAGAGGATTGATAGTCCTTAAATCAATAATTTCTACTTTCCCTTTATGGCTTTTTGCAGCATTTAAAGCCCAATGCACTCCCATTCCGTAAGTAATTATACAAATCGTATTATTTGAGCTATCAGCTTCTAAAGCAATTCTACCTTTCCCGAACGGAATAACATAATCTTCTGAGGGTTCAATTGTTTTTGCTGCAAGAGTTCCTTTTATTTTACTCCAGTACAATCCTTTGTGTTCTAAAATAACTACAGGATTTGGGTCATAATAAGCAGATTTCATGAGTCCTTTTAAATCAGCACCCGTTGAAGGATAAGCAATTTTAATCCCTTTTATCTGAGTTAGTACGGTTTCTACAGAAGAAGAATGATAAGGTCCTCCACTTCCGTATGCTCCAATAGGGACACGAATGATACAGCTCACAGGCCATTTTCCGTTTGATAAATAATTGGAACGACTCACCTCAGTAAAAAGTTGGTTAAGCCCTGGCCAAATATAATCGGCAAACTGTACTTCAACAATAGGTTTTAATCCTACTGCTGACATTCCAACTGTACTTCCAATAATAAATGCTTCTTGTATTGGCGTGTTGAATACTCTATTGTCTCCAAAGGTTTGTGCAAGGGTTGCTGCTTCACGAAAAACCCCTCCTAATCTTTTTCCAACATCTTGTCCGTATAATAAAGATTCAGGATATTTTGCCATCAATTCTTTTATTGCAAATAGGGCAGAATCAACCATTACAGTTGCTTCTTTATTTTTAGGAGCTCTTTCTCCTTTTTCTTCTAAAATAGGAGTAGGAGCAAAGTTATGCAAAAATAAATCGTCAGGATTTGGATCTTTAGCTTTTAATGCTTTTTTATAATCGTGTTCTACTACTAACTTTGCTGTTTTATCTATCTGAATTAAATCTTTTTCAGTAAAACTATTTGCTAATAGTTCGGCTTGCAATTTTGGAAATGGATCCCTGCCTCTTGCCTCCTTCAAATCATCTCTATACCATTCCATCCTTACGCCAGAAGTGTGGTGATTCAAAAGGGGTACTTTTGCATGAATCAATAAGGGAGTTCTTTTCTCTCTAATTTCCTTAAATGCTTTTTGAATTGTTTCGTATGATTTTGTAAAATCTGTTCCGTCAATGGTATAGGTTTTTAGTCCGAAACCTTTTGCATAATGAGTTGCATCTACTGCTCTCATTTCTGATGCATGCGCTGAAATATCCCATTCATTATCCTGTACTAAATACAAGATTGGTAGTTTTTTAAGTGCTGCCATCTGAAAGGCTTCTGCAACTTCTCCTTCAGTAATAGATGCATCTCCAAATGAACATACTGTCACTGGTTCTTCCCCTTTTTTAGGTTTTGTTAATCCTTCATTTTCTTGGTATTGAATTCCCATTGCAACTCCTGTCGTTGGTATTCCTTGCATTCCTGTCGCTGATGATTGATGTGGAATTTTTGGAAATCCTTCTCTGTTTAATGAAGGGTGAGAGTAGTAGGTTCTACCCCCAGAAAAAGGATCATCTTTTTTGCACAATAATTGCAACATAAGTTCATAAGGTTGCATCCCTATGCCTAGTAGAATAGAATCATCACGATAGTAAGGTGCTACCCAATCATTTTCGGTAAGTTGTAACCCAACTGCCAACTGAATTGCTTCATGTCCTTTAGATGTAGCATGTACATATTTTGAAGTAATCTCTTTGTTTTCTTCAAACAAATCGCTCATAGCTCGAGCAGTACACATTAAGTAATATGCTTTTTTGTAAATTTCTTTGGTGAGTTTTTTACTCATTATTTTGTTTTAAACTTATTAATTGCATTTCTAGTGAAATCAGATAAAACTAAAGTGCCACTACTTACTGCTCTTTCCATTAAAAGTGTATCCCAATGCTCAGTTCTTTGCCACATTACTTTTTTTAATCCTTCCATTGCCTCAGGATTAGTATTAGATAGGGTAGTAGCTAGTTTTTCTACTTCAATATCCATTTGCTCTGCTGAATCAAATATTTCTGTGTACAATCCTTTTTCACGCGCCCATTCTGCATCAAACCATTTAGTTGCGTTTATCGTCATTGCAGAAAATGCTGAAGTTCCTATTTTACGTTCTACTGCAGGACCAACAACAAAAGGACCAATTCCAATAGCTAATTCTGATAATTTTGCAGATGCAAATTTGGTTGCAAAACAATAGTCAGTTGCGGAAGCCATACCAACACCACCGCCAACAGCCTTACCCTGCACACGCCCAATAATAAATTTAGGACATTTACGGGCTGCATTTATCACATTAGCAAATCCTGAAAAGAATTTTTTACCATTTTCTGGAGTATCAATTGCTACTAGTTCATCAAAGGATGCACCAGCACAAAAGGCTCTTTCTCCCGCACTTTTAAGGATGATTACTTTTATGTTATCATCTTTCCCTGCTTTGGTAATGGTAGAAGCTAATTCTGCTAATATATGACCAGGTAAAGAGTTAGATTGTGGATGAAAGAACTCAATTGTTCCTATTCCTTTTTCTGTGTTTATTTTTACGTATTCTGTCATTTTATTCAATTATTATTTTTTTCTCCACTGTTCCATCATCATAAATGTAAAATAGGGTAGTGTTGGCTTTCTCTTTTGTGTCTTGTCCTAATAAATCAGTAACCTTAATTAGAGTATTACTAGTATTCTTAACATTTATAATTCCAGTAAGATTATAAGCATTTACAAAGGTTGAATCTGAAATCACACATCCATTAGCATCAGTTACATTAACAGTATATAAACCAGGCGTTAAATTAACTTGTGGATTAGTTGTCCCTCCATTACTCCAAGCATAAGCATAAGTGGCTGTACCTCCTTGAACGGTAGCAGTAGCTGAACCATCATTCAATGCAGAAGTCTCATCAGTAGAGGTTATTGAAATACTTAAAGCAGGAGGTTCAGTAATTACAACTGTCTGAAATATCATACAGCCATTTACATCTGTAACATCAACTGAATATGATCCTGCAGCTAAGTTTGTAAATGTTCCATTAGTTTGTGATAGTCCTCCACCCAATGAATATTGAAAAGGAGGCACACCACAAGAAGTAGTTACAATAATACTCCCATCATTATATCCATTACAACTAACATTAGTTGTAGAAACAATTACTGTATGATTACAGTAAATACAACTACTATCATCAATTGTTGCGAGTGGATTATAATTTGAAGCCAATGAGTCCGTACAACCAAGAATAGGAGTATAAAAGAACCAGTCAAACTTTTGTGCACGATATAAATTTCCACCATTAGCATACTCTAATTGAAAAACAATTTGATTGTTTGAATCAACTTCAGTAACAATAGAGCCCATGTTTAACAATTGTAAATTTCCAAAATTAATAATAGTATTTCCATTTGGTAATCTTTGTGCCCCTCCTATTGATGGAGTATACAAAGAATCAGGATGAATAAATTCCCACACTTTTGTAGCTTCCATTAAGATAGTGTCTAATTCATATTCAACCGCTCTTGAAACATTATTTCCGCTTGGATAATATTGCCCACTATGATTACCGTTATCATACATCAAATATCTATTGTTTCCTAAACTTCTTATCGAGTGTTGATGTGTAAAAGGATAATCATTTACGAATGTAAACTCATTTTGAGAACCTCCCCATCTCCAAATAATTTCACCTGTTGTTCTATGTATCTTTGTTATTTCATCCAATCCTCTACTGGATATAATAAAATGCCCATCAAAATCAATGTCAATTGCATTTGCATGTATAAAATTAAGACTTGCACCAGTCCATGGACTCATGTAAGTGTTATCTGTTACATGAAAATGATCCCAACTTTTCCATTCAAAAATCACATTATGATTTGGGTCTAATTCTTGAATTATTAAGCCTTCAACTGTTGCATTTGGATCTCCTCCTGTTACAACAGTATCCATTGCATAAGGTTGTTCGTCATATGCAATAAGTACATAATTACCATTAGCTAAAGCCAAAAAATCATGATTATCTGCAGTATATCCATTTTGGAAATAAACAGAATCTACCTCATTTTGCAGAGAATCCATAATAAACCACCCATGAGTTGCTCTATCAAAATAGGATAGTTTGTTATTATAATTAACTTTAAAATCCCACCCCTTCATTGTCCAATTTTCAGAGAATATTTCTGTTCCTGTTGAGTCAATAATTTTAACAGGTTTAATAGGTTGTCCACCTTTTTGAAAGAATAGATTTCCTGACCAAGCATTATTGGTGTTTATAGTAATATTGTAGTTTGCTTGACTAAATCCAATTAATGGATAGCAAAAAAAAATGAGTAATAGTTTTTTCATAATATGAATTTAAGATTGATCCAATTTTCTTACCATAGTTAATATAGTAGCTAACATTACTGTTTCTCCTTCATCATCATATACATCAACCAAGAATTTCACAATTCCCTTTGAAAATTCATCATCCTCTCTTTTTTCTTGGCTTATTTTTTCTTTTGCAGTAAAGCGTACTCCAATTGTCATTCCTGGGTAAACTGGTTTAGTGAATCTGCATTCATCAATTCCATAGTTTAATAGTACAGGCCCTTTTGCAGGATCAACAAATAATCCTGCTGCCTTACTCATAATAAAATATCCGTGTGCAACTCGCTCAGTAAAAATAGTACCATCCAATGAATTTTCATCCATATGGGCATAGAATTTATCTCCTGAAAGTTCTGCAAATTCATTGATATTATCAAGTGTTACTAAATGTTTGTCGGTAATTACTGTATCTCCAATTTCAATTTCTTCAAAGTGCTTACGGAAGACATGAGGTCCTTCTGTATTTTGTGCTCCTCCTACTTGATATTGTTTGGTAAGTGCAGAAATAGTTGTTGGGTGTCCTTGTATGGCAGTTCTTTGTAAATAGTGCTTTATACCTCTAACTCCACCCATTTCTTCACCGCCACCAGCACGACCAGGACCACCGTGAGTTAGTAGTGGCATAGGAGAACCATGTCCTGTACTTTCCTTACTACAAGCTTCATTTAGCACTAATATTCTACCGTGCATAGAGGCAGCTCCAAGTACAAATTGTTCTGCAATTTTCATATCGTTAGTAATGATAGAACAGACCAAAGAACCTTTTCCCATTCTGGCTAATTCAATTGCTTCATCAATAGTTTTATAAGGTAGAATAGTAGAAACTGGTCCGAAAGCTTCTACATTATGACAATCAGTTTTGTTAAACGGATCATCATTTAAAAATAGGATAGGGGAGATAAATGCTCCTTTATTTTTATCGGCTCCTGTTACTTCAAATTCTTTCAAACTCCCATAAACAATTTCTTGGCTTTGGGCAAGTTGTAGTACCTTTTCTGTTACTTCAATTTTTTGTTCATTTCCGGCTAAACTTCCCATTCTTACTCCATCTATTGAAGGGTCTCCAATAGTAGTTTTAGAAAGTCTTTTTCCAAGTGCAATTTGTACATCTTCTACTACTTTTTCCGGAACAATGATTCTACGAACTGCAGTACATTTTTGACCTGCTTTTACGGTCATTTCTCTTTGAACTTCTTTTATAAAAAGATCAAATTCTGCAGTTCCTGGAATAGCATCTTCTCCTAAAACTGAACAGTTAAGAGAATCTGCTTCCATGTTGAAAGAAACTGCTTTCTCAATTAATCTTGGATTAGATTTTAACATCATACCAGTTGAAGCAGATCCAGTAAAAGTTACTATATCTCCTGTTTCAACATTATCAATAATTCCTCTAGCACTTCCACAAATTAACTGTAAACTTCCTTCTGGTAAAATTTTAGAATCTACTATTTCACGAACCATCATTTCGGTAAGGAAACAAGTAATAGTTGCCGGTTTTACAATTGCAGGAACTCCAGCCATTAAATTCACAGCAATCTTTTCTAACATTCCCCAAATTGGAAAATTAAAGGCGTTAATGTGTAGAGCAACTCCCTCTCTTGGCATCATAATATGATGCCCGATAAAAGTTCCGTTTTTAGATAGAGGAGCCATGTCTCCATCTACATGATATGGTAAGTCAGGAAAGTTTTTTCTTAGAGATGCATTAGCAAAAATATTACCAATTCCACCTTCAATATCAATCCAAGAATCTACTTTGGTAGCTCCTGTTTGGGTGCTAAGTGCGTAAAATTTATTTTTTATAGAATGCAAGTGAAGTGCCAATGCTTTTAACATCAAACCTCTTTCCTGAAAAGTCATTTTTCTTAATTTAGTACCTCCAACTTTTCGTGCATAACTCATCATTTCAGAAAAGTCCAATCCTTTTGAAGATGCTCTTCCTATTTCTTTTGCTGTAATTGCATTAAAGAGTGTCGTACCTTCTCCATCTCCTTTAATCCAACTTCCTAGTGCGTAATTTTCGTAATTTCTCATAGTTAAATGGTTAAAAAGCCCGAACATGCTGAATATAGCAGACCATATCCTTAGTGGCGCTTGTACTGATTCTATTGTAGAAATCCAAAATCCACGCATTGAGATTAAGGAAACCGTCTTCAGTAGAACTCCAATAGATGCGTGTTACTAAAAAGAGGTAAAGTATTTTTTTCATTTTGTTTTTTTCCAAGTGTTAAAAGTTATATTTTGTTTTTGTTTTCTATTTCCTTCCATTTCAGATAACGGGTTGCACTCTTTCATTAATGTTCTACATTCTTCTGGCAACTCTTGGTACAACTCTGTCCCTTTAGTTTTCCAGTTTATCATATTATCAGAAACATCTCCTTTAATTTGTGCAGGATTTCCAACCACAATTTTTCTGTTTGGAATTTGCATTTCTCCTTTTACAAAACAGAGTGCACCAACAATACATTCATCTCCAACATTAGCATCATCCATCACTACTGCATTCATACCTATTAATGTATTTTTTCCAATATTCGCTCCATGAATTATTGCACCATGACCAATGTGTGCGTTTTCTTGTAGTATCACGTCTTTTCCTGGAAAAATATGAATAATACAATTATCCTGAACATTGCAACCATCTTCAATAGTTATTTGTCCCCAATCACCTCTTAAACTTGCTCCTGGTCCAATATATACATTTTTTCCGATAATTACATTGCCAATAATTGTTGCTTCCTTATGTACAAAGGAACTTTTATGTATTACTGGTTTATATCCGTTAAATTCGTAAATCATTAATAGTATTTTAAATTTTCAACAACAACCATCACTTGTACAACATTCACTTGTTTGTATTTCTTGTTTAGTTTCATCAATACCACAAGCTTCTTTTGCTAAACAATCCGTTAAAGTAGGTTCTAATATATATTTATCATCTATTAAATTAACAGAATAAACTCCAATTGTATAATCTTGATATTCCATCTCAATTTCTAAATTATCTAAATCTTCTTTAATTAATGATTCTGCTTTTTTAATTATTGCAGATAATTTATAGCATGATAATCTATGATCATAGTCATCTGAAGTCCATAATTGAAAAGTTATTTTAGAGTCTTTTCTCATTACCCCACCACAATCCATAAAGTGTTTGGTTTTTACACCCATTTCAGTAATATGAAAATAAGCTGGAATTTTTATTCCATTTTCAATTATAAATGATAAATTACTTCTATTTTCTAAACTGTTTTTAAATTCTTGTAATGTCATTTTATACTCTTTCAATTATTGTCGCATAACCTTGACCAACACCAATACACATAGTGACTAAGGCATATCGTTTATTTTGTTTTTTAAGTTCAATAGCAGCAGTTTGCAAAATTCTTGTACCACTTACTCCAAGTGGGTGTCCTAAGGCAATAGCACCTCCATTTGGATTGATTCTTGGGTCATTATCTTTAAGTCCCCATTCACGAATACAAGCGAGTGCTTGAGCGGAAAAAGCTTCATTTAGTTCAATAATATGCATGTCTTCCATTGTTAAGCCTGCTCTTTCAAGGGCTTTGTTGGATGCCATTACGGGTCCTATTCCCATAATTCTAGGCTCAACACCTACCACAGATGAACATACAATTTTTGCAAGAGGAGTAAGGTTATTTTCTTCTACTCCTTTTTCAGACGCTAAGAGCATTGCAGCTGCTCCATCATTTAATCCTGAAGCATTTCCTGCAGTAACTGTTCCTCCATCTTTTTTGAAAGCGGTTCTTAATTTTCCTAAAACTTCTAATGAGGTATCTCCCTTTATAAATTCATCATGTTTAAATATAATGGGGTCACTTTTTCTTTGTGGAATTTCAACTGGGATTATTTCCTCTGCTAATCTTCCTGAACATTGTGCTTTTGAAGCTTTTATTTGTGAGTTGTAAGCAAACTGATCTTGGTCCTCACGTGAGATATTGTATTTTTTTGCTAGGTTTTCAGCCGTATTTCCCATTCCATCTACTCCATATAACTCCTTCATTTTTGGGTTTACAAATCGCCAACCGAAAGAAGAATCGTGCATTTGAGCATCTCTACCAAAAGGCTTTGAAACTTTTGAAATTACCCAAGGTCCTCTTGTCATGTTTTCTACTCCTCCTGCAATAAACAAATCTCCATCACCAGCTGCTATAGCTCTGTGTGCATGAATTACGGATGACATCCCTGAAGAACATAAACGATTAACCGTTTCTCCAGGAACTGTGAATGGTAATCCTGCAAGCAGTAACGACATACGGGCAACATTCCTGTTGTCTTCTCCAGCTTGATTGGCACAACCTAAAATAACATCATCAATTTTGCTAGAATCTATTCCTGTTCTTTTCAAAAGTTCTCTGATTGGAATTGCTCCCAAATCATCAGTTCTCACCTCCTTTAAAGTCCCTCCAAAGTTTCCAATAGGAGTTCTTACTGCATCAATAATATATGTCATAATTTAATTTTCAGGAAACCACTCTTTTCCAGTACGATAAACTGTACCTTTAAAATGAGCAACTTCTTGGTTATCTTGGTTAGTAATTGTAATATAATACAAAGTAGTTTTACTACTTTTATTCATCTCTTTACTGGTAGCAATTAAGATATCACCACTTGCTATTTTTTTAGTGTGTGAAATAGAGGTTTCAATAGAAACAGCTTGAATTCCATCCGCATTTGCAGCAAAAGCCAAGCAGCTATCTGCTAGTGAGTAAGAAATTCCACCATGCGCAATTTTAAAGCCATTAGTCATTTCATCTTTTACAGTCATTTTCAACTTACAAAGACCTTCAGTAATTTCCAAAACTTCAATGCCTAGCCACTGGCTAAAAGCATCTCCACTTATCATTTTATCTACTACTTTTTTTGCTAAATTCATTCTGGTAAAAAGTTTTATTAGTTGCTACCATTTGTCTTAATAATGGAGAAGGTCTGTATCTGTCTTCACCATATTCAGCTTGTAAATCCTCTAATTGTTTTAATACATTTTCTAAGCCAATTTCATCCGCCCAAGTGAGTAATCCTTTAGGATAATTTACTCCTTTAGTCATAGCCAAATCAATATCTTCCTTTGTTGCAATATTTAGGAAAAGAGCATCAGTAGCTTCATTAATTAGCATGGATAATACACGCCATAAAATTACTTTTCCTAATATTCTGTCTTCATTTGCTTGTGGAATCCCAGTGGAGTAATCATAATAACCTCTTCCTGATTTTCTTCCTAAGTATCCTGCTTCCATCATTCTTTTCTGTGTGAAAGAAGGCTTGTATCTAGGGTCAAAATAGAATGCAGTAAATACAGTTTCAGTAACCGTATAGTTGATGTCATTTCCAATATAGTCCATGAGTTGGAAAGGTCCCATGCGGAAACCTCCAAGTTCACGCATTACCCAGTCAATAGTAGCAAAATCCGCTATACCTTCTTCATAAATCCTTAGTGCTTCACCATAAAATGGGCGAGCTACTCGATTTACAATAAATCCTGGAGTATCTTTTGCAATAACCGTTACTTTGTTCCAGGAATCAATAATTGTTTTTGCTTTAGACAAAGTGCTTTTTGAAGTTTGAACTGCAGGAATAATTTCAACTAAAGGCATTAATGGTGCAGGGTTAAAAAAGTGAATTCCTACAACTCGTTCTGCTTTTTTTAAGGCACTAGCAATCGATGCGATAGATAGGGAAGAGGTGTTGGATGCTATTATACAATCCTCATCAACCAAACTTTCAATTTCAGCAAATACCTTTTGTTTTATGTCCAAATTCTCAATGATAGCTTCAATAACTAATTTGCTTCCCGAAACTTCTTTTATCTCTTTTGTGAAATTAATTCTTTCTAGAATTTCTTCATTTTCTTGTTGGGTAATTCTTCCCTTCTCAACTAGGCGGTTAAGTATTTTTTTTAATTTACTTTCAGCACTTTCTATTGCTCCATCAAAAGAGTCATAAAGGCATACTTCATGTCCGTTTGTAGCAGCAATCTGAGCAATTCCTGCTCCCATTGTTCCTGCCCCAATTACACTTATTTTCATTATCTATTCTCCTTTAAAGGTTGGTTTTCTTTTTTCTAAAAATGCTTGCACACCTTCTTTAAAATCAGCTGAATTTCCTGCAATAGTCTGACATTCATCTTCCATTGTTAATTGCTGTTCCAAATTATTACTGTAGGACGCATTTAACAATCGTTTTGTAAGTCCTAATCCTTTAGTAGGCATAGCAGCTAATTTACTTACTATTTTCCAGCTTTCTTTTTCAAAATCTTCAGTTGAATAGGCTTTGTATATCATTCCCATATCTACTGCATCATTAGCAGAAATAGGTTCGGCAGTCATCATTAATGCTGCTGCTTTTTGCATTCCTACTAATCTTGGTAAAAAGAAGGTTCCTCCGCTATCAGGAATCAATCCTATTTTACTAAAAGCTTGAATAAAGGAAGCGCTTTCTATTGCTACAACAATATCACAAGCCAGGGCAATACTTGCGCCTGCACCAGCAGCAACACCATTTACGGCAGCTACTATTGGTTTTTCAATATTTCTTATTTTTCTAATGATAGGGTTGTAGTGTTCTTGTACGATTTGTGTCAATTCTGGCCCGTTTGGATCGGTTGCTTCTCCTAAATCTTGTCCTGCACAAAAAGCTTTTCCTGTTGCTGTAATTAGGATTGCTCTTACTGTCTTGTTCTCATTACATTTGTCTAGTGTTCCTTGTAGTTGTAGAGCCATTTCTCTTATAAAGGAGTGGTATTTATCAGGTCGGTTCAGTGTAATTTTCCCAACACCATTAATTATTTCGTATTGTATCATTATAAAGTATGATTAAAGTGCTAAAATACTAAATAAAAACAGAAATAAATTAGATTAAATACATTTGAAGAACTCAAATGGTTCCAAGCATTCATCACACTTAAAAAATGATTTACAAGCGGTTGAACCAAATTCGCTTATCAAAGTAGTGTTTTCGGATTTACATTGAGGACAAATAACTATATTTGATGGTGGAGCAATGCCGTATTTTCTGAGTTTTTCTTTGGTTGCATCTGTCATCCATTCTGTAGTCCAAGCAGGAGAGTATACTATTTTCAACTCAAAATTATTGATGTCATTTTTTGTTAAACAAGTTTTTATGTCATCCATGAATGTTTTTACGGCAGGACAACCCGAATAGGTAGGAGTGATTGAGATTGTAAGGCAGTCGTTCTCAAATTTCACTTCTCGAATAACTCCTAATTCTACAACTGAAATTACAGGAATTTCAGGGTCAGGAACAGTATTTAAAAGTTCCCAAATGTATTTAGTGTTACCACTTTGCATCCGGATATGCTCTTTGTAAAAATTGCATTTCAGATAAAATAAATCCTAAGCATTCAGTGTGTAATCCTTTCTTCCCTCCAGTTGCCATGTAAACTTCTTCAGGACGAGTTAATTTTGCTTTAACAAGGGTTTTATTTACCATTATATCCCATTCTAATTTTAAAGCTGAATTATCAACCGCAATACCATTGTTTAGTAATTCTGTATCTAAATTATCCATTTCAAAAAGTTCGCCTGTGTACATCCATAGCTCTTCTAATGCATCTTGTACTTTAGTATTACTTTCTTCTGTTCCACCTCCTAACCGAATTAACCAGTTGCTAGAGTGTCGTAAATGATATTTTACTTCTTTTAATGATTTACTAGCTAATGCTGAAAGCGTTTCATCTTTGCTTTTTGAAAGTTCAGTATAGAATAAAAAGTTAAATACATCATGCAGAAAGTTTCTGACCATTGTAGTTCCAAAATTCCCATTCTCTTGTTCTACTAGTTGATGGTTAAAGAATTCTCTTTCATTTCTTCTAAATGCTAATTCATCAGCGGATTTAGTGCCATCTAATTGTGCTGCATATTGATAAAATCCGTTTGCTTGCCCGAACATATCTAGTGAAATGTTAGACATTGCAATGTCTTCCTCTAATGTAGGTCCGTTTGAACACCACTCTGACATTCTTTGTCCTAGAATTAGAGAGCTATCCGCAATTCGCAAAGTATATGTAAATAAACTACTCATCCTTAAATATGTTTTGACCCTTCAGGCATAGTGTAGAAAGTAGGGTGACGATACATTTTGTCATTTGAGGGGTCAAAAAATGCTTCACTATCTTCTGTTTCTGATGATACAATATATTCTGATTTTACAACCCATATACACGAGCCTTCATTTCTTCTTGTGTACAATTCTCTTGCATTATCTAATGCCATTACCTTATCACTAGCATGAACATTTCCAGCATGTTTGTGGGCTAAGCCATTTTTACTTTGTATGAATACTTCCCAAACTGTTACGTTTTCTTCCATAATTTATATTTAATTTGCTACTAATTCTTGTTTTTTAGCGTATGCTTTTGCAGCATCACGCACCCATTTACCTTGATCATAAGCTTTTTTATGATGGGCAAGTCTTTGTTTGTTACAAGGTCCGTTTCCGTTAACTACACTCCAAAATTCCTCCCAATCCATTTCACCAAAATCATAACTTTGTCTTTCTTCATTCCATTTTAAATCTGGGTCAGGGATAGTGAGTCCAATAACTTCAGCTTGTCCTACAGTTTTGTCAATAAAATCTTGGCGTAAAGCGTCATTAGTTTGTCTTTTTATTTTCCACTTCATAGCATTCCCACTTCTTGGAGAATCAGAATCCTGTGGTCCAAACATCATTATAGAAGGCCACCAAAAACGGTTTAAAGCATCCTGTGCCATAGCTTTTTGTTCAGCAGTCCCTTTTGCCATTTCAGCCATTATTTCATAGCCTTGCCTTTGATGGAAACTTTCTTCCTTGCAAATTTTAACCATTCCTCTGGAATAAGGTCCGTAAGAAGTTCTTTGCAATGAAACTTGATTCACAATAGCTGCACCATCAACAAGCCATCCAACCGCACCCATATCTGCCCAACTTAACGTTGGGTAATTAAATATTGAAGAGTATTTTGCTTTCCCTTCATGAAGTTGTTGAACTAATTTTTCACGAGATATTCCTAAAGTTTCACAAGCAGAATATAAATATAAGCCATGTCCAGCTTCATCTTGAACTTTGGCTAATAAGATCATTTTTGCTCTTAATGAAGGTGCTCTAGTAATCCAATTTCCTTCAGGTTGCATTCCTATTATTTCAGAATGAGCATGTTGTGAAATTTGTCGAATTAAATGCTTGCGATAATCATCTGGCATCCAATCTTTAGGTTCGATTTTCTTCTCAGCATCTATTCTTTCTTGAAAATATTTCTCGTTCATATTGTAAATTTAGTATTGCAAATTTATGAATTAATATGTTTTGAATTATGATATTTATCATTATATCTACATCTTTTTATTTAAATTGATATTTTTGCAAAAATTTAAATTCAATATGAACAAATTCCACTCTTTAAAAATTACTGAAATTAAAAATTTGACTACCGATTCAGTTGAAATCGTTTTTGATACAAAGAATCATCTCTTTAATTTTAATTCTGGACAATACATTACAATTAAGCATACTATTAATAATGAAGATGTAAGAAGAGCTTATTCAATCTGTTCTGCTCCAAATGAAGGCTTGTCAGTTGGAGTTAAACTTCTAGAAGGAGGAAAGATGTCTACATTTTTAACTAGTGAAGTGAAGATTGGTGATACCTTAGATGTAATGCCTCCTACTGGTAATTTTATTTTGAATGGTGATGAAAAAAATATTATTGGAATTTGTGCTGGCAGTGGAGTAACTCCAATTATTTCAATGATTAAATCTGAATTAGCTAAAAATAACGATTCGAATTTTACGCTTATTTATGGTAATAAATCTAGAGATTCTACAATGTTTAAAGATGATCTCATGGCATTAGAGGAAAATAATTCAGATAGACTAAAAATTCATTGGGCGTTCTCTAGAGAAGGTGTTTCTAGAGCTATAAATGGTAGAATTGATAAAAACACTTTACAACAATTATTAAATACTTTTAATTCTCTAAAAACTGCTGATGCTTATTTTATTTGCGGACCTGGAGAATTAATTGATAATGCAAACGAATTATTATTATTGAATAATATTAATCAAGCAAAGATCAAATTTGAACGTTTTACAGTTGTTGAACAAATGTATGTTGCTGATAATAAATCTGATGAAATTATTTCAAATGTTAAGGTTTCAGTTGATGGAGAAGACTTTGCATTTACTCTATCTAATAAAGGACAAACGATACTTGATGCAGCTATGGAACAAGGAGCTGATGTGCCATTCTCTTGTAAAGGTGCTGTTTGTTGTACTTGTAAAGCTAGAGTAATGGAAGGTAAAGTTACTATGGATGCAAATTATTCCTTGTCGGAGGAGGAAGTTGCTGATGGGTTTATTTTAGGTTGCCAAGCTCGACCAGCATCAGCAAATGTTGTTGTTGATTTTGATGAGATTTAAAAGAAAAGCTGAGCAATGCTCGGCTTTTTTATTTTAATGATCTTTTGTTTTAACTTTTCAATCTAGGATCTAGTGCATCTCTTGATGCTTCAGCAATCATATTGTAAATTGTAATAGTTAAGAAAATTGCCATACCAGGGTAAATAATTAACCACCAGGCTTCCAAATTTTGCCTGCCTAAATTTAGCAGTGAACCCCAAGTAACAACATCATCAGGAACTCCAATTCCTAGAAATGAAAGTCCACTTTCAATTAGAATTGCTGAAGCAATACCAAAAGCAATACTAACAAATACAGGTGCTAAAGCATTAGGTAAAGCGTGTTTAAAAATTGTTCTTACTGATGAAAATCCAAGTGATTCAGCAGCTTGTACAAATTCTAATGAACGAATTCTTAAAAACTCTGCTCTAGTAAAACGAGCAATTCCAGTCCAGCCGGTAACTCCAATAATTATCATAATAATCCAAATACTTCTATCAACCACAGCAGTAATTGTAATGATTAAGAGTAACCTCGGAATGGAGTTAAGTAATTCTATGCCTCTAGATACAAAAGTATCAATTGGAACATTAGTTTCTTTTTGTAAAAATCTGAATTGAAAAAGTTTACTTATTTGTCTGAAAAAATATATAATAACAAAAATTAAAACAAAACTAATAAACATTTGCAGCATTCCGCTTGAAATGCTTTCTCCAAAAGCTTCAGCAAGTACATATTTTCTTTGTCCGAAAGCATAAAATAGTCCCATGAAAGCCCCAAAGAGTGTAAGCCAATATTTTATTCTTGGCATTTTTAATTTTGTGTCGCCAAAAAAACCAGCCATAGCTCCAAGAATTATTCCAATTAAAGATGCAATGCCCATAGAAACTAAACCAACCATTAATGAAATTCTTGTTCCATGAATTAATCCTGAAGCTAAATCTCTACCAATACCATCAGTTCCTAATTTATGTCTGAACTTTGATGGAATATCAACAATTTCACCTTCAGAATTTTTAAATCTTTGCTCACCACTTGGTGATGCATAATCTCTATTATACCTATCCATTCCACCTGGAGAATAAGGGATAGGTGCCCACACAACTGACTCTAAATCTAATTGTCTCCAATCTGCAATGTCATATTGTAAAACTTGAACAAATTCTCCTTCTGTATTATAAATAGAATCTGTTCGAGTTTCATTAGCAAAAGCAGGATATAGTGTGTTTCCTTCATATTCAGCATAGAGTGGTCTTTCATTTGCTATATATGGAGCAAAAAAGGCTAAAATAACAAGAGCAAATAATAAATATAAGCAGACTAATGCAATTTTATTTTTCTTGAACTGTGCCCAAGCGTATTTTTTAAATGAAAAATTTTCGTTTGTATTTTGCATAATTCTATTTGTATGAAATTCTAGGGTCAACTACTGCATAAAGTAAATCAGCAACTAAATATCCAATCATTGTTAAAAATCCTGAAAGAGTAAATACTGTAATAATCATAGGGTAATCATAATTTAAGATTGCATTGTATACTTCAACTCCCATTCCTGGTATTGAGAAGATTACTTCAATAATAATACTTCCTCCAATAGCCATAGGGAAAATTGCAGCAAATACAGTAATTACAGGAAGTAATGAGTTTCTTAAAGCATGTTTTAGGATGACTTTACTTTCTCCTAATCCTTTTGCGCGTGCTGTACGAATGTAGTCTTGTGAAACTACATCAATCATTCCTACTCTCATTATTCTACTTAAAAAAGCAAATGAGCCATAAGTATAAGTGATTATTGGTAAGATTAAGAAAGGCATTCTGTGTTTACTTTTTTCCCAAAAGCTCCAATCAGGATCAAATAGAGTAGGGTCTTGGATTCCTGAGACTGGGAACCAGCTCAAGTTATCAGGATTTGCAAATTGCAACAATAGAAGTGTTCCAACAAAAAATGAAGGCATAGAATATAAAATAAATAAGATTAATGACATCCCTTTGTCAGCTGCTGAGTCCTTTTTATAAGCAGAATAAATCCCAATAGGGATACTAATTAAGTACGATAAGAAAATTGCAATTAATGATAGGGAAAATGAAATTCCTACTTTTTGCCAAATCTTATCTTGTATCGGCTGACTATCAATATAAGAAATTCCAAAATCACCTCTTATTAGTCCTTGCCTTTCTTTTCCATTGCCAAATAACCATAAATGATATTGATTTTTTGCTCCATAAAAATTAACTGCTGGAATGTATGTTTTCCATTTTTTGGTATTTGCAAATAAATCTGATCTTTTAGTTTGCACATCTAAAAGAGGAGCTTTTAAAAGTGATAAATAAGTATTATCAGCAACTAAGTTATTCATTTTTTTAAATTTATCAGCAACCAATTCTTCCACTGAGGTTTCTAATAAGCTTCCAATTTCAAATCCGAACTGGTTAGCTGCTTCATTTACAGTATTTAAATCTAGAGTTGAGTCATTAGAAACAATCTTTTTTGCATTTATCTTTAAATGTGATTTTTGCAACTTTAATAAAGATGAGTAATAATCAGAAACTCCTTTCCAATTTCCACTTTTATGAGTTAATTCTTCAAGATTCGCTTTGTGGTATTTATCCTGAATTCTATGTAGTGTATCTGAAGAAGCTAAATCAGTTATACTTAAATAGAAGATAGGTAAATCTAACCCTAACTTTTTTCTTAGTTCTTGTTTAATTTTTTTTGATGCTCCAGATTGTTGTTCAGCCGAACCTTCATTTCCTGCTGCTTTTGATAATCTTTCAACAGGATCTCCTGGTGCGTTTATACTTATAATAAATGCTATTAAAGAGATAGCAATTAGCATTGGAATAAAAGTTAAAACTCTTTTTAGTGCGTATTTAAACATAAGTTAGTATTTATTTTTAATTTTCTGTGGGAGTCATGTTCTTAGAAGAAAATGTTGCTTTTAGATCTAAATTTTGAAGCATTACTCCTGGTCTTTCATAGTACATTCCTCTATTGTTGAATCTTTTATGAATTGCAAATTTTCTTTTAGTTGAATACATAAATACATAAGGTTGATCTTCATATACTTTAGCTTGTAATCTTAGCAAAGCATCATTATGAGTTTTTGGGTCAAGAGTTAAGTTAGCAGCCTCAATTAAAGCATCTGATTCAGCATCACCAAATCCACAGAAATTAGATCCTTTTGTAACCCAAGATGAAGTGTGCCAAAGTTGCATAGGATTAGAATAAGAAGCACTTCCTCCCCAACCACCTAGCATTCCATCAAAATTATGATCCATTGCATTTTTGTAGAAAAGAGTAAAATCCATAGGAGTAGGCTCAGCTACAACACCAGCTTTATACATACTCTCTTTTATCATTAAAACAATTTCTTTAGATGTAGGAGAACTCATATAGCTTAACTTAAACGAGAAAGGAGTTTTTATTCCATTTATCATTTTATCTCTAATATTATCTCCATCAGTATCTTCCCACCCCGCTTCTGCTAAAAGTTCTTTTGCTTTTTCTATATCTAGAGGGATAAGTTGTAAAGTGTCATTATAAGTCTTTTTTAAAGGAGATATTAATGAAGCTTGTCTGCTAGCTTTTCCGTGCATCATTACTTCAATAATTTCATCTAATGGCAAGAGATATGCCATTGCTCTTCTTACTTTCTGGTCAACAAAATAAGGTTTACGCTTTATTCCATCAGGTTTCATATTCATTCCTAAGTAACTAAATGCATATCTGTCTAAAAATGCTGATTCATAATTATCATTGAAATATTCACGCTCTTGTAATTTCATTAGTTTAATAGTCCCTAATGAGTAAGTGACATCAATTTCTTGGTTTTTTAAAGCTAAATATGCTGATGCATCTTCTTTAATTATTTTAAAGATTATTTTATCAGGATATGCCTTGCTGTAAACAGAACTGTCATTTTTACCCCACCAATTCTCTTTCTTTTCTATTGTGATGTATTGGCTAGCAACCCATTCAGTAACTTGGTATGCTCCAAGTCCTACTAAAAGCTCAGGTTGGTAAGAGTTATCTGCATTATTATATGCGTTAAACCAGTCTGATAAGACTTCTGTTTCTTTAAAATCATCTGATAATAAATCAGCAAAAGTTACATCATCTAACACTCCTTTTTTATCCCAAAGTGATTTTTGGACCATATATATTTCTGAAAATATGTATTTATTGTCCCAATGTACATTTTGCGCATGCATAATAAACTTCATTGGGTTTTTTTTATCTAGTTCTATGCTTTTAATTACAGTTGTATAATTACTTCTGATCTGAGCATTATTAGTAAGAGGGCTAAGCATCAGTTTTACTGAGAAAGCAACATCCTCAGCAGTAAGTGGTGTTCCGTCATCCCATTTAATCCCATCTTTTAATTCATAAGTAAAAGATAAATTATCTTCTGATGCAGTTGGCATTTCTTTTGCCAACATTGGAATGTATTCAAGGGATTCTATATCTAACTTTATAAGAGTTTTTTGAGTGTATTGAAAAACAAAGGTCCGCATTGCAGAGTTGTCATTAAAAGGGTGTAATCCGTCAGGTTGTGAAAGGATATGTGTAATTACTGTGTTTTGTGAGAGGTCTCTTTTTTTAACGCATGAAGCTAATGTTGCTGATATAAAGAGGGTTAAAAGTAACTTCTTGATCATAATTAAATTTATAGGTCTGCAAATATAACATTTGGTAAAACTTTTATTGGCAAAATAAGACTTAAATTATTCTTTAAATAATTAGAGAATAATATTTGCTAGAAATTTAGATTAGTATACATTTGCAATCCGAAAAAAATAGTTCATTTCAGTTGGTTTGTAAAAATATTGGAGAGGTGCCAGAGTGGCCGATCGGGGCTCCCTGCTAAGGAGTTGTGCGCTTGCGCGTACCGGGGGTTCGAATCCCTTCCTCTCCGCAAAATAAAAAGTTCGTCTTTTTATTTGTGATTGTAAAAAAAGTATATTTTTGCAGTCCAAATTTTTCGGGGTATAGCGTAGCCCGGTTATCGCGCCTGCTTTGGGAGCAGGAGGTCGCAGGTTCGAATCCTGCTACCCCGACATTTTTCTCCACCAAAATCGACGATTTTAAGGAGTAACACACTGATTACCAAGCCCAAGAACATAAGATTTAGAAATTATTTTATAAAATAATTTTTTACCCCCTTTTATCAGATAATGCCACCAAAAAAAATGTAAAACGGTGAAAATTCTGGTGAAAGAAAATTGGCGTAAATATTTTCTTCTTTTTTTAAGATCAAAAATTTCATCACTTTACATCCGTAGGTTCATATTTCTAAAGATATATTGCTTTATATCTTTAAAGATAACTTATTGTAAATCAATTTATTAAATACATTTTGTATTGCATAATTTAATAAATTTGTAAGATGAAAAAACAATTATTTGTAAGCTTTTTAGCCAGAAAAGCATTAACCAAGAAAACTGGGATGGTTCCTATATACTGTAAAGTGAGATATAACGATACCACAGTCCAGTTTTACACCCAAATAGATGTACTGTATATAAATTGGGATTCCAAAAGAACACGCGTTAGGGGTAATAGTAAAAAAGCGCTGAATTTAGAGTTAGAAACTATACGCGTTGATATAATAGAAAAGCATAATGCATTAATAAAAACCAATGTAATTATAACAGCCAAGACTGTTCTGGATTTTTATAAAAATGATACACTTATAATGAATAGTATTATAAATGTATTTAATCAGCATAATGAAAATATGAAATCGCTTATTGGAATAGAATATAGTTATGGTTCATTTAAAAATTATATAACGACAATAAAACATTTAAAAAATTATATAAAAAAAATATATAACGCTAATGATATTTCACTCACTCAAATAAACTATAATTTTATATATAATTTTTCAAAGTTTATATTATTAAATACAAAATGCACACATAATGGAATGATGAAACATATTCAGCGTTTTAAGAAGATAACTAACTTTTGTATAAAGAACAATTATATAACAAAAGATCCTTTTGTTGGTTTTAAAATTTCATTTAAAAAAACGAATCGTGTTTATATAAATAAAGACGAATTATATATACTAAAAAATATAAAATTAAATAACAGTTTAAATAAAGTGCGTGATATATTTTTATTTGCGTGTTACACTGGTCTTTCATATATAGATTTATATAATTTAAATATAAAAAATATACAAAAAGGTAATGATGGCTTAGAATGGATTTATATAAAAAGACATAAAACCGATATACCTTCAAATGTCCCTATTTTACCATATGCCTTATATATTTTAGATATATATAAAAAGCAAAAAAACACAAATAGAATTTTTCCAATGATAAGTAATCAAAAAACAAATAAAGCATTAAAGGAAATAGCGCGTTTATGTAATTTTAATAAAAAACTAACATTTCATAGTGCCAGACATACATTTGCAACCACAATTACATTAACAAATGGAGTGCCTATAGAAACAGTATCAAAAATGCTTGGACATAATAATATAAAAACTACTCAAATATATGCACGCGTAATAGAATCTAAAATAAGTGCAGATATGTTGAAATTAAGACAGAAATCTATATAAATTTTATATAATTTGTTGAAGTTATTTATATAACTAAAATAAGTCCTAATATACTTTTATTATAGTATAGGCTATTTCTTATTGATATGTTTTTCATATAATTGCAACTGTATTACGGCAAATACATTTTATTTTCTAAAATATATTTATGAGAAAACAATTACTACTATTACTTTGCTTACCTTTTTTTGGTTTTGGGCAAATCACCTCACCTTCAGTTATTTCTAGTTCTGGTAATTCCTACAATAATGGAGGAGTAAATATGGATTATACTTTAGGAGAGATTGTAGTTGAGACTTTTCAACCCACTGTGACTCCTCTTCCTCTTACATATACTATCTTAACTCAAGGATTCCATCAAGGAATATTAAAAGTTACTACAAGCGTTGAGAATATTGATATTAAGACAAAAGTTTACCCAAATCCAACTACTAACTTTATAATTATTGAGTTAGAAAAGAATGTCAATGCCGATATATTGGTTTATGATATTAATGGAAAGTTAGTTCTTAAGGATAAATTAAATGATGAGAAGCAAAAGCAATTTGACTTTAGCTTTTTAAAACAAGGAAATTACTTTTTACATATAAACATCGCAGATAAGCAATCTGTTTATCAAATAAACAAATCAAAATAAGATGAAAAAACTATTTACATTATTAGCAACTGTAACATTAAGTGTAATGTTATTTGCTCAAGCCCCACAATCATTTTCTTACCAGACGGTAATTAGAGATGCTAGTTGGCAAGTTCTATCCAATCAGAATATAAGTTTAGAGATTTCAATTATTGAGGATGTAGCTAATGGTACAGCAATCTATACTGAATCTCATTCTGCAACTACTAATGAATTAGGTTTAGTTAATCTTTCTATTGGAGATGGAGGAGTAATGTCAGGATCTTGGAGTAATATAGACTGGGGAAACCATACTTACTTTATTGAAGTAGCTGTTGATGTTACAGGAGGTACAAGTTATATTGTAATGGGTACTACTCAATTACGAAGTGTTCCTTATGCACTATATGCAGAAACTTCTGGATCAAGCACACCAGGTCCACAAGGTGCAACAGGAGCAACAGGCCCACAAGGTCCTATTGGATTAACAGGTCCTGCAGGTGCAAACGGAATAGATGGAGCTGATGGACAAGATGGTGCTGACGGCGCAACAGGTCCTATTGGATTAACAGGAGCAACAGGCCCAGCAGGTAATGATGGTGCTGATGGAAATGATGGAGCAGTTGGTGCAACAGGTCCTCCAGGTAATGATGGTGCTGATGGTACAAATGGTATTGATGGAGCAGTTGGTGCTACAGGTCCTCAAGGTAATGATGGGGCTGATGGACAAGATGGTGCTGACGGCGCAACAGGTCCTATTGGATTAACAGGAGCAACAGGTCCTGCAGGTGCAAACGGAATAGATGGAACTAATGGAGTAGATGGTGCAACAGGTGCTATTGGATTAACAGGAGCAACAGGTCCTCAAGGTAGTGATGGTGCTGATGGTACAAATGGTATTGATGGAGCAGTTGGTGCAACAGGTCCTCCAGGTAATGATGGTTATACTCCTATGTTTGGAGTAGATTATTTTAATGGAGCAGATGGTGTTGATGGAACTAATGGAGTAGATGGAATTGATGGGATAGACGGAATAGATGCAGTAGTAGATTACGATTCACTAGCAAATATTATTAGTGTAGACTCTATATTTATAACAACAGTTATTGGAGGATTAGATAGTATTACATCTAATAGCCAACCTGTCGGAAATGATTTTGAAGATGATAATCCTAACAATGATTTTAATACAAATATTATTGATCAAATACCGCAAGGATTGGATGGTCAGACATTAATCTTTTATTCTACAGATAATAATATATATATAACAGATTCTGTAGGCTCATTTACAAGTATAATTTATTCTGTTCAAGCTAATTATATTAGTAATTTAACTTCCAATGAAAATGGAGATACACTATATTTTTTACAATACTCTGGAAATAGTATGGCCACTCCAACTATTATGATGACATCAGTGAATAATTTTAACCCTGTTGCAGTTGGAACACTACCTTGCACTAGAAATGAGGTAAAACAATTTAAATATATTAATGGTAGTTTTTATTATAACAAAAATCATAACCTCTTAAAAATTACAAATGGCAACATTCAACCAATAATTCATCCAAACGAATGTGCAAGCTTTACAGTATCTAATACTGGGACAGAATACATCAGTCTTGAGCAGTCAGGTGGTAACAATATAATTATGGGAACAAATTATTCTCATTGTTGTTGGGAATTTGCGAAAGATATTGATGTGTCGGAATCTGAAAATCGGATCTACATGTGGAAATATAATAATGGCGGAGTAATTTCTTATTGGGATTTAAGTAATGATACTGAAACAATCTTATATGATCCACAAGGTACAGTAGCATATACTAATAATATTCGTGAACAAGTAGTTAAATTTCATGAAAACAAAGTATATTTTAATGAAGGTAGTAGTATTTTTTCAGTTGAAAATAACGGAAATAATTCCCTTGTTATTTCTTCATCTCAAGATAATTCATCTGTGAATGGAATTGTTCCATTTAATTTCACCTATCAAGCTGTAAATGATTCAAATACAACAGTCATGAATATTAATGATTTTATATTGTCAAATAATAAAAAAATCTTTTATTCTACAGATTTTAATATATATTTAACAGATTCTGTAGGTTCATTTACAAGTGCAATTTACTCTGTTCAAGCTAATTATATTAGTAATTTAACTTCTAATGAAAATGGAGATACACTATATTTTTTACAATATGGAAGTGCTTCGGCCACTCCAACTATTATGATGACATCAGTGAATAATTTTAACCCTGTTGCAGTTGGAACACTACCTTGCACTAGAAATGAGGTAAAACAATTTAAATATATTAATGGTAGTTTTTATTATAACAAAAATCATAACCTCTTAAAAATTACAAATGGCAACATTCAACCAATAATTCATCCAAACGAATGTGCAAGCTTTACAGTATCTAATACTGGGACAGAATACATCAGTCTTGAGCAGTCAGGTGGTAACAATATAATTATGGGAACAAATTATTCTCATTGTTGTTGGGAATTTGCGAAAGATATTGATGTGTCGGAATCTGAAAATCGGATCTACATGTGGAAATATAATAATGGCGGAGTAATTTCTTATTGGGATTTAAGTAATGATACTGAAACAATCTTATATGATCCACAAGGTACAGTAGCATATACTAATAATATTCGTGAACAAGTAGTTAAATTTCATGAAAACAAAGTATATTTTAATGAAGGTAGTAGTATTTTTTCAGTTGAAAATAACGGAAATAATCCCCTTGTTATTTCTTCATCACAAGATAATTCATCTGTTAATGGAATTGCTGTAGTTGATTAATATAACTGTTTATTTATTCAATAATTTAGTATATATATTTTAGAAAATAACTCAATACTCTGAAATTCCAATTATTTTTTCTAAGTTTGTTTTAGTAGATTGGTTAGCGGTGCAAAAAGTGGTGCAAATTTTAGTTTGAAAGCTTACTGTAATCTAGTGAAAAGGGTATAGGTCGTAATCCTGCTACCACGACTGAAAAAACAAAAACCCACTCAAATGAGTGGGTTTCCTTTTGGTGGGCCTCTCGATCCTAAGTTCGAACTTTTTTTCTAAAGAATATTACTGAAGAGATAAAAAATAAAAGCATTGATAGTAAACATATCCATTCAATAATACAAACAAATAATATATTGGGTCTATTTTTGAGTATGACTAACATATTAACGTCAAGCTGATGGAATTGTATAATATTTATTAATGTCGTGAATGATATAAAAATTCCTGAAATAACAAAATGCTTTGGAAGTTCTTGCTTTTTCATAAACAGAAAGTAGATATTAAATAATAATGAGGAAAAGAAACATAGATAAAAAAAGAGAAGAGCAGAAACAACGTGAATGAACGTATTATCCATAGAGAATATACCAATAGATATTGCAGATAATCCAATTGTAGAAATTATCCATTTGAATAAAACTTTAATGTTTCTAGAAGAATCAGGGATAATTTTAAGATAATAGAAAATTAAAAAAGGTGTACCAAAAATTAAAGATAGATTAAATATTTTAGCTTTTTCGGAACATTTATATTGACCTAATTCAGAAACAAAATGATTTAACACATTGTAATTTTCTCCTGAACAACCAATATAGTTGATAGAAGAGGTTATAATGCCATAAAGTATAATTAAGACACCTAAGCATCCTGTTAGAATTATAGTATTTAAGTTATATATTCTCACAGGTGCTAAAATAACAAAACCCACTCATTAGAGTGGGTTTTGTGCTATTAAGTGGGCCTTACGGTCCTAAGTTCGAACTTTTTTAGAAAATTAATAAGTATGTTTGCATTATGAAAAAAATACTTTATTTAATCTTACTACTTCCATTTTTATCTTACTCACAGATAATAGTAACAAATGCAAATCTTCCAAATATTGGTGATACCGTAATTACAGCAGAAGATTTTGGTAATTATTTACCCGGACCATCTGGAGCGAATCAAAACTGGAATTTTGCAAATGCCGCAGGAATGCCAGATATGCTTCTAGGATTTATTGATCCTTTAACAACCCCGTATCAAGCTAGTTATCCCTCAAGTAATATTTGTGCGCAGCTAGATTCGGCAACGTATTATTATTTAAATAGATCGGTAAATGGACTTGCTGCTGTTGGTTATGTTGATGCAGGAATGCTTTATCCTAACAATAAGATGTTATTACCTACACCTTTAAATTATTTAGACACCATTACCAATACGCAGATTCTATTTCAATGGGATACCTTGCTGTCTCCTCCACTGCCTTCTATTTTAGCAGGAATACCTGGGCCTTTTACTATTGACTCTATTAAAGCAGTTTATGGAAGTACGGATAAATATATTGTGGATGGATGGGGTCAAGTTCAGCTTCCAAATGGAACTTTTGATGCATTAAGAGTATATGAAACAAGTTTTGAGTTTGATAATACTTTGCTCAAGATAACAGACACATTAACAGGATTATCTCAATGGGTGCAAGAGCCTAATAGTGGTTCTATCTCTTGGAATGAGAGTCGTTATAGCTGGAGAACTAATGACTCTACAATAACTTGGAGTTTAGCTGAAATTGAAACAGATTCTTCAGGAAATCCTTATGGAGATATTGTTTACTACTTAGGTAATTCCTTGAATAGCATTGTTGTTTCTCCGCCAATGGTTGATTTAGATAAATTGGTAGATGTGAGCTGTAATGGATTTTCAGATGGATTTATTATGTTAGATGTCTTTGGAACTGCTTTTCCTTTTACTTTCTCTTGGGCAGGCCCAAATGGATTCACGGATGCAAGTCAAGATATTTTTAATTTATTTGCTGGCACTTATATTTTAACTGTTACGGATGCCAATGGAAATAGTACAGTAGAAACATATATAATTAATGAACCACCACCACTAACCGCTTCAATTAGTCAGTCTGCACTTGATTTAATAGCCAATGTAAGTGGAGGAATACCTCCGTACAGTTATACATGGATTACAGGAGATACTTTATCAACTATTACACCATCCTCTAATGGTATATATAGCTGTGATGTGAAAGATAAAGCAGGATGTATTATAAATGTAGTTTTTACTGTTACTAATGTCCCTACAAGTATTTTAGAATTTAATTCAGAAAGAAAACTTTTAAAAATTACTGATATATTAGGACAAAAAACTCCTTACAGAAAAAATACACCTCTCTTTTACATCTATGATGATGGAACTGTGGAGAAGAAAATATTTTTTGAATAAATAAAAACCCACTTATTTGAGTGGGTTTCTTTTTGGTGGGCCTTACGGTCCTTATTTCGAACTTTTTTAATCTTCACAAAATTTTTCGTTAACATTTACATATAAAATTTAACTTTTTCTTAACTTAAGTTTCATGTTTAGTTAATCATAATTTTTTTTTCTACATATATTTTTGTCAAATAAAATTATAAAAAAACTAAAACAACTAAAACAACTAAAATTATGAAAAGAATTTTTTTTTTAAACTTTAATATTATAATATTATCACTAATATTAATAGGATGTTCTTCAAATTCAAACAATTCAGATAATTCTAGTTCCTTATCTGGTGATATTAAAATTGATGGTTCTAGTACTGTATATCCAGTTACTGAAGCAGTAGCTGAAGAGTTTAGAGCTGTAGAACCTAACGTTCGAGTTACAGTAGGTGTTTCTGGAACTGGAGGAGGATTTAAAAAGTTCTCTAGAGGTGAAACTAATATTAGTAATGCATCTAGACCAATTAAAGACAAAGAAGCTAAAGTTTGTGATGAGAATAACATTTCATACTTGGAATTAAGTGTTGCATATGATGGACTGGCAGTTATTATTAATCCCGAAAATGATTGGGTAGATTATTTTACTGTAAAAGAACTTAGTAAAATTTGGCATCCTGATGCTCAAAATAATATTAAGTACTGGAGTCAGATTAGAGAAGGGTGGCCAAACGAAGAAATTCATCTTTTTGGACCTGGAACAGCTTCAGGTACATATGACTATTTTGCAGAAGTAATATGTGGAAAGAAAGTTGGAACAAGAGGAGATTATACTGCATCAGAAGATGATCATGTTTTGGTTCAAGGTGTGGCTACTGACAAATATGGGCTTGGCTTTTTTGGATTAGCGTATTATGAAGAAAACAAAGATAAATTAAAATTAGTTGGAGTTGATAATGGAAATGGCTCTGTATTACCGAGTATGGAAACAGTTTCTAACGGAGCATATGCACCTTTATCTCGACCAATATTTATTTATGCTAATAATAGTGCTAGAGAAAGACAAGAAGTAAAAGAATTTATTTCTTTTTATCTTAAAAATGCTGGAAATTTAGTTGCAGATGTAGGTTATATTCCATTAACTAAGGATGAATACAATTTAGAGATAAATAAGTTTAATGAATTTATTAA
>CAJQJY010000003.1 GCA_905478765.1 uncultured Flavobacteriales bacterium
GAGTTGCTATTCTTTGATCTAGCATGTCTGCAAATTGAAATAATGTAATTATCTTATATTCTGGATTTTCTTTATTGAAGTTGGAAATATATTTTTGTACTGATTTAGCAATCTCTTTAATATCTTCATCGGGTGTTTTTTTAATAAGGAAACTAATTGCTCTTTTACCATTAACATATGATTTCATAGGTATATCAGAAAATTCTAAATTTACAATTCCAATATCTTTGAGTCTTAATATGTCACCATTTTTGTTCGCAATAATTACAATGTTTTCAACTCCTTCTTTTGAAGTTTTTCTGTTATTAGAACGAATAATTATTTCTTCTTTTTGTGTTTTTACGCTTCCTCCTGAAATATCAATATTACTCTGTTTAATTACATTGCTTATGTCATCAAAGCTAATGTTGTGTCGTAACAAAGCTGTTTCATCAATTTCTACTGAAATAATAATAGGAGCATAGCCAATTACTTGTATTTGACTTACTTCTTCAGCATTTAATAATGCTTTTTCAATTTTATCAGATTTTTCTTTTAATAACCAGAGATTATTAGGTCCCGTAAGAGCGTAATATCCTACCATATTACCCATACCTCCCATTCCTCTACTTTTTTGTTTTTCTACAGATGGTTTTTCTGCACCTTTAGGGAATGAATTAATTTCATCCACAGAATTCTTTACGTTCTGTAATATCTCATCAATCTCAAAACCAGCACCTATTTCTACAGTGACATTTGAAATATTTTCAGATGATGTTGATGTGATTTCTTCCACACCTTCAATGCCATTTAAAGACTCTTCAATTCTAGTAGTGATTCCTTGTTCTATCTCTTGAGGAGATGCTCCTGGGTAAGAAACATTTATGAATATCTTATTTGGTGGTAGCTCAGGGAAAAATGATTTAGGCATCATTGTAAAGCTCAAAATTCCGGCTATTGCAGTGATTATAATAATTGCATTAGCATATATAGGGTACTTTATAAAATAGGAAATTAATTTTCTCATTTTAGTTGCTTATTGGTTTTACAATTGTTCCCTCATTTATATTTACTAGTGGTTCATTTACAATTAATGTATTGTTTGATAAATTGTCAACTACTACATCATCACCCTGATAAGAAATGATATTTACTTCTTTGATTTTTAATTCATTGTTCTTGTCTATTATAAAAACTTTGTTTTTCTTAAAAATTGATCTTCTTGGTAATTTACAGACATTATCAATTCCTTTAGTAATGATAGTTGCATTTACATACATGCCATTATATAAAGAATTTTCATCAATATCTATTGATGTAAATACTGAGATATTTTGAGTTCTTGAGTTTACAAAATTTCCTTTTCTTATAACTTGTCCTTTATAAGTATTTCCATTTTCAATAAAATTTACTTTGTCACCAATATTAATAAAATTAATTTCAGAGGTATTAACAGAAAGTTCAATTTCCATTTTACCTTTTCTGATAAAATCAATAACAGGACTTCCTGGATTTACATTCCCGCCAACATCAGAATATGACTTTGTTATAATTCCATCAAATGGAGCATAAACAGTGTATTTACTTAATTTTTCTTCATCAGATTTTATTGATAAATACTCTGCTAAAATTGAACGAGAAATAATGTAATTTTTCTCTTTTGCGCTACTCATTTCTGGAAAATCAGGTAAATTATTTTCAATATTTATAGCATTAAAGAAGATTTCCCATTTGGAGTATTCAGTATTGTAATCTAGTTTAATGTCGGCTAAATTTGATGAGACTAAACTCATAAATCTACTTTTCTTTGCATCAATTAAGTGTTTTATATCTGTGTTTTTAACTGAGAAAATCACATCACCTCTCTTAATTTCAGTACCTTTTTTAAAAGCATTAACTCCAATTAATCTACCTTGTACTTCAGAAGAAATTGTAATGTTATTCAAGGAAACAACTCTACCAGAACTGTTAATTTCATTCTTAATTTGAGAATTTGTAATTTTTTTAACAAGCACAGATTTTACAAGCTGTTCATGAGTTTGTTCTGTTTTAGCTTTTGAAGCTCTAATTGTTTCAGCATTATCTACTCCATATTTCATTCCAGAATTATAGCTGATAGATGAAACTAGCCCAAATAAAAGTATTATGACAATACTTACTATTATGATTAATGTTTTTCTGATGTTCATAGTTGTTTAGTTGTAATTTTTTGTATTAAAGTTATTGTTAAAAAATTCATAGTCTATTTTTTAAATAATATTTCTAGTGTTTCCCATAATTTTTCTCCTTCAGTTTTTAAGTCTGATTCAAAGCCTGAAAGCCTCCAAGATAAAATAGTTGTTCTAATTCCTCCAAGTACAATAGTAGCAAGTTGCTGAGAATTAATATCTGTACGAATACTGCCTTCATTTTGCCCGTTTTCAATTAATGAGATAATTTTCTTCTTTCTTTGATCTAAAATTTTCCTTACTACCTTAGATAGAACCGAGCAATATTGAAATGAAGTCTCTGAGAAAATTACCATTACAAGTGCAGGATTTTTCTCTACGTGTGCAAATTTGAATTTTAAAACCGCTTCAATTTTTTCTAAAGCATTTTTATCAGAATCTAAAATTTTAAAAACTCCATTTTTTATTGCCTCTCTATGAAAAAGCAGAAGTCCTTTTAGTATCTGAGTTTTGTCTTTAAAATGACGATAAAGTGCGGGTTCAGTAAAGGACATCTTTTTAGCAAGATTCTTAATGGTAAGGTTCTGTACGCCTTTTTCACCAATCAAATCCTTTGATGCATCAATTATTTCTATTTGCCTTTCTGTAAAAATCATTTCTGCAAAAATATAAAAAGTTAGTAAACACTAACTAACTTGTTTTATAATTTTTTTGAAAGTATTGATAATTCTTAAGGTTTGATTTTATTTGTATGTTTGTGTAATGGGAAGATTAGCTCCTTTAAAGAAAGGAATAGTAGATAGAAAAGGAATATTTGTTGTGGGAGTTGCTCGCTCTGGTACAACTTTATTACGTTTACTTATTAATAATCATCCAGATATTGCTTGTTTAGGAGAGACACAATTTTTTCATCATAATTACTTGCAGCTTTCGAATAACCAAGAGTATAACTTGCAACTTATGGATCATGTTTTTAAGACAGAATCTGAAGTCCCCGATTTATTAAATGATCCTCAACTGGAAAAAGATTTATCTAATATTGAAACAGTTGCTGAATATTTTGATTTCTTATTATCTACTTATTCTAACATACTGGGTAAAAAATATTGGGCTGAAAAATCTCCAAGTCATGTAATAAGATTGAATGCTATTTCTAAAATGTTTCCAGATATTAAAGTTGTAAATATTATCAGAAACCCTTATTATTCAGCTATTTCTAGGTTTAAAAAATTAAAGAATAGTCAGATTAGTAATTTTTCATTAATTATCTATATTAAATATTTAAAGAGGGTAGAGGATAAGTTGGTTTCGTTTCAATCAATGAATAATAATTCATTACTCACAATTAGATATGAGGATTTGTCATCTTTTCCTTCTGGCGTTATGACGGAGGTTTTTAAATTCCTGGAGGTAGATTCGTCAGTGGTTAATAGTGAGTTTTTAAAAATTTCAAAGAAAAAAATTCCTGTTTCTTCTGATGGTGAAGAACAATGGCATCACTCTAGGGTTGGAGAAAAACTCACTGAGAGTATATATAATATTGATGAATATTTTTCAGCTTTCCAACTTTATTTATTTTCAACAGAATTGAATAATTCTATAATATTTCAAGATTACATTGAAAATAATAAAGAATCTAATTTTATATTTTTTTTAAGAAAAGCTATGCTAGATTGTCTTTATACTTTTATTGGAATACCTAATTATAGGTTAAGAAGGCTTATAAATCAAATTAAATCCTCTTTGAAAAGGATATTTGCATAGAATTGATAATCTATTGTTTTACAATCATTGCAGCGCCAGATGTATATTCATCATTTCCATCATCATTAAGGTAGTGTACTAAAGTTAAAGAACCTGTTGAGCCATTAAATGAATCTATACTCCATCGTAATTCTTCCTCAGTATTGTAATAAAGTATAAAATCAGAGCCACTTAAATCCCAATTGCCATAGTCTATATCTAAATCCCCATTAAAAATTACATTTTGCGAGAAAGTATTATCAGAATTTATGATATAGGCAGCAGATTCAAAACCAGGAACAGTAGTGTAGTTAATGCCGTCATAAACAAGTGAATTAATATCCCATACTCCAATGATATTTTGATCTGTAACACTTATATTGTCATTAGAACTATTATTTGGTTCTTCCTCTTCTTCACAAGCTGTGAAGATAATTAATACTGCTAAAAATGTATGAAGTAGTTTTTTCATAAGCTATGATTTCTTTTGATATTTTTTTACACCCAAAAAAGTTATTAAACAAAAGATAGTAATTAACGTAGTTTCTGTATATACATTAAGAAATTCTGTTTCATTAGTTACATTACAGTAAATGTCATACCCAAACAATCCAACAGGACCAAAATATAAGATGGCAGGTAAATACTTAACTGAGTATATGAATTCTTCTAAATTTTGCATAAAAGTAGTAGTTTTTTCATCTTAGTTTATTGTTAATCTATTGTTTTAATTGTTTGTGTGAGTGCATAATTAAATCTTCAATATTAATAACATTAAGTGTCTTTTCATTAGTGGCTTCAAGCACTACTTTTGGGGCAATATTATTAATTAGCGCTTCTTTCCATCTTAAAGCGCACAAACACCATTTATCACCATCTTTTAGTCCATCAAATGCATGTTGCGGCATTGGTGTAGTTAGGTCATTTCCTTTTGCTTTTGAAAATAACAAAAAGTCTTTATTGGCAATAATACAAACTGTGTGTATTCCAATATCTGTATTGTCGGTATCACAAAATCCGTTTCTAAAGTAACCTGTTAAAGGGTTTGCGCTACAGGAAATCAATGGTTCTCCAAAAATATTTTTATTCATTGTTTAGTGAGTTTCTATTTTTATCTGTTCAATATTTAAAGTGTCAACTTGAATTACAGTTTCCTCCTCATACACTTTTACTTCCTCAAATTTACAAGAGTAAACCAAAGTTAAGCAAAGTAATATTAGAAGTAGTTTTTTAATAGCACAATAATACAAAAAACCTCTGAACGCTACTCAGTTTGTTTGTCTACAAGTATTTTAAGCAAATCTCTTTACTCTTCCATTATCCCCTTTATAGCATTTATCTTCTAATACCAACAGAAAAATTCTCTATTATAAGGGGTTTTCTAGATAAGGGAAGGAGGAAGATTTACTTTCCGATACAGAACTTTCCAAAAATATTTTCGAGTAGGGTATCGGAAGTAATTTCCCCAGTTATGCTTCCTAAATGAAAGAGGGATTGACGGATATTGACTGCTAAAAAGTCACCTGTTAATCCAGAATTTAACCCATCAATAATTGAATTGATTTCGTGTAATGTGAGTTGTAATTCCTCATAATGTCTAAGGTTTGTTACTATCGTTTCATTATTAGAAAGTTGTTCAGTATTTACAAAAGTTAATAACCTTTCTTTAAGTGTTTCAATTCCCTCATTCTTTTTTGCTGAGATAAAAAGAGCATTTTTAAAATTATCCTTAATTTCAGAGTTTAAGTCTATTTTATTAATCACTAGTAATAATTTATCACCTGCAATAGTTTTTATTTTTTCTAACTCTAGTAACTGATTGTCTAAGTCAGCATCAGCATCAATGAGGAATAAAATAATATTTGCTATTCCTGCTTTTTCTAATGATTTTTTAATTCCTAAATTTTCAATATTATCAGTAGTTTCTCTAATTCCTGCTGTATCTATAAATCGGAATTTAAAACCTTCAATATTTAGTTCGTCTTCAATAGCATCACGAGTAGTTCCTGCAATATCAGACACAATTGCTTTATCTTCATTCAGTAGCGTATTCAATAGGGTGGATTTTCCCACATTTGGCGCTCCTACAATAGCAACTGGAATTCCGTTTTTAATTACATTTCCTAACTCAAAGGATTTAACTAATTTCTCTAATTCTTCTTTAATAGCAGCTAATAGTGTTTCAAATTGTTTTCTATCTGCAAACTCAACTTCTTCTTCTGAAAAGTCAAGTTCAAGTTCTATTAAGCTGGCAAAATCAATGAGTTTTTTTCTTAGCTCGTGTAATTTGTTTGAAAACCCTCCTCTTAGTTGTTTTAGTGCAGTTTGATGGGAAGCTTCACTTTCTGAAGCTATTAAGTCAGCAACTGATTCTGCTTGTGATAAGTCTAACTGTCCGTTTCTGAAAGCTCGCATAGTAAACTCACCAGCAGTTGCCATTCTACATCCTTCAGCTATGAATAGTTGCAATAATTTATTTTGAATAAAATTAGAGCCATGGCACGAGATTTCTACTGTTTCCTCTCCTGTGTATGATTTCCCATCCTTAAAGATACTAACTAATACTTCATCAATAATTTTATGGCCATCGGATATTGTTCCAAAATGAATTGTATGCGATTTTGAAGCTGAGATATCTTTGCTAAAAACAGTATTTGTTATTTTTATAGCTTCTTTTCCTGATAACCTTAAGATAGCAATAGCACTTAAACCTCCTCCTGTTGCTAGTGCACAAATAGTATCTTCCTGCAATAAATTATTCATGCTGCAAAAGTATTTAAAATCCTTTGTTAATAGCCATATTGTTCTAATTTTGCAACCCAAATTAAAAAACAAATCAATGAGTGTATTAGTTAACAAGGATTCAAAAATAATTGTACAAGGTTTTACAGGAACTGAAGGTACTTTTCATGCAGGACAAATGATTGAGTACGGAACAAATGTAGTAGGGGGTGTTACTCCAGGAAAAGGAGGCCAAACTCATTTAGATAAACCTGTTTTTAATACAGTAAGTGAGGCTGTTGAAAAAGCTAAAGCAAATACTTCAATAATATTTGTTCCACCAGCTTTTGCTGCTGATGCAATTATGGAGGCTGCTGAGGCAGGAATCAAAGTAATCATTTGTATTACGGAAGGTATTCCTACAAGAGATATGATTACTGTTAAAGAATACCTATCTGATAAGGATTGTACTTTAGTAGGGCCTAACTGTCCTGGTGTTATTACACCTGATGAAGCAAAATGTGGGATTATGCCAGGTTTCGTTTTTAAAAAAGGTAGAATTGGTGTTGTATCAAAATCAGGAACTTTAACTTATGAAGCTGCTGATCAAGTGGTAAAAGCAGGTATGGGAATCTCAACTGCAATTGGTATTGGTGGTGATCCAATTATTGGAACAACTACTAAAGAAGCTGTTGAGCTTTTTATGAATGACCCAGAAACAGATGGTATCATTATGATTGGTGAAATTGGTGGACAATTAGAAGCTGATGCTGCTAAATGGATTAAAGCAAATGGCACTAAGCCTGTAGTTGGTTTTATTGCTGGGCAAACTGCTCCTGCAGGAAGAACAATGGGACATGCTGGTGCAATTGTTGGTGGTGCGGAAGATACTGCTGAGGCTAAAATGCAAATTATGAGAAATTGTGGAATTACTGTAGCTGAATCTCCTGCTGAAATTGGAAAATTTATGGCAGAGAAAATGGATGTTACAGCTTCGTGAAATTTGAATTTATTAAAGAAAATCTGAGAAAATGCTCGGTTTTTTTTATAAGTTCGTATTTGTAATAGCTTTGTATGAGTATTGTATTTTATAATTCTGAATATGTTGATTTAAGTGATGTGAAGATTTCACCTGAAAACAGATCAATGAATTATGGTGATGGTTTTTTTGAATCTATTAAAATCATAAATTCAAAACCTTTTAATTTATCAGCTCATTATAATCGTTTTTCATTAGCATGTAAGACTTTAAAGATGAATAATACATTTTCTAAAAATGATATAGTTTTGATTGTCGAACAATTAATCAATAAAAATGAGATTATTAATGGGATACTTAAGATGCATGTTAGCAGGACAGATGGAGGAAAGTACTGTCCTAAATCTTCAGCTATATATTTATTGATTTCATCATCTGAAGGCGGTATTTTTGATTTGAATAATAAAGAGTCATTATGTTTTTATAAAGAAGAGGTGAAATCTAAAGGCAAATTATCAAATATTAAATCTACTAATGCATTAGTATATGTAATGTCATCATTATTTGCAAATGAGAAAGAATTTTCAAATTCCATTTTGTTTAACTCTGATGGAAATATTATAGAAACATCAAATTCAAATATCTTTATTCTAAAAGATGGCGAATTATATACGCCTCCTAATTCAGATGGTTGTGTGGAAGGTACTATGAGAAGTTGGGTGTTATCTCAACTAAAAGTTAATAAGAGGAGCTTAAGTGTATCAGATATTAATAATGCAAGTGAAATATTTACAACAAATGCAATTAATGGAATAATTTCAGTTGATAAATTAGAGGAGCAGTCGTTTTCAGAATTTGATATTGCAAACAAATTACAAGCTAGATTGATAGAGTTAACTTCTGAAAAGAAGAATCAATAAAAAAGGAATGCCTTTAATGGGACATTCCTTTTAGTGATGTAAGCACAGAAGGTGCTTATTTGTTTAATATTACTTCTTTTTAGTTCTTTATAACTTTATTGCCTAATATGATTTATAGTAACATTAGAAGTTAAAGTCATTCCATCCTCTTCTTCAGTATCATTAAGAATTACTACCATATCTGTACTTGTAACAGTACATGTATTTGTTTCTGTTTCACCATCTTCAGTAGTTGTTAATACATTACCTGAATAGGAGTATTGAATAGTATCGCCATCCATTATCATTTGACCATCAGCAGTAAACTTAACATCTGTAAACTCCCATTCTGGATCTGAAGATGTTGTTGTGTAGCTAGTATCCATTAAGATCATTCCTGCCATAGAAGCGGAATAATTAACTGCAGCAGAAGTTGGTGACCAGGTTCCTACAATTGATGGTGCCACTGGTGCCACAACTTCATCTTCTTCTTTTTTACAAGAAGCAAAAATAATTGATACTGCTAATAAGGAGTAAAGTGCTTTTTTCATTTTTTTTTTTTTGATTAATATTTGCAATAATAAGTTTTTTTCACTTAGCGTGTTATATATAGTATAGTAATTTTTTATACTAGATTAAAAAACAAAAAAGGAATGCATTCCTTTTAATAATATAAAAACGGAAGGTGCTTATTTCTTTGAAATTAACGCTTAATAATATTCATTAATTCTCTTTTGTTAATCCAAGAGGTATTTCCTGTTCTTAGGTTTGTGTTATTTGTTGTAAACCCATTTGGATTTCTAGTAAGTAACATTGCTGCATCAATTTCAACGGCATAATCTTCTCCATTATCATACCAACTCTCAGTCCAACTTGGTCCTTCAAGAATTCCATTAGTTTGTGTAATGCTTATTATATCTTGAACTACAACTGTATCTGTTATTAACTTTAAGGTATTTCCCATTTGTAACCAAATACCACTATCCACCATATTATTGTCACTGTCCCATGATACAAAAATTCCATTATCCCAGAATTTTCCTTTATATGCGATCATTGAATCAGGATGTGTTATCATTTGAGTCCATGATGTGTCTTCTAATAAAACTCCACCTGAACTGACTACCATGTGAATGTCATATTGCTCATAGTCTTTAGTCCAAGCACCTCCAATAAGCCCATAAACACATCCACTATTGATTGTGTCATTTGGATTATAGTTAATAGCTATTGTGTCGTTACAACCACTTGTTCCACTGGTTGGTGTAGTAATGTTACTATTATTCTGACAAGCAAAAAATATGATAGAAACTGCTAATAATGTGTAAATAATTTTTTTCATAATTTAAATATGTTTTATTAATATCTCGCAAAAATATGTAACAGAAAATAAAATATTATGCAAAGCATAGTACTTTTGGTTTTACTAGCAAATATTGTGAGTCTTTTTGGGAATTATAACTTTTATAATAAACCAAATTGACTTAAATGATGCGTAAAATGCTTTTTTTGGAAGAGTAGCCACTTTTCTGCTGTTAGTCCACCAAAAAATGGATGTACAGCTCTAAAATCAGTATTTTTAGTTAAGAAATTGAGCATAGTAGTTGTAGAATTGAATAGCTCTGTTTTTTAATTGTTCAATATCTTCAGTTATAGCATTATCAAAATTATAACCAATATCTTTTGGTATATCTATTGCCTTGCTAATGACTTTGTCGGCATATAAAAAGGCAATGGCTTTTTCAATGTATTTTTCTTTAATGAGCAATTTAGTATTTTCTAAATGCATCATTTTACTGCTTTGTGTCAAATGGATTAGCATCTGCTTAGCGGTCATAGTACCCCATTAGGATTTGCTGTCTGTTTTTGAGTTTTCTAAGGATTCAACCAGGTTAGAGGTGAAGAAATTCGTTATTTCTTTTTCCATTTTTTCTGCTTTTCTTCTGATTGGAAAGTCCAAGCAACAATTCTACTAATTTTATTAGCTGTAGTCATTTGAATTGTTTTTACATCTTTTGCTCCATATTTTTCCAATGAAATGTAAAACCTATTTAAGTTTCTTTCATTGGAAACTAAGGAGCTAAACCATAGGCAGTTTTCAGTATAGTTTACACTTTCAATAATCATATTCTGTATAAACTGTTTTTCTCCTCCCTCACAAATCATTTCATCTGCCATTCCAGAAAAGTTAAGCTGTACTTTTTTTAATTTTTTACCTGTAAGATTTCTTACTTTTCGCATACTTCCTTTTTCTGCACCTTTTTTTGAAGCATGGAATGGAGGGTTGCAAATTGTTATGTCAATTTTATCATCTTCATTAATAATACCTTTAAAGATTTGGTTTTTATTTTCTTGAAAACGAAAATCAACTTTGTCTTTTAAGCTAGAATTTGAGCTTACTATTTTTTTAGCAGTTGCAATTGATTTCCTGTCAATATCTGATGCAATAAAATTCCAATTGTATTCACTTACTCCTAATATAGGGTAAATGCAACTTGCTCCTACACCAATATCCAAACAAGTTATATTATCATTATTACCAAATAAATCAGCCATATAGTGTATGTAATCTGCTCTACCTGGGATAGGTGGGCAAAGGTTAGTGTCAGGAAATTTCCAAAATTGAATTCCGTAATAATGATTCAACAATGATTTGTTAAGTAGTTTTACGGCAATAGGATTAGTAAAGTCAATAGTATCTATTCCAAGCTTATTAGTTTTTATATACTTTGCTAAATCCGGATTAAATTTTACTAAAGCCTTTAAATCGTACTGACCTTTGTTTTTGTTTCTAGGGTGTAGTGTTGGTTTTTTACTTTCGGGCATATTAACCTTTCTTTACAAATTCTGATTTCAGTTGCATTGAACCAAATCCATCAATTTTACAATTGATATTATGTTCTCCTTTACTTAGGCGGATATTTTTTACTTTAGTACCTGATTTTACTGGTTTAGGAGCACCTTTTACAGGAAGGTTTTTGATAACAATAACGCTATCACCAGTTTGTAAACGATTTCCATTGCTGTCCAATACGACTATTACTCCTTCCATTTCGACTTCCTTAGGACTCCATTCATTTGAACATTCTGGGCATGTGTAGGAATCATCACCTGTAGAATATCCATAAGGAGATTCACATATTGGGCAGGCTTTCATTTCTTCTGACATAGTTTTTATATTTTCAAATTCGTAATTTTCATAATCTCATCTTCCAAAGCACAAGCATCATTAACTAATTGTTGTCCTCTATCTAAAATATCAGCTACAAAGTCTTTGTCCTCACAATCGCCACAGTTAATTTTAACATTCAGGAAAGCACCAATTACAGCAGTTCTAGCACACAATGCACCAACCCCAGCATCTGTCACCGAATTAGGATTTCCAAATTCAGCCATAGCCTTCATTACCTCCATTGAGTTGTAAGCTGTTTTCATAACCTTGAAAGGAGTGAGGATAGCATATTGGGTTGCTAATTGTATTGCCTCTTGTCTTTTTGCTTTTGTTGCTTCAGTATCTTTTGGTAAACGGAAAGCATCCATAATTTTATTAAATGCAATAGTATCTTCATCTACTAAATCTAATAAAATTCTTTGATAAGCCATTCCTTTTTCTGCCCATTCTGAGAATTCTTCCCATCTATCATCCCAACCTCTTTTATGTGCAGAAAGGTTCGCAACCATTGTCCCTAATGAAATTCCCATCGCTCCACAATAGGCAGCAATAGAACCACCACCTGGAGCAGGACTTTCACTTGCTGTTTCGTTTGCAAAACCAGTAAGGCTCATGTTTACAAGTGGCTTGTTGGCATCACTTTCCAACATGTATTCTATTATTCTTTCTTCAGGGTTAAAAGGAGCTAACTCATCTAATCCTAAAGTTTTAATTGCAATTTTTATGATTTCATTTTCATTAATTCCTGTTGAGCGTTCTTGTTTTTTAAGGAAGTGTTTTCCTGCATCAATCAATACTTTTTTAGGTACTAAACCAATTAATTCTGATCCAGTTACTCTCATCCCTCTAGCGATTGCACGCTCACAAGTTTTGTCGAATACTTCATGTAAAGGAGAGATGTTAATGTCAGTTAAGTTGTACGAAATTTGTGCAATTCCATATTCTTCAATATACCAGCCAATTCCTTTTACTGCTTTAAAAAGTCCTGGAGTTTTTAAAGGATTTCCATCAGCATCTTTCATTATTTTTCCTGATAGAGTTCCTCCTTCTCTTTTTATTCTTCCTCCTTCACGAATGTCAAAAGCTACTGCATTTGCTCTTCTGGTTGAAGTAGTATTTAAATTCACATTATAAGCGACTAAAAAGTCACGAGCCGAAATACCTGTTGCTCCTGATTTCTCAACTGTTTTGTTAAATTCAGAAGGACCAAAATCTGGCTTCCAATCCGCATCCACTAATTTTTTGGATAAGCCTTCATATTCTCCTTGACGACAGTTTGCAAGGTTTACTCTTTTTTCTTCTTTTGCTGCTGCTTCATAATGGTAAACAGGAATTCCTAACTCTGTCCCTACTCTTTTTCCTAGTTTATGTGCCCATTTAGCAGTTTCTTTCATGCTAATATTTGCAATAGGTACTAGAGGACAAACATCAGTAGCTCCCATTCTTGGGTGTTCTCCTGAGTGTTTGCTCATATCAATTAGTTCCTGTGCTTTTTGTATCAAAAGGAAAGCTGCATCAATTACTTGTTGTGGTTCTCCAACAAAGGTAATTACCGTACGGTTAGTTGCTTTTCCCGGGTCAACATTTAGGAGTTTCACACCATCAACTTCTTCCACTATTTGTGAGATAATTCTTATTTTATCTTCATCTCTTCCTTCTGAAATATTAGGTACACATTCTATAATTTTCTTACTCATCTGTCTTTAAATTTATTTTGACAAATATAGCTGTTAGTTACTAGTTGTTAGTTGACAGTTACTAGTTTTTTTTCCTTATCCGAAATAAGCACATTATCTAATTATCACATTAACAAATTAAGTTACTTTTGTAAAATGGATAAATCGACAAAATCATTAGTAGATAAAGGAGAAATGCTCCCATTAATGGAAGCTTTTTACACAGTACAAGGGGAAGGATATTTCTCAGGTACTGCAGCTTATTTTTTGCGAATTGGTGGTTGTGATGTTGGTTGCCATTGGTGTGATGTAAAAGAAAGTTGGAATGCTGATTTGCATCCTCCAACCACCATTGCTGATATACTTAAGGGCATTGCTGAATACCCTGTGAATACAGTTGTAATTACAGGTGGGGAGCCTTTAATGTGGGACATGTCAAAACTTACTACTGCCTTAAAAAATGAAGGGTATAAGGTTCATTTAGAAACCTCTGGTGCTTATCCTTATAGTGGTGATTTTGATTGGGTGTGTTTATCTCCTAAAAAGATGCAAGCTCCTTTAGATGCAATAAAACCTCTTGCCAATGAGTTAAAAGTTATAGTGAATAATAAACATGACTTTATTTGGGCAGAGGAGCAAAGAGCTTTGCTAGATGATTGTAAGTTATATTTGCAAGCTGAGTGGAGTAAGCGTGAGCAAGTTATCCCAATGATTATTGATTTTGTAAAAGAAAATAAAGATTGGACAATATCCTTGCAAAGCCATAAATACATGAATATACCTTAATGAGAATTTTTATTCTGTTATTATTTTTATTACCTACCATTTCCTTTGCACAAAAGAAGGATTATAAAACATATGATAAAGCAGTAAAATATTATAATGAAGGAAATAATGAAAAAGCAAAGAAATTAGCTTTTAAATTACTTGATAAAAGTGCTGAGTGGAACAAACCAAACTTATTGCTAGCAAGTATTTTTGCTTCTGAAAAAAACATTGAAAAAGCAGCTGAATTTTTGCTGAATGTGTATTCTGAGGATAATCCTGATGATGTGAAAGGAATTGAGGTGGTCGCTGATTTATATTACACTAATGGCTATTACACTGATGCTCTTTACTATCTTGCAAGCACCTTAAATCATGGTGATGATAATTATCAAATTGTTTCAATGGCTACTTCATTAAAAATGAAAAGTTGCAAGTTTGCAATTGAGGCAATTAAAAACCCAACTGATATTGAGTTTAATAATATTGGGGCACTTATTAATTCTGAGATGAGTGAGTATGTAAATGCTATTTCTGTTGATGGAGAGAAATTGCTGTTTACCAGAAGAATTGAAGCTAATAAAGAAAGAGATCAAGAAGACTTATTTCTATATGATATAAGCGAACAATCAGTAAGTTCATTACCTTTTAATACTGAATATAATGAGGGTGCAATTACGGTTTCTGCTGATGGTAGTATGTATGTATATACTGCTTGTGATAGAGTTAATTCTATTGGGGGTTGTGATTTATACATTAGGCAATATTCTGATGAAAATGGCTGGACAAAGGAATATAATTTAGGTAAAAATGTGAATTCAAAAATGTGGGAATCACAAGCTTGTTTTTCTCCTGATGGAAAATATTTGTACTTTATAAGTAGTAGAAATGAAGGGGAGGGACAAGAAGATATTTGGCGATCAGAAATCACAAAAGAAGGTTTCTTAAAAGCAGAAAATCTAGGTAGTAGTATCAATACTTCTAAATCAGAAATGTCTCCTTTTTTACACCCTGATAACTTAACACTTTACTTTGCATCAGAAGGGCATGTAGGTATGGGTAGTGATGATTTATTTCTAAGCAGAAGAACGAAAACTGATGAGCAATGGAATACTCCTAAAAACATGGGCTTTCCAATAAATACTCATAATTCTGAGAATTCCTTAATAGTTGCAAGTGATGGGAAAACTGCTTATTATACTTCTGATAAATCTGGACATGGGCAAGAAGATATTTTTGTTTTTGAGTTACCAAAACAGGTTCAAGCTGAACAGATTTCTAACTTAGAAAAAGAAATTATTTCTCAAAAAGCAGGAGAGGAGGTCGTCTTAAAAAATGTAAGTTTTGAATCTAATTCAGCTGAGATAAATTCATCATCATATATTGAGCTTGATAATCTTATTGACTACCTTATAAAGAACCCTAATCTTAAAATTGAAATACAAGGACATACTGATGATGTTGGTAGTGAATTTGACAATCAAAGACTATCAGAAAAAAGAGCCAAAGTAGTGTTTGAATATCTGAGTTCAAAAGTTGCAAATACTCTAATTTTTAAAGGTTATGGAGAGATTCAACCTTTAGGAGAAAATAAGGCAGAAAACAGAAGGTCTTCTTTTGTTATTCAATAAAAATATCCTTCTTGCATTTTGGCTGTTCACTTCCCCTCCAGTTAAATCCTTTTAAGTAGCGGTTCTTTTCTTCTACATCTTGGTAAGGTGTAGTTACTGAGTTGGGTTTTACTTCATAGTTTACAGCATCTAATTTACTGTCCTTAAAATAGAGTATTAAATCAGTGCACTCAGTATAATTGAGTCCCATTTTATCTTTTGTCTCCTCATCAGTTACTATAAAAATACTTTGTCCGTTTCCTTCTACATCCATTCTCCTCATTTTATTATCATTAAAATAAGCAGTCATATTTTTCCCTTTTATCTGATTGTAATCCAAAGAATCTTCTTGTGCTATTATCATTGGGCTAGGGTGGAGGAACATCCTACTAATCTTTCCTTTGTTGGCTAAGAACTGTATGCTGTCAGCAGTTATTTGAAATTCACTACTCCATAATATTGGCTCTTTGTACATCTCAACTACTGAGTCTGTAAAATTATAGGTTAATGAATCGCATTTCCCTTGAAAATCAGTTTTAAAGAACTTTACTTTATTGTAAGCGAGTACCTTTTTATCTTCTATCTTCTGCTGAGAAACAAATTGCTTAGCATGCATAAATACGGTGTCCTCTTCAAACAGCAACTTTAACATAGGTTTTTCACTGATGATTACTTTTTCTTCTGCTTCAAAGTATTCAGCAATCTCTCCAGATACAGTCATGTTTTCAACTGTATCAATAAGCTCAACATTACTGAATGCTTTTCCGTATTGCTTATTTTTATTATAGTATAGACTATCTCCTTTTAGAAGGTAGTTGTCAGTAGTTATGTAAGAATTTTTTCTGAACTGTGCTATGTTAGTTTTGGTATTGTACCAACCGTTTTCACAATAAATAGTTTTGGTGTCCGAAATGATAAAGGAAGGACCAAAAAAGTAAGTAACCTCACTGTTAGAATTATAGTGCATATTATCAGTAATTATTTTGTAATCTTTAGCCAAAACAACTACTGAATCTTTAAAAAGAAACTTATGAATATTGGAATGATAAGCACCTCTTTTTGAATTGATAGTTTTTTTATTATCAATAATAGTTCCTTTGCTAGGATAGGAGGCAATATTCGTGCTTAAATTGTAAAATACTTGCTCGGTATTTAAGGTCATATGCTTGTCAATAAGCATTACATCTCCTTTTATGTCAGCTTTGTTCTCTTTCCCAAAATAAGTAAGCATCTCTCCTGTAAGGGTAATGCTATCTCCTTGGTTGATTTTAATTTTCCCAAAGGCTTCCATTTTATTTTCAGTAATATAATGGTAAGCTGAATCGCATGTCATTATTGCATCATTATGCTTAAAGGACACATTCCCAATTAAACGCCAATAATCAGGATGAATATTAGCATTAGCATAAGTATTGTCAGCATTTAATATTTCAATTCTTTTACTGTTCTGAGCAATAGTGCTGATACTCAGAAGAAGCAGTAAAATATGAAAAAGAAGTTTCAAATTTATCTGAAAAGAGTTTGTTTTCTATCTGGCCCTACTGATACAATTGAGATTGGTGTTTCCAATACATCCTCCAACCAAGCAATATAATCATGCACTGCTTTGGGTGCTTCTGATAAATTTTCTAATTGCATTAGGTCCATATCCCATCCTTCAAGTTCTTTGTAAAAAGGTGTAAGTCCTTCATTATCTTCAAATGGCAAGTAATCAATTTGCTCTCCATTTAATTCGTAATGTGTACAGGCTTTAATATTGTCAATTCCTGATAAAACATCAGCTTTCATCATCATTAATTGAGTCACACCATTTATACTGATTGCGTATTTTAGTGCAGGAATATCAATCCAACCACATCTTCTTGGTCGACCAGTAGTTGCGCCAAATTCATTCCCAATTTTAGCTAATCTTGCTCCAACTTCATCAATTAGTTCTGATGGAAATGGCCCGCTACCAACTCTGGTACAATAAGCTTTAAAGATACCAAAAACTTCTCCAATTTTATTAGGAGCAATTCCAAGTCCTGTACACGCACCAGCGGTAATTGTGTTTGATGATGTAACAAAAGGGTAAGATCCAAAATCAATATCTAATAATGTTCCTTGAGCCCCCTCAGCTAAAATCTTCTTTCCTTCTCTCATGGCATTATGTATGTAATGCTCACTTTCAATGTGCTTGTATTTTTTAAGAGTTGCTAAACTAGAAAACCATGCAGTTTCTAATTCTTCTAATTCATATTCAAAGTCGTAAAAGTTAAGAATCTGAATGTGTTTTCTTTTTAATTTTTTGTATTTTTCTTTAAAATTAGGTGCTGATATATCTCCAACTCTAAGTCCGTTACGACCAGTTTTATCCATATAAGTTGGTCCAATGCCTTTAAGTGTTGAGCCAATCTTCTCTTTCCCTTTTGCTTTTTCTGATGCTGCATCAATCAGTTTATGTGTAGGTAAAATTAGATGTGCTTTTTTAGAAATTAAAAGCTCAGACATTTCAATATCTAACTTAGATATTCCAATAATTTCGTTCTGAAAAATAACAGGGTCAATTACAACTCCATTTCCAATAAGATTAATAACTCCTGGATGAAAAATTCCTGAAGGAATAGTATGCAAAACATGTTTTATTCCATCAAATTCTAAGGTATGGCCAGCATTAGGTCCACCTTGAAATCTTGCAATTATATCATATTTGGATGTTAAAACATCAACAATTTTCCCCTTTCCTTCATCTCCCCATTGGAGTCCTAATAATACATCTGCTTTCATTATTTATTGAAATTTCTAATTAGTTATTTTGTCTTGACATTCTTGGCAAATTCCGTATAAATTTAATGCATGCCTATTTATTTTAAACTTCATACTTTCTTCAATTACATTCTTAATTCCTTGTATTCTAGGGTCACAAAACTCTATTACTTTATCACAACTTGTGCAAATTAAATGGTCGTGCTGTTTGTTAGAATATGCTTTTTCGTATTGAGCTTGTGCTTTCCCAAATTGATGCTTTCTTACTAAGTGGCAATCCAATAATAGATCGACAGTATTGTAAAGTGTTGCTCTACTTACACGGTAGTTTTTATTTTTCATCTGAATGTACATTGATTCTATATCAAAATGACCTTCAAATTCGTAAATTTCGTTGAGGATTGCAAAACGCTCAGGGGTTTTCCTGTGCTTATTAATAACTAAATATTCTGTGAATATTTCAGTTACAGTTTCAATTATTTTCTTATTTAACACTTTTGCGCATTGAATTACAAAACTATAAAAAATCCTTATTTGGTATCAATAAAAACACAATAAAGATATACTAATTTTCTAGTGTTTATAAGTTCTTGTAATTGATGTAATTGCTTCAACTTTACGAAGTTTATCAGTTAGTTCTTTTAAGAATGTTACATTATGCACTTTAAGGGTAATAATACCTTCAAATATACCATCATAACTACTGATGTTAATACTTTTAATATTTACATTCATTTGGTTGGAAATAATTTGAGTAACATTGTTCATAAGTCCGACTTTGTCGATTCCTTTAATATTGATTGTTGCAATAAAGTCAATTTCATTTTTATTTACCCATTTTGCTTTTAGTATTCTATATGCGTAATTGGCTCTAAGCCGAATTGCATTAGGACAGTCTGATCTATGAATTTTTATTCCATCTACTACTGTTAAAAATCCAAAAATCACATCTCCTGGTATTGGATTACAACACTTAGCCATCTCATAGTCTAGTACTTCTCCATCTTCATTAAAGACAATTAATTTTTCAACTTTTATAGCTGATTTTTTAGCTTTAGGATTATAAATTTTATTTTTGATTGTTTGATACCAACCACTGTTTTTCACTTTTACATATTCCTTAATTTCAGTATTGGAAATAGCCCCAGTACCAAAACGAAAATAAAGTTCTAATGAAGTTCCTGTATCAAAATACTTGATGAGTTCAGTTTCAGTATTTATATTGAATTTAAGTTTTAAATGTTTTAGTTTTCTTTCAGCAATCTCTTTTCCAACTCCAGAAATTCTTTTTTTATCTTCTTTTAATGCACCCTTTATTTTTGATTTTGCCCTTGATGTAATTACAAAGCGCAACCAATCTTTTCTTGGTCTTTGTTTTTTAGATGTGATAACTTCAACTTGATCGCCACTGCCTAATTGATGGCTTAATGAGACCAATTTCCCATTTACTTTTACTCCCATACATTTGAGTCCAACATCAGTATGAATTGAAAAAGCAAAATCAAGTGCAGTAGCTTTTTTAGGTAATGTTTTTAATTCTCCATTTGGTGTGAAAACATAAATCTCTCCCGCATAAAGATTAAGTTTAAAATCATCAATAAAATCAAGTGCGTTAGATTCAGGGTTTTCTAATAACTCACGGATATTATTGATCCATTCATCAAGTGAGTTTTCTTTACTTCCTTCTTGTTTGTATTTCCAATGTGCAGCATACCCTTTTTCTGCAATATCATCCATTCTTTTACTTCTGATTTGTACTTCAACCCATTTACCATCATCACCCATTACAGTAGTGTGTAAGGACTCATATCCATTGGCTTTTGGAGTTGAAACCCAATCTCTCAATCTATCAGGATTTGGTTTGTAAAAATCAGTAACTATTGAATAGATCTTCCAGCAATCTGATTTCTCATTCTCTTGTGATGATTCGACAATAATTCTGATTGCAAATTTGTCAAATACATTATCAAAATTAACACCCTTATTAACCATTTTATGTCTAATAGAAAAGATTGATTTTGGCCTTCCTTTTATAGAGCAATAAAGTTCATTTTCTTTTAATTTAGTTCTAAGTGGTTTACAAAATTTTGTGATGTATTTATTTCTTTCTTCTTTTGTAGCTTGTAGTCCTTCAGCAATTGCTTTATATACTTCTGGTTTTGTGAATTTAAGCCCTAAGTCTTCTAATTCAGTTTTGATAGCATAGAGCCCTAATCTGTGAGCGAGAGGTGCATATAAGTAAAGAGTTTCTGATGCTATTTTAAGTTGTTTTGGCTTTTTCATCGCATCCAAAGTTCTCATATTATGCAGTCTATCAGCAAGCTTGATTAATATTACTCTTACATCATCAGAAAGAGTAAGGAGCATCTTTCTAAAATTCTCAGCTTGCATGGATACATTCTTATCAAATACGTCATGGATTTTAGTTAATCCATCAATAATTTTAGATACTTTTTTACCAAATAACTTTTCAACATCTTTAAGAGTAAAGTCCGTATCTTCAACTACATCATGCAGTAAAGCACATATAATAGAGGTAGTTCCTAGGCCAATCTCTTTTGCAGCAATATGAGCAACAGCAATAGGGTGATATATATAGGGTTCTCCTGATTTTCTTCTCTGATTTTTATGGGCTTCAACTGCTAAATCAAAAGCTTTTCGAATCTCTTTTTTATCTGCTTTATCTGTTTTGTCAGCACATGCACGCAACAATGATTTATACTTATTAAGTATGTCTTTTTTTTCTTGTTCTAAATCTATTTGTTGCATATAGTAATTTAAGCAAAAATTGGGTAAGTAGACATTAATTTATTTACTTCTTTTCTTACTTCAGACAATATACTTTCATCTTCATAATTCATGATTACTTTATCAATTAGATCAACAATAGTAGGTATTGTATTTTCTTTTATACCTCTTGTAGTTATTGCTGGTGTTCCAAATCTTATTCCGGAAGTTATAAATGGTGATTGAGTGTCAAAAGGAACCATGTTTTTGTTTGCAGTTATATCTGCTTTTACAAGTGCATTTTCAGCATCTTTACCAGTTATGTTTTTATTTCTTAAATCAATAAGCATACAGTGATTTTCTGTGCCTCCAGAAATAATTCTATACCCTTTTTTAACAAATTCTTCAGCCATTAGTTTTGAGTTTTTTATTACTTGCTTTCCATAGGTCTTGAATTCAGGTCTTAATGCTTCACCAAAAGCAATTGCTTTACTAGCTATTACATGCTCTAATGGTCCTCCTTGTGAGCCTGGGAATACACCTGAATTTAATATTGCTGACATCATTCTATTCTTTCCTTTTGGAGTTTTTAGTCCCCAAGGGTTTTCAAAGTTTTTTCCCATCATAATCATTCCACCTCTTGGACCTCTTAAGGTCTTGTGAGTAGTGGTAGTTAAAATATGGCAATGTGGAGCAGGGTCATTTAATAATTTTGCAGCAATTAATCCTGCTGGATGAGCAATATCAGCCATCAATAACGCATTAACTTTATCTGCAATTTTTCTAAAACGAGCATAATCCCAGTCTTGCGAGTAGGCAGAGCCTCCACAAATAATTAATTTTGGCTGTTCTGAAATAGCAGTTTTTTCTAATTTATCATAATCAACTTTACCAGTTGATTCTTCAACATTATAAAATGAAGTTTTATATAGCTTTCCTGAAAAATTTACTGGTGATCCGTGAGTTAAATGCCCACCGTGTGAGAGGTTAAATCCTAAAATTTTATCTCCAGGATTAAGGCAGGCTAACATTACGGCTGCATTTGCTTGTGATCCAGAGTGAGGTTGTACATTAACATACTCAACACCAAATAATTCTTTTGCTCTATCAATTGCTAACTGTTCTACTTTATCAACAACTTCACATCCTCCATAATATCTTTTTCTAGGGTATCCCTCAGCATATTTGTTTGTTAAGCATGAGCCCATTGCTTGCATTACTTCATTACTTACAAAGTTTTCTGATGCAATTAATTCAATTCCATTCCTTTGTCTTTGATCTTCCTTATTTATTAAATCAAAAATTATTTCATCTTTTTTCATCTGATATTATTTTAAAATTTTTATTTTCGTAAACGCAACAAATGTATATAAATTTATGAATAGAATTAAGGAACTTTTTGGAATAAAATATCCAATTATACAGGGGGGCATGATATGGTGTAGTGGTTGGGAATTGGCCTCTGCCGTAAGTAATGCGGGTGGATTGGGTTTAATTGGTTCAGGTTCAATGTATCCTGAAGTTCTAAGAGAACATATTAAGAAATGTAAGAAAGCAACTGACAAGCCTTTTGGAGTAAATATTCCTTTAATTTATCCGAATATTGAAAAGCATATTCAAATCATTATTGATGAAGGAGTGAAGATTGTTTTCTCATCCGCAGGAAACCCTAATAAATACACCTCTTATTTACAAGAAAATGGAATAATTGTAGTGCATGTCATTGCAAATACTAATTTTGCTTTAAAGTCAGTTGATGCAGGAGTTAACGCAATAGTTGCTGAAGGATTTGAAGCTGGAGGGCATAATGGAAAAGATGAAATTACAACTATGTGCTTAATTCCTAAAATAACAGATGAAGTAAATATTCCTATAATTGCTGCAGGAGGTATTGGTGATGGGCGTGCAATGTTAGCTGCTATGTGCTTGGGTGCTGATGGCGTGCAAATTGGTAGTAGATTTGCTGTTTGTAAAGAAAGTTCTGCTCATGAAAACTTTAAAAATTATGTTTTTGATGCAAAAGATGGTGCAACAGATTTAACTTTAAAGGAAATTACAGCTGTAAGATTATTGAAAAATAAGTTTTACCAAAACATACAAGAGGCATATACAGCAAAAGCAACAATTAAGGAATTAAAAGATTTGTTAGGAAGAGGAAGGGCTAAAAAAGGGATGTTTGAAGGTAATTTAACAGAAGGAGAATTGGAAATCGGACAAGTATCCTCAATGATTAATAAAATGCAGACTTCCAAAGAAATTATTGATGAAATTATTGATGATTTCAATATTGCAAAAAGTGATCTACACACTTTTAATGTATAAGGTTTTTTTAAGCAAGTATTATCTTTAGTACTATGTTGACTTTTTTTTATAAATTTGTAAATATTATAAAATACATTATGAAAAAGTTATTATTATTACTATTTGTTGTCTTATTAAATTTTTCTTCTCAAGCATCTCACTTTATTGGTGGTGAAATTACTTGGGAATGCGATAAGGATCCATTAAGTCCAAATTATGGGAAGTATACGTTTTTTATGACAATTTATCAAGATTGCGATGGTATAGATTTTAGCACAACTAGTTATAGTATAGACGTTCATAACCATCCGTCATTATTCTCAATTAATTTACCTTTCGTCTCTTCAGTAGATATTTCTCCAACTGGCATTCCAGGATCTATTCCTTGCTATGACTGTAATAATCAGCCATTTGGAACATTTGGTGCTGTAAAACAATGGAATTATGCTTCAGTTCCCACGACAATTACAGGAAGTCCTCCTGCTGACGGATGGCATTTTACTTGGGGTTCATGTTGTAGAAGTGGAAATATAACAAATGTTGGTACTCCGGGTAGTATGGATTGGACTGTTCGATCTGTGATGTATCCTTATACTGACCCTAGTGGAACGATATTCCCTAGTAGTAATGAGTGTTATGAAAATTCTCCAATTTTTAAAGAAGAGCCTAAAACAATTATATGTTCTGGTTATCCTTTTTCGTATAGTCATCTTGCTTTTGATGTTGAGCTTGATTCCTTAAGTTATAGTTGGGCTGAACCTTTGAATATCGCATCTTCATATAATTATACAAATCCTAGCATACAGGCAATACCGTATATTGGAGGTTATACAGTTACATCTCCAATTCCAGGCAATCCTACTCTAGATAGTGAAAACGGAGAGATATCTTTCTTCTCAATGACTAATGGTGTTTTTGTTACAGTTGTAAAAGTAGCAGCATTTAAATGTGGACAATTAGTTGCTGAAGTATACAGGGATGTAAATGTAGCTCTCTTAGGCTGTGGAACCTTGCCAAATGGTGCTCAAAATTCTCCACCTCTTATTACAGCTCCAGTTGGAAGTCAGAATTGGATTACGACTTTAAACCCTTCAACAGGCTTACCATCATATGAAACTACAATTATGGCTGGTGAATTGGTCAATTTTTCGGTAGTTGCAACTGACAGTGATATTAATTCAACTGGAAATATGCAAGATTTATCATTAGAGGTAGTGGGTGGCCAATTAGATCCATTGTTGGCACTTAGTAATCCTGCAACCTTTACAGTAACATCTTCATCACCAGGAAATATTTCAGGAGATTTTGAATGGTTATCTAATTGTGACCATATGCAAGATTATGGATGTGGTAGGCAGGGAGGCGCTTATACGTTTAACATTAAATCTTATGATGACTTTTGTCCAGCAAATGGAATTAAAATGGCTACCATAACAATAAACGTAATCCCACCTCAACCCGACTTAAGATGCTTAGCTGTTGATCCAAATGGAGGAGTTGACTTATTTTTTTCTTTTCCTGCTGGAGTTATTGATACAAATATTAAATATGATATATATCATTCTAAACAAATTTCAGGACCTTATTCAATAATTGATAGTATTTTTTATCCTGATACAACTTTTTATCATTCAGGATCAGACGCTAATACATCAAAAAGTTATTATTATCTTTTAGGAAGCGTTACTTGTGGAACTAACATTGGGGGAGGAAGTGATTCACTATTATATTCTGACACATTAAGCACTATTTTAATGAATTCTACAGCAGTTAACATGGGAATAACTGCAGATTTAAACTGGAATCCTACTCATAAACCTTTAATACCCTCTTCTTCTACAGATTATGATCTACATTATATAAATGCAGCTAATGTTGATGTAATTCTTTCTGTGCAACCTGATACTTTTGCTCAAATGGATGGTGATAGATGTGACTATAATCCACAGTTTTATGTAGAAATACCTGATATTAGTGGATGTGTCTCAAAATCTTCTATTAGTTCAATAAATTTACTAGATACATTATCTCCTGTTACTCCAATTATTGAAGATATTTCAGTTGATGTTAATGGAAAATCAGTTGTAAGTTGGAGTGTCTCTGCTAATAGTGATTTTTACATTATTTACATACAAGATAATAATGGCGCTTGGATTACTTTAGATACAGTTTTGTTTGGAACTAATAGTTATCAGTTTGTTAACTCAAATGCAACAATTAATTCTGAAAATTTTACTGTTAGAGCTATTGATAGTTGTGGAAATACAAGAGCAAGATCTGAAATACACAATTCTATTTATTTGCTACAACTAGTTGATGAATGTGATAATTCGGTAAAGTTAAATTGGAATGATTATATTAATTGGAGTGGTGGTACTCATCATTATAATTTATTCATAAATGAGATTGATGAGAATGGAGTAGTGATTTCTGATGTAATTACAGTAACAAATTCTACTGAGTATTTGTTAGATGGTTTAACTTCATCCTCTCAGTATGAAATATATGTTGAAGCTTATAATTTTGACGCTTCTTTTGTTGCGATTTCTAATCAATTAGATTTTAATATATCATTGGCAGCTAAGCCTAAGTTTCATTACATTGAGTATGTCACTGTAAATCCTGAAAATGGTTTTATTGAGTTAAATTGTTATGTTGATAATCAAGGGGTGATTGATCATTATGATATTTATAGAAGTAAAATTGTTAATGGAGTTGGGATTGGTTTAGATCTTATTGATAATGTAACTTTCAACGGAACATCATCTATTTATTATATTGATAATGAGGCTTCTACTTCTAATTACTCCTATTTATACAAAACTTACCCTGTAGATACTTGCGGTATTACATTAAATGTACCGCCAGTTGATGATCCAGCCTATGCTAATGATATTTCATATGCTCAATCAATATTGCTAGAAGTAGAAGTTAATAAAGATTATTCTAATTTACCTAGCTTAGAAAGTGATTACACAAATACAATTACTTTTAATGAGTATGATAAATGGTTAGGAGATGTTTCAAAATATGAATTATTTAGATCTATTAATAATGAACCTTTTGTAATGTTGCCTATCAAAACTTGGGATATGAATAATAATTCAAATCAAGAATTAGTTTTTATTGATAAGGTGACAGAATTTGGAGAAACAAATGGAAAATTCTGTTATTACATAAAGGCTACTGAAGGTATTAATAACCCTTACGGGTCAGTTCCTGAAGGAAGTTTATCTAATATTGTATGCATTAGCCAAACCCCAAATATTTTTGTTCCAAATACTTTTACTCCTAATGGAGATGAACACAATGAGGTTTTTATGCCAGTTGCGTATTTTGTTTCTGAGGATGGTTATTCCTTTTCTATTTATAATGCTAATGGAAGTGAGATATTTTCTACTAATGAACCATCAAAAGGGTGGGATGGAACATATAAAGGAAGTAATGTACAGAATGATAATTATGTATATCATCTACAATACATAAATTCAGATGGAGAGTTAACACATAAAACAGATGCTTTTAGCCTAGTAAGATAATTAAAGCTTAAAATAATAAAAATAGTCCCTTTTTAAGGGACTATTTTAGTATATAAATTGTTAATTTTGCATAATTTTTAAAATAGTAATTATGAGTAATAAAGTATTGAAGGAGGGTTTAACTTATGATGATGTTTTAGTTGTTCCTGCTTATTCGGAAGTATTACCTCATATGGTAAGTACAGCTACTAATTTCACTAAAAATATAACGCTAAATATTCCAATAGTATCTGCTGCTATGGATACTGTTACTGAATCAAAAATGGCGATTGCTATTGCACAGGAAGGTGGAATTGGAGTGCTTCATAAAAATATGAGTATTGAGAGTCAAGCGTTTGAAGTTCGCAAAGTAAAAAGATCAGAAAGTGGCATGATTTTAGATCCTATTACTCTAACCTTAAATGCAAATGTTGGTGATGCTTTTAGAATGATGCATGAAAATAAAATTGGTGGTATTCCTATTGTAGATGAAAATATTAATCTACTAGGAATTGTTACTAATAGAGATTTACGCTTTGAAAAAGATATGACACTTTCTATTAATGAAGTAATGACATCAGAAGGAATTATTACTACTGAATTAAATGACCTTGAAAATGCTGAGGATATCTTAAAAGAAAATAAAATTGAAAAATTACCTATTGTTAATGCTGAAAATAAATTAGTTGGACTTATAACTTTCAAGGATATTATTAAAAACAGAATGCGACCAAATGCTTGTAAAGATAAGTATGGTAGATTAAGAGTTGCTGCTGCTGTTGGCGTTACTAATGATGTTCTTGAAAGAGTAAAAGCCTTAAAAAATGCTGCAGTTGATGCAATTATAATTGATACAGCGCACGGGCATACTAAAGGAGTAGCTAATGTTTTAAAGAAAGTAAAATCAACTTACCCTGATTTAGATGTTGTAGTTGGAAACATTGCAACTGCTTCTGCTGCTCAGGCTTTAATTGAAGCAGGTGCTGATGCTGTAAAAGTAGGAATCGGACCTGGTTCAATTTGTACAACAAGAATTGTAGCAGGCATTGGTGTTCCACAATTGACAGCTGTAATGGATGTTGCTGAGGTAACTAAGAAAAATAATATTCCTTTAATTGCAGATGGCGGTATAAGGTATTCAGGCGATATTGTTAAAGCTTTAGCGGGTGGCGCAAATACTGTTATGTTAGGTTCGATTATTGCTGGAGTTGAAGAAGCACCAGGAGAAACAATTATCTTTGAAGGGAGAAAGTTTAAATCTTACAGAGGAATGGGGTCTATTGATGCTATGGAAAAAGGATCAAAAGATAGGTATTTTCAAAGTGGAGAAGTTGATGCTAAGAAGTTAGTCCCTGAAGGAGTTGTCGGTAGAGTAGCTTATAAAGGGACTTTAGGTGAAGTTATTCATCAGATGATTGGTGGGTTAAGAGCTGGAATGGGTTATACTGGCTCGTCATCTATAGAAGAGTTGAGTAAAGCATATTTTTTAAAAATAACGACTGCAGGTGTTACTGAAAGTCATCCCCATGATGTGACAATAACGAGAGAAGCACCAAACTATAGTAGAAAATAATAAACTAAAAATAAAAATGATGAAAAAAGTAGGATTAAGTATAATGTTAGCTGCATTTGTTTTAATTTCAAGTGCACAAGATGTATTAACTATTGCAGATGATAACATCTCATTAAAGGAATTTAAAAATGTGTTTTATAAGAATAATCATAATGCTGATATTTCAGAAGATTACTTAAATGAGTATATGGAATTATTTGTGAAATTCAAATTAAAAGTAAGAGAAGCGCAAGAATTAGGACTGGATACTATGACATCATATGTTAATGAGCTTGATGGTTATAGAAAGCAATTGGCTAAACCTTATTTGAAGAATGAAGAGTTTGATGAAAACATGCTTACTGAAGCTTATGAAAGAATTAGTTTTGATGTAAATGCAAGTCATATTTTAATTGCAGTTGATGAAAAAGCAACTGATGATGAAGTAAAAGTTGCTGAGCAAAAAGCAATTACAATAAAGAAGGATATTATAGATGGAAAGTTGTCATTTGGTGATGCTGCTAAGCTAAACTCTGATGATAAATCTGCTGTTAGTAATATGGGTAAATTAGGATTTTTCACTGCTTTTATGATGGTTTATGATTTTGAAACTGCAGCTTATAATACTAAAATTGGAGAGATTTCAAATCCTGTTAGAACAAAGTATGGCTTTCATTTAATAAAAGTAAATGATAAAAGAAAAGCTGTTGGGCAAGTAAAAGTAGCTCATATCATGTTTAAAACAGGGCTGGGAGCTGATGAGAATAAATTAAATCAAGCAAATGAGAAAATTAATAAAGCGCTTCAGTTGTTAAATAAAGGAGAGGATTTTGCTGATGTTGCTGAAAGATTTTCTGAAGATAGATCAACTGCTGTAAAAGGAGGTGAGTTACCAGCTTTTGGAGTTGGAAAAATGGTTCCTGAATTTGAAAATAATGCATTCGAACTTAAAAGTATTGGAGATATTTCTGTTCCATTCAGAACAGAATATGGATGGCATATCATCAAACTTATAGGAAAAGAGGAAATGCTTTCATTTGATGAGTTGAAAGTAGAATTGAAAAGAAAAATTGAAAAAGATAGTAGAGGTGATTTAAGTAAAAAAGCACTTTATGAAAAATTGAATGATACTTATAAAGTAATAAATAAGCCAGCTGTTTATGCTTCTTTTAGAAAAGGAGCTGTAAATTCAGTTGCATCAGCAACTTTTGAGAAAGTAAATAATAATCAAACTTTAGCTACTATTGATGGAAAGAGTGTATCTGTTAATAAATTCTCAGAATATATTCTGGCTTATCAATCATTAGGAAGTGATATTGATGATATGTATATTGATTTTGTAAATGAGGAGTTACTGGCTTATGAAGAAAGTAAATTAGAGGAGAAATACCCTGATTATAAAGCGTTATTACAAGAATATAGAGAAGGGATATTACTATTTGATTTAACAAATAAGAAAGTATGGGCTAAAGCTGTTGAAGACACACTTGGTTTACAAGCATTTTATGATGCTAATAAATCTAATTATACATGGGGAAAAAGATTGGATGCTACAATCTATAGCTGTATTGACTTAACAACTGCAAAGAAAGTGAAAAGAGAAATCTACAAAAAAAATAGGGGAACAATAACTAATGCAGATATTTTAGTTAAAATTAATAAAGATGATGCTTTGAGTTTACAAATTGAAAGTAATAAATTTGTAAAAGGTGCTAATAAAAATGTTGATGCTATTAAATGGAAAACAGGAATATCAAAAGATATAGTGTTAGAAAACGGATCGTATATTATTATTGATGTTCATGAGGTCTTAGAATCTGGAGCAAAGGAATTGTCTGAATCTAGAGGAAAGGTTATCTCTGATTATCAGACAGCTTTAGAAAATGACTGGATAGCTTCACTAAAAGCAAAATATGCGGTTACTATTCATACAGAGGTTCTTCATTCACTTGTTAAATAGATGAATATTAAGCAATTATTTTTTTTTTCTGCAGTAGTTTTATTACTTAGTTCTTGTTTTAATAACAATCAGGGACGAATAATTGCTAGTGTTAATGAGAAGGATTTAATGCTTGAAGAAGTGTTAAAAGAAATGCCTATACAAATTGAAGATTCTTCCTTTTTTGTTGAGAGATACATGAATGATTGGATTCGTAAACAATTGATGATTTATCACGCTGAAATAAATTTAAGTTCAGATATTATGAATTATGAGAAACAGATAAAGGACTATAGAGCTTCTTTATTAGTATACGCATATCAACAAGAGTTAATTAATCATAACTTTGATACTTCTATTTCTTTAAAACAAGTTACAAATTATTACAACCAATATAAGGATGAATTTAAGCTAAGTAAAAACATTTTTAAAGGTAGGTTTATTGTGGTTGATAGATCAGCTCCCAAATTAACTAAACTTAATAAATGGTATAAATCTAATAAGAAAAGTAACTTAGAGGAGTTGAATGATTATTGCCAACAATTTGCTAAAGAATATTACTTAGAGGATGATAAGTGGCAATATTTCTCAATTTTCAATCAGAAATTACCAGAGTATATTCTACAGGAATCTTATTTTTTAAAAAACACAAAAGGAGTTGTATTTGAAGATGATAATTTAAGATATTATGTTTTTATCAAGGATTACCTATTAAATGGCAGTATTAGTCCGTTAGAGATGGAGCACGAGAAAATAAAAAATGTATTATTAAACAAAAATAAAATTGAATATTTGAAGCAATTGGAAGATGATTTGTATCAGAATGGTTTAGCTTTGAAAAAAATTAAAATTTACTAAATGAAAATATTTAAAAACCTGTTATTAATTTCACTTTTTGCTATTGGAGCACATGCTCAATCAATTGATAAAGTTGAGGCGATTATTGGTGATGAAATTGTGCTTACTTCAGAAATAGAATCACAATATTTACAGTATTTGTCACAAGGAAATTTAAAGTCAGATGCAATAAAATGTGAAATTATTGAAGACTTATTATTTCAAAAACTATTAATAAATCAAGCAAAATTAGACAGTGTAGTTGTAACTGATGAAGAGGTTGATACTGAGATCACAAAAAGGTTAACATACTTTGAGAATCAATTAGGTTCTGTTAAAAAAGTGGAGGAGTATTTTGGTAAATTAATAGTAGAAATCGAATTAGAGTTAGGCAAGGTTATTAAGGATCAGTTTTTAGCAGAGAGAGTCCAAAGAGGAATTTCATCTGATGTAAAAGTAACTCCTACAGAAGTCCGTGAGTTTTTTAATCATCAAAATGATACTGACATTCCTATTGTTCCTGCTAAAGTTGAGGTTGCTCAAGTTGTTATTAAGCCTGAAATATCAGAAGAACAAAAAGATAAACTAAGAGATAAGTTGAACTCATTTAGAGAGCGTGTTTACAAAGGAGAAGATTTTAAGATGTTAGCTACTTTATATTCTGATGACCCTGGCTCGGCAACTATAGGGGGTGAGCTTGGTTTTGTGAATAGAGGTGATTTAGTTCCTGAGTTCGAAAGAGCAGCTTTTCGTTTGAAAGAAGGTGAAATTTCTGAGGTTGTTGAATCTCAATTTGGTTTTCATATTGTACAACTAATTGAAAGGAGAGGAGAGCAAATTAATGTCCGTCATATTTTGCTAAAAAGTAAGGTGAATTCTACTGCACTTTATTATGCAAAATTAAAAATTGAAGAAGTAGAAAAGGAATTAAGAGAAGGCAAGATTACTTTTGATGAGGCAGTTGATAAATACAGTGATGATGAAAGTAAGAATAATAATGGTTTGCTGCTAAATACTAATAATATGTCAACTTTACATGTAATAGACGAGATGTCTCCAACTTTAAAGTTTGAAGTAGTAAACTTGAAAGAAGAAATGTTTAGTTCTCCTGTTCTCACTCAAATGCCTGATGAAACTAAAGCATACAGATTGTTAAAGTTAAATAAAAGAATTGAAGAGCATAAAGCAAATCTAGTTGATGATTTTTCAATGATTAAGGATTTTGCAATTAATATAAAAAAGCAAGAGGAGGTAATGAAGTGGATTGCAAAAACAATCTCAAATACATACATTAAAATTAATGATGATATTTCTGCTTGTGAATTTAAAAATAAATGGGTAAAATAATATGAGTAATGAAGTACAATCAGTAAATGAATTTATTGTAGTATACAATGAGTTTAAAAATGAAATTGCAAAAGTTATTGTTGGTCAAGAAGAAGTCGTTCAGCAAGTTTTAATTTCAATTTTTTGTAACGGACATTGCCTTTTAGTAGGTGTGCCTGGATTGGCTAAAACCTTACTAGTGCAAACTATTGCTGATTCTTTAGGGCTTAATTTTAATCGTATTCAGTTTACGCCAGACTTAATGCCTTCTGATATTGTTGGTGCTGAAATACTAGATGAGAATAGAAACTTCAAATTTGTGAAAGGACCTTTATTTTCTAATATTATTTTGGCAGATGAAATTAACCGTACGCCTCCTAAAACCCAATCTGCTTTATTAGAGGCAATGCAAGAGCGATCCGTTACTAATGCGGGTACTTGTTATGCTTTAGATAAACCTTTCTTTGTATTGGCAACTCAAAATCCTATTGAGCAAGAAGGAACCTATCCTTTGCCTGAAGCGCAATTAGATAGGTTTATGTTCAATGTACTTCTAGATTACCCTAGCTATGAAGAGGAATTAAAAATTGTAAAACAAACTACAGTTAAAAATAATGTAATTTTAAATACAATTATGTCGGCTGAACAAATTATGAAATATCAAGAGTTAATTACAAAATTACCAGTTACTGATAATGTTTTGCAATATGCTGTAACTTTAGTGGCTAAAACAAGACCAGATTCTGATAAAGCTGCTGATGTAGTAAAACAATATATTGAATGGGGTGCTGGTCCAAGGGCATCACAGTTTATGTTGATGGCTGCTAAGTGTCATGCTGCAATAAATGGAAAATATGCTCCAGATATTGAGGATGTAAAAGCAGTTGCAAAACCTATTTTAAGACACCGATTGGTAAAGAATTACAAAGCAGAAGCAGAAGGAATGAGTATAGATCAAATTATTGAATCAATTTTATAATGATATTACCAATAGTTGCTTTTGGAGCGCCAATTTTAAGAGAAAAGTGTGTAGATATTACACCTGAATATTTTGAATTAGAAACCCTTTTAACTAATATGTGGGAAACTATGTATGAGGCTAGTGGAGTAGGAATTGCTGCACCTCAAATTAATAAAGCAATTCGTTTGTTCTTAATTGACACCACTCCTTTTGTTGAGGATGAAGAAACAGATGAGGTTATTGTCAAACAGACATTTATTAATGCTAGGATTATTGAAGAAACAGGAGAGGTTTGGGACTTTAAAGAAGGATGTTTGTCTATACCAGATATAAGGGAAGATGTAAGTAGAAAATCAACTATTAAGATTGAATATTTTGATGAGAATTTTAAAAAACATACTGACACTTATGATGGCTTAACTGCCCGTGTTATTCAGCATGAGTATGACCATGTAAACGGAATATTATTTATAGATAAGATTTCTGCTTTACGTAAAAGAATAATAAAAGGAAAATTAATAGATATAAGCAAAGGTAAAGTAAATGCATCTTATAAAATGAGGTTTGAAAGGTAGGTTATTTAATAACTACCTTAAACATTTCTTGTTCTTCTATAAAGCCTTTTAACTCATCTCCAACTTTTACTGACCCAACTCCCTCAGGAGTTCCAGTATAAATTAAGTCCCCAATTTTTAAGGTAAAGAATTTTGAAATATGAGCAATAATAGTATCAAAATTAAAGCACATGTCTTTACTGTTTCCTAGCTGTACTTGCTTTCCATTTTTTTGTAAACTAAAAATAATATTGTTTAAATTCAAATTAGATTTATCAATAAAAGTTCTACTAATTTGTGCTGAACCATCAAAGCCTTTTGCTTTTTCCCAAGGTAAGCCATTAGCTTTGCATTCCTGTTGAATATCTCTTGCAGTAAAATCAATTCCTAAGCCAATTTGAGAATAGTATGTGTGTGCAAATCTTTTTTCAATATGTTTTCCTGTCTTGTTTATTCGAATCACTAATTCCACCTCATAGTGAATGTCATTAGAAAAGTGAGGGATAAAGAAGGGGTGACCTTTTGGTTGTATGGCTGTATCAGGTTTTAGGAAAAATAAAGGTTCACTCGCAATAGCATTTCCTAATTCCTTAGCATGATTTACATAATTACGACCAATACAAATTATTTTCATGTGTTAACTTTTTAATCTGTTTCCTTCTTTATCAAAGAACTTAGTTATTTCAATTTCAGTTTTCCATATACTTAATCCAAGAGAAATAATAAGAAAACCATAACTTACTAGAAGAAAATCTCCACTATTATAGCTTAAAATTATTCCTGAAAGTTGAAATATAATTGTAGCTAAAGAAGCTATAGTCATATGCTTTGAACTTATTTTATTTGCAAATTTCCAAATATCATTATTGGATATACTTCTTGTTGTTCTGTATACATAAATAGTACTGATTTCTTTAGGTTGGTATTTTGAGTAAATAAAACTAAAAAATAAGATTAAGGGTCCACATGCGAGCTGCCCTGCAATTAAATCAGATGACATTAGTTCTTAAACTTTTTCTCTAACTTCATTTTTGTTGCAAAATTACGCATTACATTTTTGGTATATAAAGGGAAGTCTGCTTGATTAATCCAAGAGAAATATCCAGGATTATCTTTCCAGATTTGAGCTAAAGTTATATCACGGTATTTCCCAAAACTAAGCACCTCTTCACCTTTATCATTAAAACGAACAAAGCCTGCCATATCAGCAAACTTTCCATCCCTTTGTGAAAAATCTGCAAGGAAATCAACATTATTTTCTAACTCCTCATATTTATCAAGTTGAGAGAGCAGAACTTCATAAGTTGCAGTTGTATCAGCTTCAGCTGAATGAGCATTTGTTAAATCTTTATCGCAATAAAACTTATAAGCTGCTACTAGTGTCCTTTGTTCCATTTTATGAAAGATATTCTGAATATCAACCGCCTTTCTGTTAGTCATGTCAAAATCAATTCCAACTCTTAAAAACTCTTCAGCTAATAATGGAATATCAAATTTATTAGAGTTGAAGCCAGCTAAATCACAATTATGAATAAGTGTAGATATTTCATTAGCAAGTTCTTTAAAAGTAGGTTCGTTTGCTACTTTTTCATCAGATATTCCGTGTATTGCAGTTGTTGCTTCAGGAATTGGAATAGTAGGATTTACAATCCAAGTTTTACTTTCTTTATTTCCATTTGGAAAAACTTTCAGAATGGCAATTTCTACAATTCTATCTTCTGCTACTTTCACTCCTGTTGTTTCTAAATCAAAAAAGACAATTGGTTTTTCTAGTTTTAAATTCATAATGCTAAAATACTTTTTTTAGTTATAAGTAATAGTGACAAGTAACTAGTTTTTGAACATAAAAAAAGGAAGCATTGCTTCCTTTTCTAAATTAACTTAAGAAACTATAACTAGTACGTAGAAACTATATGGTTAAACCTCTTGAGTAGTATCGAATTGTTCTAAGTAATCTTTTACTTTACTTACAAATTGTCCTCCTAAAGCACCATCAACAACTCTATGATCGTATGATAATGATAAGAACATCATATGACGAATTGCAATTACATCACCTTCATTAGTCTCTAAAACAACAGGTTTCTTTTTAATAACACCACAAGCCATAATAGCTACTTGAGGCTGATTGATAATTGGAGTTCCCATTAGGTTTCCGAAAGTACCAACATTTGTCATTGTAATTGTGCCACCTTGAATATCGTCTGGCTTTAATTGTCCACCTCTAGCTCTAGTAGCTAAATCATTTACTGATTTAGTAATACCAATAAGGTTTTTGTTTTGAGATTCTTTTATAACAGGAACAATTAAGTTTCCATCAGGTAAAGCAGCAGCCATACCAATATTTACATTTTTATGAATGTGGATGTTAGTTCCATCAACAGAAACATTAATCATAGGGAAATCTTTGACGGCCTTTGCCATTGCTTCAATAATAATAGGAGTGAAGGTAATATTTTGTCCCTCTCTCTTTTTAAAGTCAGCTTTTACTGAATTTCTCCAGTTTACAATATTTGTCATATCTGCTTCAACAAAAGAAGTAATATGTGCTGAAGTTTGTTTTGACATAGTCATGTGAGCAGAAATTAGTTTTCTCATTCTATCCATTTGAACAATCTCAGTACGACCCGTGTTAGGAATATTTACTGATGTATGTTCTGGTGCAGCTGTTTTATGTGCAGGAGTAGTCTTTTTAGTTTCAGTTTTAATTGGAGCTGTAGCAGATGTTGATCCTTTAGTTTTTAAATAAGAAACCATGTCCGACTTTGTTACTCTCCCTTCTTTTCCACTTCCAGTAATAGATTCTAATTCAGTCATTTCTATTCCTTCTTCACTAGCCATGTTTCTTACTAATGGAGAATAGAACCTTTCTCCAGTATTTGTTATCGTAGTCGCTTCAACAACTTTAGTTACTTCATCCTCAACAACTTTAGTAACAGTAGGTGCTGGTGGAGCATTATTTAAATCAGGAATATCATCGCTACCTTCAGTTTCCAAAATCGCGAAAGGCTCACCAACTTGAACAACATCATCTGCCTCATGTAACATTTCGACTAGTTTCCCTTCATGTGTTGAGGGTACTTCAGAATCTACTTTGTCAGTTGCAATCTCTACAATAGTTTCATCAAGTTCAACTATATCACCAATATTTTTACTCCAAGTAATAATAGTTGCTTCAGAAACACTCTCACCCATTTTGGGCATTATCAATTCTACTCTTGCCATAGTTAAAAATTTTTCGCAAAATTAACAAAAGTAAGGATATTTATTCCTTTTTGGAGCTGAGTTTTTAGTTACAGGTTGTTAGTATTGTAACTTACTCAGAATAAGGCATTCTGCTTGATATAGCAGTCCCAAGTGTTATTTCATCTGTATATTCAAGTTCATCACCAATAGCAATTCCTCTTGCAATTGATGATATTTTAATGCCACTATCTTTTAGTCTTCTGAAAAGATAATAATTAGTTGTATCACCCTCCATAGTGGTACTTAGTGCAAAAATAACTTCCCGTACATTTTCGTTTTCTATCTTATTAATGAGTTCTTCTACTCGAATATCAGTTGGGCCAATACCATCCATAGGAGAGATTAAACCTCCAAGAATATGATAAACTCCTTTATACTGCATTGTATTTTCAATAGCCATCATTACACGAATATCCTCTACAACACATATTGTTTGTTTGTCCCTTTTTGGGTTACCACACACCTCACAAAGTTCAGTTTCTGAAATACTGTAACACCTTGTGCAGTAATTAATTCTGTTAATTAGCTGAATGAAAGAATCACCAAACTTCTCCACTGCTAATTTGTCCTTCTTTAGCATATGTAACACTAACCTGAGGGCAGATTTCCTGCCAATGCCTGGAAGGCTTGATAGTTGTTCTACCGCGTTTTTAACAAGATTTGATGGAAAATTCATAATTGCAAATATAGATGTATTATCAATAATTCTGATAGTTTTGTAAAAAACAAAATTTATGCAATTGAGCTTATCTCCATCATTAATTATTGGTGTAATAGTAACCTACTTTTTAGTATTGATACTAATATCCTACCTGACGGGAAAATCAGATAGTAATGCTTCCTTTTTTATAGGAGATAAATCATCACCATGGTATGTAGTAGCTTTTGGAATGTTAGGAGCATCATTATCAGGAGTTACATTTATATCTGTTCCAGGTTGGGTAGCTACAAGTGAGTTTTCTTATATGCAAATGGTATTGGGTTATCTGCTAGGTTACTTCGTAATTGCAACTGTACTTATGCCTATGTATTATAGAATGAATTTAACCTCAATATACGGCTATCTGAAGGAAAGATTTGGAAACTCATCATACAAAATAGGAGCTAGTTTCTTTTTATTGAGTAGGGTAATTGGAGCATCCTTTAGATTGTATTTAGTGGCTAATGTATTGCAGTATGCAATATTCGATAATTTTGGGATTCCTTTTGAACTAACAGTAGTAGCAACTATACTATTAATATGGGTGTATACTTTTAGGAGTGGAATAAAAACTATTATATGGACAGATACTCTACAGACTTTATTTATGTTAATTGCAGTGGGAATGAGTGTGTATTTGATATCAGTAGATATGAATTTGAACTTTAGTGCTTTGATTAGTACAGTAAAGCAATCAGATTACTCGCAAATATTTTTTTGGGAAGGGAAGCAACACTTTGTTAGTCAGTTTTTAGCAGGTGCATTTATGGCTATTGTAATGACAGGGCTTGACCAGGACATGATGCAAAAGAACTTGAGTTGTAAGAGTTTAGGTGATGCACAAAAAAATATGTTTTGGTTTAGTATCGTATTAGTGTTTGTTAATCTATTGTTTTTATCATTAGGAGCATTGCTTTATATGTATGCTGCAAATAATGGTATAACCTTTAATAAGGCAGACGACTTGTTTGCTGCTGTAGCTTTGAGTGGTAATTTAGGAGTAGGAGTTGGGGTGCTTTTTATATTAGGATTGATTGCTGCTGCTTACTCTAGTGCTGATTCTGCACTTACATCACTTACAACTTCATTTTGCATTGATATTTTAGGTTTTGATGATAATGCAAGTGTTAAGCAGGTACAACAAAGGAAATGGGTTCATTTGGGTTTTTCCGCATTGTTGGTAGTAGTTATTGTTATTTTTAAAGAAATAAATGATGACAGTGTAATTTCATCCTTATTTAAGGTTGCTGGATACACTTACGGACCATTGCTTGGGATGTATGCTTTTGGGCTTTTTACTAAGCTAAACGTAAAAGATAATTTAGTGCCCCTAGTTGCAGTTCTTTCTCCTGTAATTGCTTATATATTGCAATTGTTTATTCCTTTTGGTTTTGAATTGCTAATTGTGAATGGCACACTTACTTTTGTTGGTTTGTTAATTATTATTAGAAATTAAAAAGGGGAGTCTTTAGTTCCTCTTTTTAAAGCTAAACAAATAAAAAACTTAAAATTTCTAACTGCAACTAACACAATAATATCCACTTATTATCTTAAAATAAGCAGTAAAGTAGCAGTTTGATAAAAAATTATACACCAACAAATTAAATAGCCTTTTTGCCTTTATAAAGCAAAGTTAGCCCAATAATAGCTGTAAGAATCAAACTAAAAGAGATGATTTCAGCTTGAGTAATACCTCCCAAAATATTGTATTCAGTGTTAATTCTTATCTTTTCAATAAAGAAACGCTCCACACCATTAAATATTAAATAAATAAAGAACAAAGCTCCTGGAACTTTAATGTGCTTACGCATAGCCCATAGAATACCAAAAATTGTAAGAGACATAATCACCTCATAAAAGGCAGTAGGCCATACAGGGTTAGCTAATTCCATACAGAATTTTCCAGTACAGCCTTCAATCGGAACACCTGCATTAATTACATTATGAGGAAAAGTGTAGCTCCACATCCAATCAGGTAAAAAGCTCATCCATTCTGGTTTAGGAGAAATATTATCAATACCCCAATCCCCATCACCTGACATTTGACAACCAATTCGCCCAACTCCATAAGCTAACATTAAAGCTGGGGCAGCACTATCAATTAAGTGTTTGGTGTTAATCTTATATTTATTAGCATACCATATTACTGACACAGCTCCTGCAATAAGTCCACCATAAAAAGTAAGTCCACTAAATGATATTAACTGCCCAATAGGATCTGATAAAAATGCATCTATATTTTCTAAGTTATGGAATATTTTAGCACCAATAATACCTGAAACAGCTGCTATCATTGTCATATTTCCTACTAACTCAAATGGGTGAACTGTTTTTTTAATGGTTTTAGGGGTACTGAGTTTCTGTGCTTTGTTTTCTCTCCATTTTAGGACGTAGGCAATAGCTGCTATTATTAAACCTCCTAAGAGATGCCCTCTTGTAGATAGTATGAAGGCCTGTGGATTATTTACTAATTCAGCATAATTAAATAACGCTTCTATTCCTTTAAATCCGATAATAAAACCAGTAATTATAGAGCTGATAATTTCGTTAGGAGTTAAGCTAAGTCCAATTTGTTCTTTTATTATAATGGAAGATAAAAGACCTTCTTTTTCTTTTCTTTTTAGTTCAGAAGAGATTACCCAAGAAGCTGCAATAAATGCAATGGCAACCCAAAAACCAAAAGTTTGTATAGGAAGTGGAATGTTAATTCCAAATAAATCAAAAAGTAAATGACTAATTGTAGGGTACATAGTTTAGTTTTTGGTTGTTAGCAATCGAGATTTCATTATACCATCTGTATCAATTTCTAAAAGCTTAATTCTTTTTTTTGTTCTGCAGATATCTGAGTTAAACGGAAGTTTTACTTTTATATAATTGTCAGTAAATCCGTAAATCATTCCATCTCTATTGTCTTGCTCGAAAAGTGCAGTATGTTCTGTATTTATATATTTTTGATAAAATGCTCTTTGCAATTTGTTAGATAGTATTCTAAGTTGTTTACTTCTATCAGCTCTGGTTTGTTTACTAACTACACCCTCAAAATTAATAGCAGCAGTGTTTTCTCTTTCAGAATAAGAGAAAACATGCAAGTAAGAGATTGGTAAGTCTTTTATAAAGTTGAGCGTTTTATTAAATTCTTCATCTGTCTCACCAGGGAAACCTACAATTACATCAGCACCTATGCATACATCATCAATTTTATTTACAATAGTGTTGATTTTGTTGCGGTATAATTTGGTTTGATATCTTCTCTTCATTTTTGCTAGTATTAGATCAGAACCTGATTGCATTGGGATGTGAAAATGGGGCATGAATTTGTTGGAATGCTTTACAGTGTTAATAATCTCATCAGTAATTAAATTTGGCTCTATTGATGAAATTCTGTAGCGTTCAATACCCTTTACTTGTTCTAGTTCAATAATGAGTTCTCCAAATTTTTTGTTATTCTTATCTTTAAATTCTCCAATATTAACACCTGTAATTACTATTTCCTTAATATTATTAGCTGCAATATCATCAGCACTTTTAATAATATTTTCTATACTATCGCATCTGCTTTTTCCTCTAGCTAGTGGAATAGTGCAATAAGTACATGGGTAATCACAACCATCCTGTATTTTAAGGAATGATCTGGTTCTGTCATTTAAAGAGTAGGAAGTAAAATAATCTAGCTTCTCAATTTCACAGCCATGTATTTCAGTTTCTTCAACCGTCTTTAAATTGGTTAAAAGTTTAGGTAAATTGAACTTTTCATTTGCACCAAGTACCATATCTACCCCTTCAATGTCTGATATTTCTTTTGGTTTAAGTTGCGCAAAGCAACCTGTTACCACTATAAATGCAGTAGGCGAGTTCTTTTTAGCTTTTCTTATTATTCTCCGGCATTCTCTATTGGCATTTTCAGTAACTGAACAGGTATTAATTACATATAAATCAGCTACATCTTCAAACTCGGTTTTAATAAAGCCAATTTTCTCTAATTGCCTGCCAATAGTTGAAGTCTCTGAAAAATTGAGTTTGCATCCCAAAGTATAGAATGCTGCTTTTTTACCTTTAAACATAGTGCAAAAATAAAGAAACACAAATGGATATTAGTTTTTGCAACCAATTTTATTTTATAGCCGTAATATAATGTAAGTTCTCCAAAACTTATGTTTGATTAAACCTTATCACTATGACCACATTATTACTGTTTATTTTTTTAAAAAGAAATCTTAGCTTAAAAATAGCTAGACAATGCAAATACCTTTTCCTAGTCCTAATAGCTATGCTTGTATCCTTTAGTGCAACCCCAAAAGCAACTGCTTATTTTACGACAAGCACAGCAACATCAGGATGTGGCATGCTAGCAGTAGTGTTTGTTGATTTATCTACTGGCAGCCCAGCATCATGGTTATGGGATTTTGGAAATGGCAATACTTCTAATCTTAAATATCCTGTTGCTATATTCTTAACTTCTTGAGTTTTTGCAATTAGTTAAAAGTTATAGATGGTATTATTACAAATATTAAGTCAACGGCTTCATATATAATAGTGTTATCTGTCGTTAATGATGCGTTATGGTGAAATTGTAAATAATGGCAAATACCTTTACATTTAGTTCTTTTTAATTATAATGGATTACTTTGGCTTTATAATGGCTATCAAAAACTTATGTGGTAATAATATTTACCTAAATTAGCCACTTAAAACTTAATTATGAAGTGGAGAGTTAGCTTTTTTATTTTATTACTTTTTTTTGCAGCTTGTGGAATTGATGTTGATGATTCTGACAAGAAGATATTTAGGTATAATGAATCGGCAGGAATACATACTTTGGATCCTGCATTTTCTAAGGATCAAGCAACAATCTGGGCAACTAATCAACTCTTTAATGGTTTAGTTCAGTTGGATCATGAATTAAATGTTAAGCCATCTATTTCAAAAAGTTGGGATATTTCTTCTGATGCTCTAAGTTATACTTTTAATTTGCGTAATGATGTCTTTTTTCATGACCATGAGTTGTTTGAAAATGGAAAAGGAAGAAAGGTAACTGCTGCTGATTTTGAGTATTCATTTAAAAGGCTTTTAGATAAAGATTTTGCTGCTCCAGGAGCTTGGGTTTTAGGAAATGTAATTTCTTCTTCTGCTTTAAATGATAGCATCTTTATAATCAAATTGCAAAAACCTTTTCCTGCATTTTTATCATTATTGAGTATGCAATACTGCTCAGTAGTTCCTAAAGAAATTATTGATGGTACTGATTTTAATAGAAATCCTATAGGAACAGGTCCTTTTAAGTTTCAATTATGGGAAGATGGAGTAAAGTTAGTATTTAGAAAGAACCCTTCTTACTTTGAAAAAGAAGGAGAAGATCAATTACCCTATCTGGATGCAGTAGCTATTACATTTATACAAGATAAGCAATCAGCATTCTTGCAATTTATTCAAGGTAATTTAGATTTTATATCAGGAATTGATGCTTCTTATAAAGATGAGATACTTACTAAAACTGGTGAATTGCAAACTAAGTATATAGACATTGTCAATTTACAATCTCAGCCGTATTTAAATACAGAATATTTAGGTTTTTTGATGGATAATAATCCTTTACCCTTAGAGATTAGGAAGGCTATTAATTATGGTTTTGATAGGGTAAAAATGCTTAAATACTTAAGGAATAATATTGGTACTCCTGCAATTTATGGATTTGTACCTATGGGCTTACCTTCCTTTAATACAAATGTAGTTGGATATAATTATAATCCTGAAAAAGCAAAAGAGTTGATTTCGGATAGTAATTTTGATACTAAACAGGAAATTGTACTTTCCACTACATCTACTTATCTAGATTTATGCGAGTACATCCAAAATAGTTTGCAAGAAATTGGTTTGAATATTAGGGTTGAGGTTAATCCGCCATCTACTCATAGGCAAATGGTTGCTACTTCCAAACTTAACTTTTTCAGGGGAAGTTGGATTGCTGACTATCCTAATGCAGAAAATTATTTTTCTCTATTTTACAGTAAGAACTTTTGCCCTAAAGGACCCAACTACACTCATTTCAAAAGTATAGAATTTGATGCATTTTATGAGCGTTCTTTATCTGAAACTAATTTAGGTGTTAGATGGGAATTGTATAATAAAATGGATAAAATACTTGTAGATAATGCGGTTATTGTTCCTTTATATTATGATAAATTATTGCGTTTCTCACTTAAAAACATTGTAGATTTTAAAAGTAATGCTATGAATTTACTAGAGCTGAAAAGAGTTAGGAAGTAAGATATTTACAAAATCATTATGAAGGTGGTTAAAAACTATTTTAGAGTAGGTATTTATAAACTAAGTATTATTAGTTTAAGCTGTTGCATTATCTGTAATTGCTTGTAGCAAATGTATTGATTTTACAAATTATCATCAAGGACTAACTTTTTTATTTATCGAAATAAAATATATTATTAATTTTATTACTGTTATAAAAAGTTATTAAAAAAATAGTTGTTAAGTGTTTTTTTATTTTTAAGTTTGTTGAGAATTAAATGGGTTAGCTGAAAACCATAAATAGAGTAGGCATTTATACAATAAAATAAAATGAAAAAAATTCTATATTTATTAGTGTTGTTAATAATTACATCATGCGGAACTACGAAAGTAGTGCCTGTTGTTGAAGAAGTAAAGGGTTGTAAAGATAAAAATGCTATAAATTACAATTCGCAAGCTACTATTAATGATGGTAGTTGTAAATATGATAAAGTTGTTACTGATTATAATATATCAGTAAATGATTTAATGACCCTAGAAAAGGGCATGACAAAAAATGAGGTTCTAGTTGTAACAAAATTATTCCCTTATGAAATCTATCATAATGTAGATAATTGTGAAATTCATGTTTACAATTACAGTAATCTTTTAAGAGAATTTGAAGCCGATATTGAGCATAAAAAAGCTGGGTTAAAAACAGGGGAAGATGTCTATAGTAATGAAAGAAAGCAAGTTCTTCTATATTACAGAAATGGATTATTAGATAATATTATAACTGAGCAAGCAAAATCAGCTCTTGTAAATGATATTTTGTGCTTTAATGAAACTATATTAAGCTCATGTTCTACTGATGAAACTTATATAAAGTGCTTAGGATGTACAGATAAAGAAGCTCTTAATTATAATGCTTTAGCTAATTTAGATGATGAATCATGTAAATATCCAATTATTAAAGGGTGTACAGATTCAGAGGCTTTAAATTACAATAAAGATGCAGTGGAAGATAATGGTAGCTGCAATTACTGTCCATGTGATTACAAACCAAACCCTGATTATGATCCTATAAGAAATTGTGGTGAAAAATGTATTCCAGAATTCGATTTCATTTCAGGATGCATGGATGAAGGAGCTATAAACTATAATCCTGAAGCAACTAAGGATGACAAATCTTGTCAGTACTGTCCTTGTGATACCGAAAACTACTATTATGTCTTAAATAAAAATAAAAATTGTGAAGGTGATCCTTGTGTTAAAGTGCAAAGGGTAAAAGAGAAAGAGTTAGCTAAAGAGAAAGATTGTTCATTATGCGATTTTATAGATCTTAATGGTAAAATTGCTATTGAAGTAAAAACAGAGGGTATAATAACTAATAACGAATAAAATATAAATTATGAATAAAATAAAAAATATATTAATATTTCTAGGTGTTTGTTTATGTACTCTTGCTAACGCTCAGAAAATACAGAAAGAACATTTCACAACAATTGATAAATTATTTTATGTTGAAATTGGAATGACTTCAACTGAAGTTCAATCTACACTAGGAGTAGATCCATTTGATTTTTATCAAAACCTTGCAGAAGGTGAAATGATTGTTGAATACAGGTATTTGCATAAAAAATTACAAATTAAATCGAAAGATAATAATTATGTAAAATCAAATGGAGAAGATTATTTTACTGATGCATCTTCCATCTATTGTACTTTTGATATGGATAAGAAGTTGATAGCTTTTTATACTGATTCTGGCAATGAAAATAGTGAAGATGCTTATATTTGGGAAAACACTATTAAGCAAGTGAGTGCAAATCCAGATTGTAGTAATACTTGTGTAATTGTAGTTGAAAAAAAGGATGCAGAATCTAAAGAATTAGTAGAAAAAACTGAAAAAACTGAATCTAAAAAGAAAAAGAAGCTTTTTGGAAAATAGTATTTGAACTTTAACATGTTAATATAAAGTTATTATACACTTAGTACTTTATATATCTCTACTAGTGTCTTATTTTTGTGATTTTTAAGAATAAAGGGGAAGCCGAAAACCATTTTAGAGTAGGTAAACTAAAAATCATTTATTATGAAGAAAAATTTTACAATTTTATGTGCAATGCTACTAAGTGTAGGTGTATTTGCACAAGCACAATTTGGAGCAACGGCAGGTCTTAATATGGCAAATGTAGTAGGAGAAGACATGGAAACTGACATGAAAATGGGTATGCATGTTGGAGTTTCTGCTGCCTTTGAATTGTCTGATGCTATGACTTTAAAAACTGGAGCGCTTTATTCTACTAAAGGAGCAGTAGACTCTGAAGATGGAATGAAGGTTTCCTGGAATTTATCTTACATAGAAATTCCGTTAAATCTTTCATTTACTATTTCTGATCAAATGTCTTTAATGGTAGGGCCATATATTGGCTTACTTATGGGTGCTGAAGTTGAGATATCTGGTACTGACGGATTATTTGATGGAACAATTGATATGAAAGACGATACAAACGCAATGGATTTTGGTGTAAATCTAGGTGCTGGATTTGCAGTTACTGAGGCTATTTCTATTAATGCTGGATACCAAATGGGTTTGATGCCTATAGATAGTGAAGGAGATGGTGATGCAAAAAATTCAAATATTCATATTGGCCTTACTTATAATTTTGGTGGAGGTTATTAAGAGTAGTAAATGATGTAATATAAAAAAAACCGAGCAAATAGCTCGGTTTTTTTATGTTTAAAACCTAAATAAGAATTAATGTAAACTAATATGCTATTTTTATACTTTTGTATTTATCATAAAAAAATCTTTGCACTAAATGAAAATATCTTATAACTGGATAAAAAATTACTTAAATCTTAATCTTCCTACTGATGAGATTGCTACTCTATTAACTGATACTGGTCTTGAAGTTGAGGGAATAGAGGTTGTAGAAAGTATTAAAGGAGGCCTTAAAGGAGTAGTAATTGGTGAAGTACTTACAAAGATACAACACCCAAATGCTGATAGACTAAGCCTTACAACTGTTAATATTGGTGCAAATGAGCCATTACAAATAGTTTGTGGAGCTCCTAATGTTGCTGTTGGGCAAAAAGTTCCTGTAGCTACAGTGGGTACTTGGCTTTATGATGCCGATAATAAATTTAAGATAAAAAAAGGAAAAATAAGAGGAGAGGAGTCAGTAGGTATGATTTGCGGAGAAGATGAATTAGGTCTTGGAGAAGATACTGATGGTATTATGGTATTAGATATTAAAGCAAAAGTAGGTATGCCTGCTAGTGATTATTTCAAATTAGAATCTGATATAGTTTTTGAAATTGGTTTGACACCGAACCGCTCTGATGCTATGGGGCATATAGGTGTCGCCCGTGATTTGATGACGGCACTCAATCATAAAGGAAGTAAACTTGAAATGTGCAAGCCTTCAGTAAATGATTTTAAAGTAGATAATACAAGCAAAACCATTGCTGTTGAAGTAAAAGATAATGAGCTTTGTCCAAGGTACTCTGGAGTGAGTATTAGTGGAGTTAAAGTTGCTGATTCTCCTGAGTGGATTCAGAATAAATTAAAAGCAATTGGGATAACGCCAATCAATAATATTGTAGATATTACAAACTATGTTTTGCATGAAATTGGGCAACCTTTACATGTTTTTGATATTGCAAAAATTGAGGGCGAAAAAGTAGTTATTGCTACTGTAAATGATAAAACTAAGTTCACTACTTTAGATGATGTAGAAAGAGAACTTTCATCTGATGATTTGATGATTTCTAATACTAGTAGCCCAATGTGTATTGCTGGTGTATTTGGTGGTGCTGATTCTGGGGTTTCTGAAAGTACTACTGATGTGTTTTTAGAATCTGCTTATTTTAATCCTGTAAGCGTTCGTAAAACTGCTAAAAGGCACACGCTTAGCACGGATGCTTCTTTCCGTTTTGAAAGGGGTTGCGATCCTAATATCACTGTTTATGCTCTTAAGCGTGCAGCACTTTTAATCACAGAGATTTGTGGAGGGGAAATTGCTTCAGAAATCACTGATATTTACCCAATTAAAATAGAACATTTTGAAGTTGAATTGACTTACGCTAAGATGGATGCTTTAATAGGTGAAAAAATTGATAGAGAAGTAGTGAAAGCTATCCTTACAGATTTAGAAATTGAGATTAAATATACTAATGATAACGGGCTTTCTTTATTAGTTCCTCCTTTCCGTGCTGATGTGCAAAGAGAGGTAGATGTTATTGAGGATATTCTGAGAATTTATGGATTTAACACTGTAGCAATTCCTCCTAAATTAAATACTACTATTTCATATTCTGATGGAGTCAATCCTGAAAAATTAAGAAATACTATTTCTGATTTACTTTCTAGCACTGGTTTTAATGAGGTTATGAATAACTCCTTAACTAAAACAGAATATACTGTCCTTATTCCTGAAATTGATTCAGCACTTAATGTTGAGATTTTAAATCCTCTTTCACTAGATTTAAATGTCATGCGTCAATCATTAATGTTTGCCGGACTAGAGAATATTGCTTACAATCAAAACAGAAGAAATGATGATGTTAAGTTTTATGAGTTTGGAAAAACTTATCATAAGATGGAGGAGGGGTATAAAGAAAATCAGCATTTACAACTTTTAGTTAGTGGTAAGGTTTTAGCTGAAAACTGGAATACAAATTCTGATAAAGCTGATTACTATTTAATTAAAGAAAAAGTAGAACATATTCTTGCTCGATTGGGAGCAACAAATTTAAAGTCTGAACCTATATCAACTCATGGTTTTTCTGATGGTTTGATGTATAAGTTCAAAAAGAAAAGATTAGTTTGCTTTGGTAAACTTGACAAGAAATTATGTAAAGCATTTGGTGTAAAATCGGATATATATGCTGCCGATTTTAATTGGGATTTAGTGTTAGAGCTTGCAGGATTTACAAAAATAAAATACAAGGAAGTTTCTAAATTTCCTGAGGTAAGAAGAGATTTATCACTATTAGTTGATAAAGCAGTTTCATTTGATGAGCTGAGTAAAATTGCAAAACAAGCAGATAATAAAATTTTAAAATCAGTAAATTTGTTTGATGTTTATGAAGGAGATAAACTACCTGAGGGTAAAAAGTCTTATGCTTTATCATTCACTTTGGCTGATGAAACTAAAACCTTAACTGATAAATATATAGATAAGGTGATGAAAAAATTAATGAAGTCTTTAGCTGACAAGGCGGGAGCAGAGCTAAGATAAAATGATAGATCATTTTGTAATACCGCCACTAAGTTCTATTTGGTGGATTGGTATTGTATCTTCTGCTTTATTTATTTTCTTGTTCATTCGTTTGCTTAAAAATAAGTCAGCAATTGTAAAGTCAAATTTTGCAAGAGGATTGAGTGTAGCTTTTATTCTTACATATGTAATTTCGAATACAATAGCGATTTATAATGGTTGGTGGAACTTGCAGGATAACCTTCCCTTACATCTTTGTAGAATTTCCTTTTTTATAAGTATGGTAGTTTTATTAACTAGAAAGCAATGGATGTATGAGTGGGTGTTGTTTTTAGCTATTCCATCAGGAATTCATTCTATGCTTACTCCAGAAATGACAAAAGGCATAAGCACTTGGTTTTATTTTGATTATTATTTTGTTCATGCAGGATTAATCTTAGTTCCTCTTTACTTAACTATAGTTATGGGAATGAAATCTAGGGCAGATGCTTGGTGGAAAACTATTTTGCGTTTGCAGATTCCTGTTGCAATTATATTGCCACTTAATTTTTTATTAGAGTCAAATTATATTTATTTAAGATACAAACCCTTAGTTGATAATCCTTTTTTAATAGGTGATTGGCCAATTTACATAGTATTCTTAGAGCTCATTATGTTGGTTCATGTATTTGTAATCCATAAATTAGCACCTAAACATATTTAAGATGAAAAAAATACTTTTACTATTGCTTATAGTTCCTTTTATTGCTTCTACACAAAATAGTATGAATATGAATTTACTTGGGACTTATGAATATCCAACTACTAATGGAAATGACATTTGGGGATGGGTAGATGCAAGTGAAAACGAATTTGCAATTGTAGGGCTTAGAGATGGAGTATCTTGTGTGAATGTTACAAATCCTACAGCTCCTGTAGAGGAATTTTTTATTCCAGATATCTATTCTATTTGGAGGGATATTAAAACTTTTGGACACTATGCTTATGTTACAACTGAATCGGATGCTGGTTTGTTGATTATTGACTTAACTGATATGACAGGTAACACCTTTTGGCATGTAAAGGATTTTATGAATCCAATAACTGGGATTAGCTTGCATTGGGAATCAGCACATGATTTGTTTATTGATGAAAATGGTATTTGTTATATTTTTGGCGCAGGAAATCCTACAGGTTGGCCACAAGTTCCAACAGGCGCAATCTTTTTGGATGTAGCTACAAATCCAATTAGCCCTACTCATTTAGGGCAATGGAATGAGCAATACATACATGATGGAATGGCTAGAGGAGATACTATGTATGTGGGTTGTATTTATGATGGTTCTGTACAAATTGTTGATGTGAGTGATAAAGCATATCCATCGACTTTAGGTTCAGCTTATACTCCTGATTTTTTCACACATAATGCTTGGGTAAGTGATGATGGAAACTATGTATTTACTACTGACGAAAAACCTGATGGGTATTTAGGAGCCTTTGATATTTCTGATTTAAATAATATACAAGAAGTAGATAGAATACAATCAAACCCTGGATTGAATACGATACCTCATAATACTTTTGTAGATGGTAATTTTTTAATTACATCTTACTATTGTGATGGAACAACTGTGCATGATATTACTCATCCCCATTACATGATAGAAGTGGCTTATTATGATTCTTATATTGGCACAGGGCCTTCTTATGATGGTTGTTGGGGAACTTACCCTTATTTGCCTTCTGGGAATATTATTTCTTCTGACATCAACAGTAGTTCAACAGGTCAAGGTAGATTACTAATTTATGGCAGAGCATTTCAGCAAGCATGTTATTTGCAAGGGACTATTACTGACTGTTCTACTAACCAAATTATTTCAAATGCTAATATTGAAATATTAAATACTAATACTTCAGAAAATTCTAATTTAATAGGATTTTATCAAACTGCAGTGGTTGATTCTGCTTTGTATCAAATTGTATATTCTGCAAGTGGTTATGAAAATGACACTATTATTGCAATTCTTGATAATGGTGTAATGCTTACACAAGATGTTGCACTCAGTCCTACTTGCCCTATTCTAATAAATAATTTGAATATCTCTATCTGTATTGGAGATAGTTTTGTAGTTGGAAACAACACTTATTCTAGTACTGGAAATTATACTGATGTAATTATTGATGCTTGTAATTGTGATAGTGTTGTAAATACAAACCTTACTGTTAATCCAGTTTATTCATATAGTCAGAATATTGATATTTGTCAAGGAAATGTATTTGTTGTTGGCCAATCTGTTTATAATACAAGTGGAGCATATTATGACACTTTAATTAGCTCAACTATGTGTGATAGTATAATTGTATCTTATTTGAATGTTGCTGATCTTGTTGGGATTATGAGTGGAAACTTACCTTACTTAGCTGTAGTGGCTAATGGAGGATCTCAACCCTATACTTATATTGTAACTGGGCCTTTTGGATTTAATCAGCAGCTTAATTCTGTTGTTGGAGTACAGAATGTAGCACCAACCTATAATGGACAGTATCAATTTATTGCAACTGATGCAAACGGGTGTGAATCTATGCCAGTATTTTTTGAAGTTTCTTTTCCTTTAAGTGTTGATGATTTTCGTGAAAATAGGTTAGTGGTAAAAATAACTGATTTATTAGGTAGAGAGGTTAATATTGATGAAGTGGTAGATAAAACTACTTTTCTTTATATTTATAGTGATGGAACGGTAGAAAAGAAGATTGATATTGAGTAACTATTACGTTAAAATAGATTCTCCATTTAAGTTCGTGGTAAGTACTTCACTCATATAATCAAAGAAAGGACGAACTGCTTTAAATGAGTTAATTACAGTTGTATGAAAATCCTTTGATAACACTTCTTTGTCCGTAAACTTACGCAATACGATAAAATCCTTTTTCCTAATTAAGTCAATATTAGGGTGGTTTTTATCAAAACCAGTTGGTGCTACCTTAAGTGAGTTTCTAGTGTAAAAACCATCAAATATTTTTGTAAATTTTTTATCAGAAATGATTTTTTCAATATAGGATCTATCTAGTTCAAACTCCTTTCTAATTCTGAATAAATCTTCTTTATTGGGTTGCCAAAAGCCTGCAGCTAAAAAACTTCCACCTGGTGTGATTTCTAAATGATAACCTCCTCTTAATGCTTCAGTTGCTCTTTTGTAACTGCAACTTCTGTAGGTTTTGTAAGGTGTTTTATCTTTTGAAAAACGAATGTCTCTGTATATTCTATAGGCTTTCATTCCTCCTATATGATCTATAGCGGATAATGCCCCCTTTATAGTTGTGAAGAAATGCTTTATTTTTTTTTCTTCCATAAGATAGTAATCTTTATTTTCTGCAAACCATTTTCTAGTATTATTTTTTTTTAGGTCGTTTAGGAATCTAAAAATGGAAGAGTTAATGATTACAGACATTTTATATTTTTTACAATTCTAATGAATTAATTAAACTATCATCAGCTGTGTTAGGTATAGTTACTTTTAGTTCAGGATTCATTTTCATTGCTCTTTTAATCGCAAAGTTTGCTTCTTTATTTCTAGCCCAACTTCTTCTTGACACTCCATTATTGACATCCCAAGAAAGCATTGATTTTAGTCTTCTTTCAGCTTCAATAGAACCATCTAAAAGTAATCCAAAACCACCATTTATTACTTCACCCCAACCAACTCCACCACCATTGTGTATAGATACCCAAGTAGCACCTCTAAAGCTATCACCAATTACATTTTGTATTGCCATATCAGCAGTGAATTTTGAGCCATCATAAATGTTTGATGTTTCTCTGTAAGGAGAATCAGTTCCTGAAACATCATGATGATCACGACCTAAAACTACAGGAGCAGAAAGTTCCCCACTAGCAATAGCATTGTTAAAGGCCTCAGCAATTTTCATTCTACCCTCTGCATCAGCATATAAAATACGAGCTTGTGAACCGACAATCATTTTATTTTCTCCAGCTGCTTTTATCCAATTGATATTATCACTCATTTGCAATTTAATTTCAGCAGGGGAGTGCTGCATAATATCTTCCAATACTTCACATGCAATTCTATCAGTAATTGCTAAATCCTTAGCGTCATTAGATGCGCAAACCCATCTGAAAGGACCAAAGCCATAATCGAAACACATAGGTCCCATAATATCCTGTACATAAGATGGATATTTAAATTCTCCATTTGGTTTTAGTATATCTGCTTTAGTACGACTTGATTCAAGTAAAAAAGCATTTCCATAATCAAAAAAATACATACCTCTTTCACTTAAAGTATTGATTGCATTAGTATGGCGAACTAAAGTTTTTTGAACTTCCTTTTTAAACTGATCAGGATTTTTTACCATCATTTCATTGGCAGTATCATATGAAATTCCAGCAGGATAGTAGCCACCTGCCCAAGGATTGTGTAATGATGTTTGGTCAGAGCCAATTTCAATATGAATATTTCGCTCTACAACTCTTTCCCATAAATCAACAATATTACCATCATAAGCAATGGAAACAGCTTCTTTTTTTTCTCTTGCTGAAATTGCTCTATCTAGTAATTTATCTATATTTGTATAAACTTCATCTACCCAACCTTGTTTTTGTCTTTTGTAAGTTGCTTGAGGATTTACTTCTGCTACTATACAGATTCCTTTTGCAATTACAGCTGCTTTAGGCTGAGCACCACTCATTCCACCAAGACCTGCAGTAACAAATATTTTACCACTTAGATCTTTTGCTTTTGGGTCAATTTTTCGTGCAGCATTCAATACTGTAATTGTTGTTCCATGTACAATTCCTTGAGGTCCAATATACATGAAAGATCCTGCAGTCATTTGTCCGTATTGAGTAACACCTAAAGCGTTAAATTTCTCCCAATCATCTGGTTTTGAGTAGTTAGGAATCATCATTCCATTCGTTACTACAACTCTAGGCGCTTCCTTGTGTGATGGGAATAAACCCATTGGATGTCCTGAGTAAAGTGCTAGCGTTTGCTCATCATTCATTATGGCTAAATACTGCATTGTCAAAAGGTACTGAGCCCAGTTTTGGAATACTGCCCCATTTCCACCATACGTAATTAACTCTTCAGGATGTTGTGCAATAGCATAATCCAAGTTATTGGAAAGCATCATTTGAATAGCAGCTGCTTGTTTGCTATTGTGAGGAAAATCCTCCAGATGTCTTGCTTTTATCTCATATTCAGGCATGAAACGATACATGTATATTCTGCCGTAAGTTTTAAGCTCTTCAGCAAACTCAGGAGCTAATACAGTATGCATGTGCGCAGGGAAATAACGCAAAGCATTACGAATTGCTAATTGCTTTTCTTCTTTATTAAGATTATCCTTACGCTTAGGCGCATGACTAACGCTGGGGTTAATGTTCTTTTGTGTAGGTATTTCTGAAGGAATCCCTTGTAAAATTGCTTGTTTAAGATTTGTCATTTCTCAGTTTTATTTTTTTTTTATACGGACAATGTTTGCAGTTGTTATTGCAACAATATCCTCTTTTTAAATGGTATTTTTCAGTAAAAACAACATAGCCTTCTTTGGAATGATAATACTCATCCTTTTCTAAACTGTCTATTTTTGAAAATCCTTTCATAGAGTTGGCAAATTTACGATATTTGCACAAATGAAAATAGAAACAGAAGAAATATCAATTCCACTTTTAAAAGAGAAGAAAGTGCGCCTATTTATAAAGCGAATTGATAAGTTGCACCCTATTGTTTCTGGCAATAAATGGTTCAAATTAAAGTATAACTTGATTGAAGCTCAAAAGCATGATTTTGAAACGCTACTGACCTTTGGTGGAGCCTACTCCAATCATATTACTGCTACTGCCTTTGCGGCAAAGGAAAATGGTTTTAAAAGCATAGGGATCATAAGAGGTGAGGAGCACTTGCCTTTAAATCCTACTTTGCATTTTGCTATGGAGTGTGGTATGGAATTACATTATTTTAGTAGGAGTATTTACCGAGAGAAAACAAATCCTGATTTTTTAGAGCAACTAAAATCACAGTTTGGGTGTTTTTATTTGATTCCTGAAGGAGGAACAAATGAGTTAGCAATAAAAGGTACAGCTGAGATTTTGGAGGTGAATGATACACAAGATTATATTTGTTGTGCAGTGGGTACTGGAGGTACAATTGCAGGAATTATTAATGCTTCAAAAGCCAAACAAACTGTAATTGGTTTTCCAGCTATTAAAGGTATTGATTCCTTAGAAAAGGACATTGAAAATTGGACTAGTGTAACTAATTATAAGTTTATAAATAACTATATTGGAAAAGGTTATGCTAAAGTAAGTGAAAAGTTAGTTGAGTTTATAAGCGAGTTCAATACTGCATATGATATTCCTTTGGATGCTATCTACACAGGTAAAATGATGATGGGTGTTTTAGATTTGATTAGTAAGAATTTTTTTCCGAAAGGAAGTAGTATTTTAACTATACATACGGGTGGTTTACAAGGTAATAAAGGAATGGCTGAAAGGTTGGGGATTAAACTTCCCTCATAATCTCTAAAGGGTTTTCTTTTATCCAACTTCCACCTGTAAAATCAGGAACAATAATGGTTTGACTCTTGGCAGCTACCGAAAGTTCAGATAGAGGCGTGATGGCACTCCAATGAATACTATCGTAAACATTTATATCTAGTGGAATGCCTAAATTTAAACACTTTACTAAACGATAAATCATTACAAAATCCATACCTCCATGCCCTTGCTTAAAGCCTTGACTAATGGTTTTGAGTTTTTTAATTATTGGGTGTTGGTACTTGCTTTTATATTCGTTATAGGCTTCTTCTTTTAGCCAATTATGTCCCCAATATTCAGGTTTTTCTGCTTCAATGTACAGTCTACTTGGGTATCCGTCATGCACTGCTTTAGTACCTACAATTTTATTAATTCTTGAATAAGGCCTTCCTGTATGCACATCAAATTGCAAGAGGATAGTTTTTCCTTTTTCAGTTTTAATTAGGGTGTTATTCATATCACCACATTTGTAGCTTTGTATAGGATGCTTGTATTTTTTTGCGGCAATACTAAGGTTTAGTTCTCTACTACTCATAGAAGAAAGGTAAGAAAAATTATCGCCCCTTCCAATGCCTAAATAAAAGGCAATTGGTCCTAAAGCGTGTGTTGTGTATAAATTTCCATTTCTTTCAGCATGTTCGTGCAAACGCCATTGTCCTTCATAATAAGTGTCGTGTAGCATCAATGCCCTTAAATCATGAAGATAAGCGCCCTCAGTATGTGTTATATCGCCAAATACGCCTTCTTGTATCATATTCAATACCCAAAGTTCTTCTTCATTATAATTGCAGTTTTCCATCATCATGCAATGTTTCTGGGTGCATTCAGCCGTTTCAATAATTTTCCAACAATCCTCAATAGTGGAGGCAACTGGCACTTCACTACCAACATGTTTTCCGTTTTCCATGCAATAGATTGCCATTGGTGTGTGTAAATCCCAAGGAGTTGCAATAATGACTAAATCAATATCATCCCTTTTGGCTAATTTTTCCCATTCCGTTTTTGATTTATGATAAAGGACTGGCTTCTTGCTTTGCCAAACAGCTAATTTTTCTGCTGCTTTAGTTACTTTTTCTTCTGAAATATCTGATAAAGCAATGACTTCAGCCATTTCGTTTTCTACCAAGTACTGAAACATTTCAAGTAGGGTATTTCCTCTGTTCCCCAAGCCAATAATTCCAACTCTTACCTTACTAATAGGATCTGCAGCAAATCCAAACATAGTCCCCTTAACATCTCTTTTGGTATTGTTTATTAACTCCTGAATGGTAGTGCTATCTTCACCCAAAGCAGTGAAGGGTAAACCTAAAAATGCACTTGCCCCTAAAACGGATTGTAGAAAATGTTTTCTTTTCAAAATATATTTATTAAAAATTAGTGTTCAAATATATATTTTTTGAGTGTAAATAGTTTGAATGGCTTTTCTATTTTAGTATCATGAAAAAATGCTTATTAATTCTATTCCTTTTTTCCTCCATTTTAGCGGTGGCTCAGAATAAAACAGAAGCTTATATAGAAAAATACCGTCAGATTGCTGTTAATGAGATGAATATGTATAATATTCCTGCTTCTATCACTTTGGCGCAGGGAATACTAGAGAGTGGAAATGGAGAAAGCCGTTTGGCAGTAGATGGTAAAAATCATTTTGGAATTAAATGCCATAACAATTGGAACGGTAAAACGATTATTGAGGATGATGACGAAAAAGGAGAGTGTTTCAGAAAGTACAGTAAGGTATCAGAATCATACAGAGATCATTCTCTTTTTTTAACAGAAAGAGGTCGTTATTCTTTTTTGTTTGAATACAATAAAACAGACTACAAGAAATGGGCTAAAGGATTGAAGAAAGCTGGTTATGCTACTAATCCTAGATATCCAACTTTACTTATTGATTTAATAGAAAAATATGATTTGAGTAGGTTTGATAAAGGAACAAAAAGCAAAAAGAATTTATACTTTGCTCATTCTTACGGCTTGCCTTATTTAACGGGTCTAGGGGCTTATTATTTTAATAAGAAATCATTGTACTTTACTGAGGTAAATACATCATTTTCTTTTAGTGAAGCTAGTATTGGTTATCATTATAATTTGATAAACAAATTTTATGTAGGGGCAAAAGCAGGGTGTATATATATACCAACTGAGGAAGTTAGTATAAAACCTTATTTGTCTCCAGAATTTATGATTAAAAGGGAAAAGAAAAAATCTGTTTTAATAAGGGGAGGAGTTCAGTTTCCATTAGTAGAAACACAGTGGTTCTCTAAGGAAGTAAAATTATTTCCTTATCTAACTTTTACTTATTTGTTGGACTAGTTCCAAGCTCATAATTATAAAGCATCCCGTTTTTGATGTTTAAGATATTTCTCTTGCCATTATTATCAATGTCAGATATATTAAAGTAGCCATCAGTATCTATTGGAAAACCTTCAAGAATCAAATTAGCTTCCATTAAATACAAGCTATTTTCTGTACTAATAGTAAGTTTATCTCCAAATCCTTTTAAGAAGATTATCGCTCCATCAAGTGTAATGTTGTTTACTTGAGAATATCTCCCATCCAGAATTAAAAGTTTGTTGTTATTGGAAATATAAACATGGTTATTATGGAAAAGTATTTGGGAGTTAATATCTAGCTCAGAAATTTCAATAAGTTGAGAATTTCCATTTGTATTTCCTAGCCATAGCTTACCCTCAGTTGTAATCGCATAAAGCTCTCCTTTATCATTAATCTTAAGCTTATTAGCAAATTCATGAGCATCTTTAAAAGTTACTCTAGCTGATCCGTTTCTAGCTAATAATTGAGAAGTTGTATTCTTAGTTGCATTTAAAATAAAGTCTTTTCCGTTAACTGTAAAATGAATAGGGTTCTGAGTAATCCTATTTGTATTTTTTGAGTATTTCCAGCCCTTTACTTTCTTTCCTTTTTTATCTAGGTTATAGATGATGTTGTCTTCTCCAACAATACAAATTCTGTAATTTCTGTTATTGCTGTAATCAAATAATGAGTGGCCAAGCTTTGTAGTTGATGGTAATTCTTTAGGGAATCCTTCTACATTTTCGCCATTTCTATCAACTAAATATAAGTGTGTAGCCGTATTAAATAGCGCTTGGTATTTACTGTTCTTAAAAGCATCAATATAATTGATTTCTCCAAGTATTTTCCCATTAACTTGAATACTCCAAAGAGTTTCTCCGCTTGTGTTTAGTGCAAAAAGTTTATTGTTGTAATCTTGTGTTAAAACCATTTCTTCCTTTGTAAAATGATTTTTAACTACTTGAGGATTTAGCACTAAAATAGTATCAAGAACTACATACCATTCCTCTTTAATATCTTCTTTGTAATCCTCATCATAAAACAAACAAATATTGCATGTTAAAAGGTTTTTCTTTGCTGACATCTGCAAAGCAAATGCAGTGAATTTAAAAATAGAATCATTGTTAAATGCTAATTGTTTTGCATAACTATTTAAAAAACTATTCTGAAGAGTTTCAGCAGTTTTCCCAGGATTTATGTAATAATAGAAGTTTGCATCATTAGAAATGTAAGAGCTAAATTTATTGTAAGTTTTACTATTAGAAAGTGTGTTGTTAGAGCTGTAATTGTCAATAATATATTCTAGAGCAGAAGGGGAGTTCCCGAAAATGAAATAGTCGTTAATTACAGTAAAATATGGATTGTTTACTTTCAGTAAATCACCAAACAAATTTGCAGTTAAGTAATGGTCAAATAACTTATTAATTTGGTAATTATTGTACTTACTAGATTTTTGAATCATCCCTTGCATTAAAGATGAAGTTCTGATAGATTCATTGGCTTTAAAGTAAGTAAAAGTATTTTCACTAATTAACTGTACTGATGTGTTGAATTTACCTGCTTCATCATCAATCTCTCCAATAAGCTCATTGTAATTTACATTACAACTATCTTGTATCTTCTTGCGGTTTTTATCCCAACTCCAAAACCTATTTTGGTTTTGAAGAATCTTGTTCTTGCCATCAAATATATCTTTTGCATCAGAAAAACTTAAAGCTAAAAGCTCAGTTGTATTCTCAGGGATTATTTCAACAATATCAATATTACTGCTTTTTTGTCCGTTAAAAATATCAGAATAATTAGTAATATTACTATTTATTGAGCTGATACCATTTGCTAAGAGCACTTTGTCTTTTAGTTTAATATCAGTAGCAGTCCAGTTAGATAAATCGGTTGTAAGGTTTTTGTTTTTTGTAAAGGTATTTGTAAGCTCTATTAGATTGTTTCCATTAAAAATAAGGTTAATAGCAGCAGATGAACTTAAAGTGTTATATGCTTTAGAAAAACTATCATTAACATATAAATTGTCAGTATTTCTATTTGAAGTTCTTATGGCATCCGTAAGTAGCATCTTAGTTGCAGAAAAAAATAAAATATCACCTAAAAATGAGTAATACATTCCAGTTTTATCTAAAAAGAAAATCTCTTGTTTGTCATATTCTGATGTGCTATTTCCATTTCCAAATAACTGTATAATGGTCTCGTTATTTAGTGCAGTTACTCTGTTGAAAGTAGTACTGAACAGTGTTCCGCTATTATTTGCACCTACCTTATGGTAAGACACAAAAAGAGTGTTGCTTTTCAACACTTCCTGGTTTGAAGTAAAAAACTCGCTTATCTCTTTAATTTGAGTGTTGTTAAACTTGACGTGCTCAATGTAACCTAATTGCTCCCAAAGAGTTGTGAGCTCTAAGGTTCTGCTTAAATTCCTTACATCATTAATTTTTATAATTACTGAAGCATTAGTTGGAATCACTGTAATAGGATCTTCAGAAGAATTTAGTGTTTTTTGGTAAGTATTGTACCCAATAAAAAGTATGATTCCAATCAATAAAATTGGAATAGAAATTTTCAATATTGTTTTGAACATATGACTTAAATGCTAAATAGCAAAATTAGTAATTTATAGAGACAAACTCAGCTGATTAGGAATTAGTTGAAAACTTTTTCTGTGATGCTTAGTGCTTCCAAATTCTGCTATTGCTTTTCTGTGTTGATTTGTAGGATATCCTTTGTTGTTTTTCCAGAAGTAATTAGGGTGTTTTTTATCTAGCTCTTTCATAATATCATCACGATAGGTTTTTGCCAAAACTGATGCAGCAGCAATAGATAAATACTTCCCATCACCTTTAATGATACATTCATGATGAGTATTAGGATAAGGATTAAAACGATTTCCATCAATAATTAAAAGTTCTGGTTTTGTATTTAATTTTTCAATTGCCCTATGCATTGCTAAAAAGGAGGCATTTAATATATTTATTTTATCAATTTCCTTTGGACTTACAATTCCTACAGTGCATGAAATAGCTTCTTTTTCTATTATTGGCCTGAGTAACTCTCTTTTCTTTTCTGAAAGGACTTTACTATCGTTAAGTATATTGTTATTAAACTGCTTTGGGAGTATAACAGCAGCTGCAACTACTGGACCAGCTAAACAACCTCTACCTGCCTCATCACATCCTGCTATAACTAGCTTTGATTGATAGTGTTTTATCATAAATTAGATGTGAGTATTAAGTATTTATTAGTTAGGTTTTGTCTATTTTCTATTGTCAGTAAAAGGAGTGGTCTATTATCTAATTTGGTGTTAGCCCTCTTTTGGGTTTTTTGTATTTTTTTACTTTTGTTTGATTTCTTATATCAACATCTTGCTCCAACCACCATTTCCCTTTTTTGTAGTTGTAGGAATTAAATGTTCCTTCAGGGATGTAGTATTCATAAAGTCCAGTTAAATCTTTACGGCTAGGCACTAAATTGTCAAAAACTATACGTTCTTCTTTCTCATCATAATTAACACTGATTACTGTTTTGGAATCATATTGTAGTACTACTCTTTTCTGACTTTCTTTTTTTGATTTTTTAAAGATTGGAAGTCCGAATTTAATTTTGTTTTTACCAGAGAAATACATTACATCAATTATCTTTTTCGTACTGTATCCATCATGACCATCCCATGATAGTATGGTGTAGTATTTTCTACCGCTTTTTTTGATGTAAATAATATTATAGACTAGACCTCCAAACCAAGTTTTAGCATCTAAATCTTCTTGTTCTGGGTTTCTAATATTTGCAGAATTATCTATTAAAGGAATTACTTCAAATCGTTTTCTTCTTTTGTTTTGATAATGCACTACACCATAATATTCATAAGTACCATTGTCTTTTTTAAGGAGCCAACTAAAGATCCTAAAAGTATTATCTGAGGAGTAAACTCTACCTGTAGTTACTAAAGAGTCGAAAGGGAATTTAAAAGAATTTTCATATTGCAGTACTTCAGTTAAATTTTCAATAAATGCTGTATTTGCTGTTCTTTTTGCTTCTTCAGTATCAGCATTCATTATGGTGTGAGCCATCACTTTTAAAGTATCTTCATACTCAGCAAATAGGGTAGCATTTCCTTTTTGGGCGGATGCTGAATAGCATAAAAATACAAGAATGTTAATTAATATTAGTTTTTTCATTTAGTGGATGGTAACAAAAAATTACTTTTGCACAAAGATAATTATTTGATGAATTTACAAGCAAGAATACAGGCATTTACTCATTTAGGGGAATATTTAAAAACGGAGATACAGCAATATTCAGCAGAGAAATTGTACTCTGCAGAGGTGCTCAACCCTTGGTTTACCAAGGAAAATATTGATAAAGCCCTAAACGCTTGGCACGAGCAGTTAAAATTAGATATGTTTACGACTTGGCTGAGTCCTTATAAACTAAAGGAGGTAGCGTTCCCAAAAAAGGTACTTATTATCATGGCAGGGAATATTCCTTTGGTTGGTTTTCATGATTTTCTTACTGTGCTTATTTCAGGACATAAAGTAGTGATTAAAATGTCAAGTACCGATAATGTGCTTTTGAGGTTACTCATTGATAAGCTAATCAGTATTGCCCCTGAATTTAAGGAGCGTATTTCCTTTATTGATGAAGTAAAAAACAGAAAGTTTGATGCCGTAATTGCTACAGGAAGTGATAATTCTGCTAAGTATTTTGAGTATTATTTTAAAGGGGCTAAAAAGATAATCCGTAAAAACAGAAGGTCAGTTGCTGTATTGGACGGTAGTGAATCGGATATGGAATTGCAAGGATTGGCTAATGATGTATTTGCTTATTTTGGATTAGGTTGTCGTAATGTTTCCAAGTTATTTTTACCAAAAGGGTTTGACTTGGATAGACTGTTTAAAGCATTTTACAGCTATTCTTATATGGCAAAGCATAAAAAATATGGTAATAATTACGATTATAATAAAGCCATCTTCCTAATGGGAAATAATAATTTGATTGAAAACGGTTTTCTACTTATGAAAGAGGATAAATCCTTACTTTCACCAGTGGCTATGTTATATTATGAATTCTATAAAGATATACATTCTTTAGAGCGGTTTTTAGAAGAAAATGCTGAACAACTTCAATGTGTTGTTTCAAAAAAGGATATTCCATTTGGAAACACTCAAAAACCTAACCTTTGGGATTATGCTGATGGGGTGGATACTGTAGAATTTTTAAGGGATATATAGTTAATTATATTCATAAGCTCCTATGTCAGGGTTGCTTCTAGGATTTCCTTGAATGTCAGAACTAAATTCAGTTGAATTGTTGCCAGTATTAATAGCAGGAGAGTTGTCGTTTAAATGAAAGTTATTTTCGTTAGCATCAATAAATTTTGGCGATTGGTTAATTATTGAATTGATGTAATTTTCATTATCCGTATCAATTGTTGGGTCAAGCTTGATGAGACAATGGTCAAAAGTATAATTGAATTCGCCTAGTTCCTGTTCCTGAAAACTCACTTCAGTAGACAGTGAGCCATAAATAATGCAATTAGTAAAATTGACTGCATCCAAATCCCTAATATAAATATTTCCATCTGTACCTTCATAAAAGTTATTTAGCTGTATAGATGGCGTGTTTCTGTTGTTATAATCCCAGTAGTTAGCAAAAGTACAATGTGTAAAGTTATATGTGCCTCCAATATTGCAGGCTACCGTGTACTGTCCGCATTTGCTTACAATTGTATTAGAAGCTGCTATTTTAGCTCCCTGTCCTAAAATGCCAATAGATGACATATTTTCTATAATAGTATTATTGATTGTTACGGTTGGGTTGCTGTTGGCTACTGAGTCGGCACGAATAGCAGTTGTTCCATTACTGATTATTGCATAGTCAATTGTGTTATTAATGCTTCCTTGTACAAAATGTATTCCATTCCACTGTCCTGGGATATTTTCGTACCAAGAGTCTAATCGGTCACCTCTTATAATTACCTCATTTCCTAAACTCCCATTAATTATTAGGGTTCCGTTATTTGTTGGTGTCTCTCCATTCTCACCTATTAAAAGAGGATTTCCAACAAACATTCCAGAATTATTATGAAAATAGATTTTAGTTCCTTCTTCAATAGTTAGGGTAGCATTGGGTTCAATTACTACATATCCGTAAATAACATGGGGAAGGTCATTTGTCCAAGTAGTGTTTTCTGATATGGAGAAATACTTATAATTGATACTATCAGTTCCATCAGTAAAAATGTTGTCATAAGGTAAGTGAAAGTTCGCATTTCTTGCAGGGGATACTAGCTTAACATCTTGTTTTTTATTTCCTGTAGTAAACTCAATATTACTTGTAAGTAAAAAATCATTACTACTATTTTGGTTAGGCGTAACTTCTAAGAAAATGAAAATACTATCCTTAGCAGGAATTTCAATTGCGTTATGGTAGTTTCCTGCAACACCATCAACATTCATTCTGAAGCTACCACCACTTATTAGGTTTAAGGCTATATCAGTAAGAACAGTGAAGTTATTGCGATTATATATAGTAAGTGTTTGAGTAGGAGTTCCTATTGAATGAAAAGCAGTATCAAAAATGATGGTGTCATTTGAAAAATGCAAAGTAGCACTTTGGTTGCTTTCTAAAACATCTTTTTTACAAGCAAAAAGAATTGTTATAACTAGTAAAAGAAGGAATAGTTTTTTCATTATCTCATATTTCTTATTCTATCCATATCTCGTTTTTGGTCTTTTTCTTTTATACTTTCTCTTTTATCGTACACCTTTTTTCCTTTGGATAAAGCTATTTCTAGTTTTACTCTTCCTTTTTCGTTAATAAAGAGACGAATAGGAATAATAGAATTTCCTTTTTCAGTTACTTTCCCTAACATTTTGTTTAGTTCTTGTCTGTTAAGTAATAGTTTTCTTTCCCTTTTAGGCTCGTGATTAATGTAGCCACCATTAGGATATTCAGAGATATGCAAGTTTTTCACAAATAATTCATCACCATTGAAAACGCAATGTGCATCAGAAATATTGGCTTTATTGTTGCGAATAGACTTTATTTCTGTTCCTACTAGAGATATTCCTGCAACAAATTTAGCAATAAACTCATATTCAAAGCTTGCTTTACGGTTTTTAATGTTGATTTTAACTGACATATTTGCAAAGATAGTATTTAGATGTTAGATATTAGAAGTTAGACAAAAATGTCTCATGTCTAAATAGTTAATGCTAAAATCTATCCTAATGCTACATCAAGAACCATCATTACAATAAATCCTGCAATTAGTCCCATTGTAGCTAAATCCGTATTTCCTCCCCTTTGGCTTTCAGGGATTACTTCTTCAACTACAATAAAAATCATTGCTCCTGCTGCAAAAGACAGAGCATAAGGTAAAATAGGAAGAACTGTCATTACAATAGCAGCTCCAATTACTGCAAAAATTGGCTCAACTATTGCAGATAATTGTCCCCATTTCCATGATTTCCATCTGCTAACACCTTGTCTTCTAAGTGGCATTGAAACTGCAAATCCTTCAGGGAAATTTTGTATACCTATACCAATTGCTAGTGCAATTGCTGATCCTATTGTAAATACTGAATGTCCTTCCATTCCTAATATTTCAGGATTAGCCAATGCTCCAAATGCAACTCCAACTGCTAATCCTTCAGGAATATTATGTAAAGCAATTGCTAGTACTAAAAGAATAGTTTTACGCCAGTTTGTTTCAACTCCCTCTGCTTCTTCTCTTTTTGCAAATATGTGTAAGTGAGGTATAATTTTATCTAACCCAAACAAGAAAGCAGCTCCTAAAAAGAAGCCAATAGCAGGAGCAAGCCATACGGGTGAATCTGACATTCCCATTTCATTTTGCATTTCAACATAAGCAATTGATGGTGCTAAAAGCGACCAAAAACTAGCAGCAATCATAACTCCTCCAGTAAATCCTAATGAAATATCCAATGCTTTACGGTTACTTGTTTTGAAAAAGAAAACCAATGCAGCACCAAGAGCAGTTAGTCCCCAAGTAAAAAGTCCTGCATAAAGGGCTTGCAATACAGGTCCTTGTTGAACAAACCATTTGTATAATTCGTAATTTTCCATGTCTAATTTGTTTTAATTAAAAGGTGTTTTGCTACATCATTACTGATGTGTTGTTTGGTATTTACTATTTTGATACTGATTGATTGATCAAAAGGTATCTTTTCTAAAAGCTTAATTTCTGTCCCTATGCTGATATTTAACTTTGTTAAGTAATCTAAAAATGGCTTTTCATCTAATGTTACTCCCATAACCTTTCCATTTGTTCCTTCTGATAATTTATTTAAAGGTATAGTATTTGTTGTTGGGATTTTTCCATCTTTTGCAGGTATAGGCTCTCCATGGGGGTCAAATTTTGGGCAATCTAAAAAGGTATCTAATCTGTCTACAAGTTCTTCTGATTTTATGTGCTCTAATTGTTCGGCTACATCATGTACTTCTCCCCAATCAAAGTTTAAGTTATTCACTAAAAAAGTTTCCCATAATCTATGTTTTCTTATTACTGATGTTGCAAAAGAGTTTCCTTTTTTTGTTAATGATACACCTTTGTATTTCTTGTATTTGACAAGTTTTTTGTCTTGCAATTTCTTTAGCATATCTGATACTGATGCTGCAGTTGTTCCAATTTCTCCTGCAATTGCATTGGTAGAAACTTTTCCATCAAAATTTAAACTAATGGATAAAATAGCTTTTAAATAATTTTCTTCTGCTAAAGTAATCATGTGGCAAAAGTAATAATTATATTAATATAAAAAAAAGTTTAGACATGTCTAAAAATTAAGATATTTGCCATGCTTAAATGAAATCAAAAAAACTAAAAAATGAATAAAATAATTAACCTATTAATAATTGCATTTGTCATATTTTCTTTAACAGCAAATTCGCAGACAATAAAAGGAAAAATAACATCCAAAAATGAAGTTGTACCTTTCGCAAACATCATTATTGAAGGAACAAAATTGGGTGTTTCGACTGATGAGAATGGAAGTTATATTATTGAAAATGCACCATTAGGTCATCATCATATTATTGTATCAGCAGTTGGAATGATAACTAAGAAGTCTTATAATGTTGTTAATAAAGGAATAAATAATATTAATATTATGTTAGTAGCATCTGTATATAATTTGGATCAAGTTGTAGTTACAGGAACTAAAACATTTAAGAGAAGAACGAAATCTCCAGTAATTGTAAATGTGATGGATAGCAGACAATTAGAAAATGTTCAAGCTTGTAATTTGGCAGAAGGTCTTAATTTTCAGCCAGGATTAAGGGTCGAGACTGATTGTCAAACTTGTAATTATACTCAATTGAGAATGAATGGATTGGCTGGGGGTTATTCTCAAATCCTTATAAACGGAAGGCCAATTTTTAGTCCTTTAACAGGGCTATATGGGATGGAGCAAATCCCTATTAATATGATTGATAGGATTGAAATTGTAAGAGGAGGAGGTAGTTCGCTTTACGGCTCATCAGCAATAGGAGGAATAGTAAATGTAATAACTAAATTACCTACTACTAATAATTTTAGTTTTGGATATGATTATAGTAGAATCAATAGCTCGGCTGATGATAAGGTTTTTCATGGCAATGCAACTGTTGTATCTGATAATAAAAATTCAGGAGCTACATTTTTTGTAAACAATCGTGATAGAATGTGGTACGATCATAATGGAGATAATTACTCAGAATTACCTGTTTTAAAAGACAATACTTTTGGGGCTAATTTCTTTTTCGTACCATCTAAAAATCAAAAAATAGAAGTAAATATGGGTAGTTTGCATGAGTATCGTTTTGGTGGAGAAATGATTACAGGTGCGCCACATTTTGCAATGCAATCAGAAGAAAGAGTGCATGATGTGCTTTTAGGAAATATAGATTATCAAATTAATTTTAATGATGGTAACTCATCTCTTGTTACTTATTTAGCAGCACAACAAACTAAGCGTGAGCATTATACTGGTATCAGACCAGAGGTTGGGTCTGCTGAAGAGCATTTGGCTAATCCTCCTTATGGAACTTCATTAAACACAACTAAGCAAGGTGGTTTTCAGTTGAATCATAAGATAAATAAGTTGTTTGGTCCAAATGTATTTACAATTGGTTCTGAGTATGTTTTTGATGATGTAATGGACGAAATCTCAGCTTATAATTATTTAATTGACCAAAAAGTAATAACTCTTGGTACTTTTGTTCAGTCTGACTGGGATTTGACAGAAAACTTTAATCTACTTTGTGGGGCAAGATTTGATAAGCATTCGTTATTAGAAAATATGGTGGTTAGTCCTAGGTTGTCATTGCTTTATAAATTAAGGAAAGAAACTCAATTTAGAATATCATACAGTACAGGGTTCAGGGCACCACAAGCTTTTGATACTGATTTGCATATGGCATTTGCTGGGGGTGGAATTTCTCGTATTTTTTTGGCTGATGATTTGAAAGAAGAACGTTCAAAAAGTTTAAGCGCATCTATTAATTATGATAAAGCAACTGAGCATTATGTTTATGGTTTTACTTTTGAGGGTTTTTACACGTATTTGAATTATGCATTTTATCAAGATCCATCTGGAGAAGATGAATTTGGAGAGGTTTTTACAAAAAGAAATGGAGCTGGAGCTAATGTAAAAGGTCTTACTATGGAATTTAGAGCAAATTTAGAGCAAAAACTGCAGATAGAATCTGGTTTAACTTTGCAAAGATCATTGTACGATGAGGCGGTAAGTTATTCTGATGAGCTTGAGAGTAGAAAAGAATTTTTAAGAACTCCAAATAAGTACGGTTATGCTACTTTAACTTACTCTCCTACTAACAAATTAAGTTTTTCTGCAAATTTAGTACATACAGGCGTTATGGATATATTGCATTTAGCTGGCGCTCCTGAGCAAACTAAGGATGAATTCATAAAATCACCTACATTTAATGTAATTGGACTAAAAGCAACTTACATACAGCAATTGAGTAGAGTAGGAACTAAATTAGCATACAGTGTTGGGATTAAGAATTTAACTAATGATTATCAGCAAAATCTTGATACTTTAAAAGACAGAGATAGTAACTTTGTTTATGGACCTAATTTACCAATAACAGTATACTTTGGATTAGTGCTAAAATCTCTTTAATTAGTTACTTAAATATAAATTTAAAAGCCACTTAATAAGTGGTTTTTTTATGTAAAAATTAACTTTTGTAAACAAAGTTAGGTATAATTTGATATGAGTTTTTTGTAATTTACAGAATTTTTAGTAAGATCAATGTATTATATTTGTTTTCAGTAATTTATAGTATTTATATGTAATGCTTGTTACGTTCTTTTATAAAGAAATCAGAACAATAATATTAAAATATAAAAACAAATTTGTAGTTTTGCTGTTAACAATTGTAAATAGTAAAGTAAATGCACGAAAGGCTCAAAAATTGGATGGGAATAGAAAGCTTAAAATCCTCAGCTTTGGCGGATAGTATTGGCGTGAATCGTGCAACAATCTCGCATATACTTTCTGGTCGAAATAAGCCAAGTATCGACTTTTTAGAAAAGCTATTGAATGTGTATCCTAACATAAATGCCAACTGGTTAATTAGCGGAATTGGTTATATGCAGGACAATATGGATCAAAAAGAGGTACTTGTTTCAAAGAAAATAGGCAAAGTTGTTGTGTTTTATGATGATAATTCCTTTGAAGAAGTAGGTGAGTAGTTGTTAGTTCCTATTTGTAATCTAATAACTATTAACTCATATCTTGTATCTTGTATCTATATTTTTTACATTTGCGAAAAATATATCTATGTATAGAGTTTTCCGTTTTTTCTTATTCCTTTTTAACCCTGAAGCGATACACCATATAACCTTTAAGATGATAAAAATTGCTGGGATGATTCCTGGTAAATTATGGGCTTTTCGTCTGCTGTTTAAAGTAAAGGATGCTAGATTAGAACGAGATGTATTCGGATTAAAATTTGACAACCCTGTAGGCTTGGCAGCAGGCTTTGATAAAGATGCAAAACTGTTTGATGAATTAGCATCCTTTGGTTTTGGTTTTATTGAAATTGGCACGGTTACTCCTTTCCCTCAAAAGGGAAATCCTAAGCCTAGGTTATTTCGCTTAAATGATGACAGTGGTCTTATCAATAGAATGGGTTTTAATAATCAAGGGATAGAAGTAGTAGTTGCTCGATTGAGAAGAAGAAAAACTAACATCATTATTGGTGGGAATATTGGGAAAAATAAAGTCACACCAAATGAAAAGGCAGTAGATGATTATGAACTCTGCTTTGAGAAATTGTTTCCTTATGTGGATTATTTTGTGGTGAATGTAAGTTCGCCAAATACCCCAGGTTTGCGTGATTTGCAGGAGAAAGCACCCCTTACTGCTTTATTAAATAGATTACAGGAATTAAATAATGAAAAAGAATCCAGAAAACCAATCTTATTGAAAATAGCACCTGATTTAATCAATGACCAATTGGATGATATTATAGAAATTATAGCAACAACGAAAATTGATGGCGTGGTAGCAACTAACACAACAATTGATAGAAGTGGGCTTAAAACAGATACAAACAAGGTTAATGCTATCGGTAAAGGAGGTTTGAGTGGTAAGCCAGTTAGAGTAAGATCCACAGAGGTAATTAAGTACTTGGCTGATAAATCAAATAAAGCATTCCCAATTATTGGTGTAGGGGGAATACATAGTGCTGAAGACGCATTGGAAAAACTCGATGCAGGTGCAACATTATTGCAGTTGTATACGGGCTTCATTTATGAAGGACCATCACTTGTAAAAAGGATTAATAAGGCAATGTTAAAGAGATGAAAATAATAGAATGTCCTAGAGATGCAATGCAGGGTATTAGTGAATTTATTGCTACTGATATTAAGGCTGCATACATCAATCAATTGCTTAAGGTAGGTTTTGATACGATTGATTTTGGTTCATTCGTTTCGCCAAAGTATATCCCACAATTAAGGGATACGGCACAGGTTTTGGAACAGTTGGATTTAGAAAATACAAACAGTAAATTACTTTCTATTATTGCAAATACTAGAGGCGCAACTGATGCTTGCAGTTTTGAAGAAATCAATTATTTAGGTTTTCCACTTTCGGTTTCTGAACAGTTTCAGCTGAGGAATACTAAAAAGAGCATTGCACAATCATTAAGTACAGTTGAAGAAATACAGAATTTATCCGTTAAAAATAACAAGGAACTGGTTGTGTATTTGTCAATGGCATTTGGGAACCCTTATGGAGAAAACTATCATACTGATATTGTAGCAGAACTTACTAAAAAATTACAAAAACTAGATATAGGAATAGTTGCTCTATCTGATACTGTTGGGGTTTCAAGCCCTAAAAATATTGCACCACTTTTTAGTACATTAATAAAAGAATACCAAAGTATAGAATTTGGAGCGCATTTCCATACTATTGCTGATAAATGGGAAGAGAAATTAGAGTCGGCCTATCAGAATGGTTGCAGAAGATTTGATGCTACCCTTAAAGGATATGGCGGCTGCCCAATGGCAAAGGATGATTTGGTGGGGAATATGCCAACCGAAAAACTAATCACTTATTTTACTAAGAATTTAGGATTAAGTCCATTAGAGTTAAAAAAGAGTTTAGATTTAAGCACTTTAGTTTTTAAATAAAAAACATTCTTTTTACTTAAGGATAGGATTATTTAGTAGTTGAGAACTGTGAAGAGTAGTTTCGTTTGTATTAAATAGTAAAACTAAAAAGTTCACTATGACATGTTATTTTCTGAGTTTATGCTCATTAGCCTTTAAGTTATGTTTATCAATTGTTAGTTTGGTTTACCGTTTTATCAGATAGTTTTTATCAGAAACCTAAGTATATGTTTTTTAAAAATAATTATAAACTAAGTATATTAAATACACATCAATTTATATATTTGCTCCAAGTTTAGTACACTATTTTAGTGTAAAAGGGAATGAGGTGTGAATCCTCAACTTTACCAGAAGCTGTAAAGTCCGTAAATTTTTGGAAACTACATTGCCACTGTTTTAGTTAATGGGAAGGCCTTTCCAAAAGGACCAAGTCAGAAGACCTGCTAAGCTAAAAAAACTGAATCGTTTCTGGATAAAACGGTAGGCAGAATGAAACAGACTATAGCGCACTTATACCTACTATTGAGTTTTGTAACTAACTTGCAAGGGCAATTGGCTATGGATACCATTCGGCTACCTGAAGTAAAGTTAGAAGATAATCGTTTACAAACTCATTCTATAGGAACTCACCTAGTAATACTTAATCCTGAAATTATAGGTGAGTCCTCAAGCCAAAAACTATCTGATTGCCTAGTCAATCATTCATCCGTTTATATAAAACAGTATGGGGCGCTTGCTACTCCAACTTTTAGAGGTACTTCCAGCTCACATACTTTAGTGCTTTGGAATGGTATCCCTTTGAACTCAATTGCTAATGGTTTACTTGATTTTTCAATTACTCCCGTACAGGGTTTTGAAAAGATAGCTATCATACATGGAGGAGATGCTTCCGTGTTTGGTTCTGGGGCTATTGGTGGTAGTATTCATCTTAACTCTATTACTGATTTTAAGCAGGAAAGGGAAATAAAATTAACCAGGGAACAAGGTAGTTATGGTTTATTATGTCAAGGGATAAAACTAGAACACAGTGCCGATAAATTGGCATTTAATCTGTCGTTTACAAACCTCTCAGATGAAAACAGTTTTATCTATTCAAATACCATAAAAAGGGGGCGTCCAACCTTAGTGAATGACTATGGTAAGATAGAGTCAAAATCAAGGAAACTAAACCTCACCTACAAATATGATAGTTCAACAAAATTTGCAGTCGCCTACTGGAGTTTAGCTAATGACAGGGAAGTGCCGCAAAATATGACAATTTCTTTTTCGGATGCAAAACAATACGATAAGACTAACAACTTACTTTTTTTTACAACTCATTTTTTTACAGATGGAGTAATTACCTTGAAAAGGGCTTTTCTTAAAGAAGATTTTCGGTATACTGAATACCTGAAAAATATTGATAGCCATTACCTAACTAATAGTAAAATTACGGATATAGATGTTAAAATTACTAAAGGTGGTTTCCTTTATAACTTAGGTAGTAGCATTACAAAACAGTCCGTAATCAACAATAATTATAGGGATACTAGGCAGATAGAAAAGCAAAGTGCTGTTTTTTCTTGCGTGCAGTACAATTATGATTTCCTGAGTATAAATACAGTATTGCGTAAGCAGTGGCAAACTACTTTTGAAGTGCCCCTTATTACTAGTATGGCATTATCTGCTGAAGTTACTAAACAGCTAAGAATTCGTTTTAAATACAACAGGAATTTCCGCTCTCCTTCTTTCAACGATAGATTTTGGGCAGGAGCAGGGGCAAATGGAAATCCTGATTTAATTCCTGAAGATGCATGGAACAAAGAGTTTGGTTTTGAGATTAACACTGCCAATTTCAAGTTTAAAGCTACTGCTTATAATTTGGATATATCTGACATGATACTCTGGCAACAAATGGATAATGGCAGTTGGATGCCAAACAACATAAAGCAAGTATGGAGTAGAGGGCTAGAGACAAGATTGAAAGTGCAAACTAAAAATATATGCTTAATTGGGAATTATGCATTTACCAAATCTACTAATGAAATAACAACGACTCCTTTGGATGTTTCTGTTGGTAAACAGTTGAGGTATGTTCCTTTGCACAAGGCAGGTATTGCTTTTATAGTTAAAGAGGATGACTTAACATTTACAATAAATCAGAATTATACTGGGGAAGTTATTACATCTCACAGTGTATTGGAAAACAATACTTTACCTTACTTTATCTTAACTGAAATTGCTGTTGCTTATTCCCCTGAATTTATTCCTTTTAGCATTGAGGGTAAGGTTAAAAACCTGATGGATAAAAGTTATACTACTTATCAGAATTACCCTAATCCAGGAAGAGAATTATTATTAACAATAAATTATATTATTAACTAAATTACATTTAACAAAAACACAAGAAAATTATGAAAAAAAAAATACGAAAATTAGGAATTTATACTCTATTATTTACGGCATTATCATCATGTAAAAAGGATCGTATAGAAGATATTTATGTTACTGGAAATTATGAAGATGGATATTTTGTAACAAATGAAGGAAATTTTGGAACTGGAAATGGATCAATTTCATTCGTAGATGAGTACGGATATATAGAAAATGATGTATTTGCGTCTGTAAACTCGTTTGCTTTAGGAGATGTTGTCCAATCTATGAGTATAATAAATAATCATGCATATATATTAGTAAATAATTCTAGTAAAATTGAAGTAGCTTCAATTGATTCAATGATTTCTGTTGCAACTATTAATGTTAGTCAACCTAGGTATATGGTTAAAGTTTCCGATGAAAAGGCTTACGTAACAGATTGGGGTATTAATGGAGTTCAGGTTATTGATTTAGCTACAAATACTGTTTCTTCTACTATTGGATGTGGTACAGGTCCTGAAGGAATTACTGCTGCTAATGGCTTCGCTTATGTATGTAATATTGGTGGTTGGGGTCTAGACAGTACTGTTTCTGTTATTAATTCTAGCACGGATGTTCTTGAATCGACATTAAATGTTGGTGATAAACCAAACTCTGTTGTTGTAGATGCTAATGGAGCAGTTTGGGTATTAACTGGTGGTTATACAGAATATGATGCTAATTGGAATGTTATCTCTGAAACTGCGGGTAATCTAGTTAAAATAGTAGGTAATGCTATTGAAGTAACTTATACTTTTCCTGTGGGCAACCATCCAGAAGATCTAATTATTAACGATGCTGGAAATACATTGTATTACTCTGATGGTTCTTGGACTAAGGAAGTTTACGCTTTTAATGTGAATGATACAGAATTATCAACAACACCTATAATTAGCAGAAGTTTTTATGCTTTAGGTTTTAATGATGGATTTATATATGGGACTGATGCTGTTGATTATGTGCAGAGTGGTTGGTCACATAAATATTCTAGTAACGGTTCTAGTATTGATTCTGTCCAAGTTGGTGTTATTCCTGGAGGATACTGTTTTAACTAAACCTAAACAAGTAAGATTTATATTTAAAGAGAGAGGCGTATTGCCTCTCTTTTTTTATCTTTACCAAAAATTATACTATGAAATTTTATATTTATTTATTTATCACCCTTACAATTTTTTCTTCATGTAAAGAGGAAGAAAATGCTCCAACTTTCTCAAAAGATTATGGAAGTGGAATGTACATTTCTACTGATATTGGTGTTAGCTTTTATAAAGATGGTGTTGTTAAAAATCAGATTTATAAAGAGGTAAATGGTCAGACATTAACTGAAGTTGAAAAAATAAAGTTTAATGGTACAAAAGCTTTCATTTTAGCTGGAGACATGTATTCAGTAAATATTGAAACTTTTGAAGATAAAGGAATAGCAAGTGGTTTTGTAAATCCTGTTGATTTGACCTTTTTATCACCAGATAATAGAGCTTTTGTAGTAGATAAAGATGATTCAAAAGTAAAAGAAGTTGATTTGGATAGAATGGAAGTAACTTCAGTTATTGAAACAGGAGATAGCACCAAGCCTGTATTTATTGTTTCAAAATGGTATCGTTCAATTGTTATGAATGGTGGTGCTGAACCAGATTCATTAAATGATTCTACTATAGTTGCAATTGATTATAGAGATGAGCTTGTTTCTTTAGCTGAGAATATGGGGGGGCTATATGTAGGTGATAATCCTAATTCTGCTGTAAATATAAATAATTTAAAAATCCTCTGTAAAGGAATTTATGATCCTAATGATTTAACTACTAAAACACAATCCGCTCTAATTACTGTTAATCCTTGGGATTTATTAATTAGCGCAAATACTACTCTGAATGGAGTTTATAATGCTCAAAATCTTATCTCAAAACCAGATGATACAGAGTATTATTTTACTGCTGAAGATGGGATATATAAAATGAGCTCAAGTGGAAATAGTGTGTCTCAAGTATCTTCTTTGATTTCTGATATTGTTGCTTATCAAGATGATAGATATTCTGTTTATTCTACTGCAGATTCTGTATGGTACTGGTATAATAGAGATGTACTATACTTTAACGATGCAGTTAATAGTCCAACTACTATTTACAAATATAATTTAGACAATAATTCATTTATAGATACTATTGAAGTTAATGGAAATGTAAGAGATGTTAATTTCTATTAGTGAAATATTTAAAAGCTAAGATATTTAGAAGAGTTTAAATTATTTTCTGCATTATATTGAGGATTTTAGCTCCTGTTTATAAAGGTATTTACACACTGGATATAATCCAAAGGAAAACCACTATTCTCTTAAGTTACTTTTGTTTCTTATTTCTTATTATTTTTGTTACAGCTACTTATTACTATTGATTATAACTCTTTGATAGAATTCCTGCATTTATTTTCTTTTTTACTTATAATCTGTTTGAGTTTTTATTTGGTTTATTTTGATCATTTCAAAGCATTAGAGCATTACTTTTGTCTATTTAATTGTAATGATATTTTCATTTTTATTGCCATTTAAATCTTATGTATTATTTAGGTTATTTATTTTAATTTAATTCTACACAACATACAATTCATTTTCTATTTACAAGAATGAAAAAAGAAGGTGTGAAAAATAATAAAGAAGGTTTCTTAAAGTTTTTTCATTAGTTCTCTATATAGTTTTACCATAGATTCAATATCCTTTTTATGTACTTTTTCATCAGGAGAATGAACATTATCTTCTGGTGCGCCAACAAAACACCAGTCCCAAGGGTAATCACTTTTTTGCAATCCATTACCATCACTTCCTCCCGCATCTTCTACTTCTAATTGAAAAGGAATATAACTTTGTTTTGCAATCTCCACAATTCTATTTACATATGATTTTCTTGGAAGTCCACTATCTCTTAACGAAATGGCACAACCTTTTCCGTGTTTAACTCCATCAGTTATCCAAGTGATGTCAGAAATAAGCGCTTGCATTACTCCATATTTTTCTTGTATAAACTTTCCTAAATACCCAACTGAACCACCACCATGCTCCTCCCATGTAGAAAATACTATAATTCCATTTTCAAGAGTTTTTGCTAATTCTAAGGAATTCCAAACCCCTAATCTGTTATCCATATAGCAAGATTGTACAAATTCTTCAGAGTCTCTAAAGTTTACCTTAAAAGTAAGTGAAGTCCCTCTTTCAATATCTCTATCAAAATCAATAAATAGTTTGTCGCCCTTTTGAATTATTTTCCCTTCTATTTCCCCTTCACTATCAGTTCCGACCAAAATAATTCCTTCAGTAGTAACAGGCCCTCCAATTTTCACAATTTCATTATTGTATTTTACTGTAAACCCAATAGAATCTAAATGTGCGAAAATTGCTGTTGTGGGTTTTCCGAAAACTAAAATTAAATTATCTTGAAAACCTTTTCCATAATGTAGATTTGGTTTTATTTTCCAGTTGTTTTGATTTCTCTCAATATATTGTAATAAAAATTCTGTCATTGCAAATTCTTCTCCTGCAGGAGCATGAATTTCGCACATTTGTTTTAATAATTTCATTATACAGTTTTTAGATATTTAATTGTTAACTCGTAATTTTTTTTGAAAGTTTTTACTACTTCTTCTGATTTACTTTTTGCGACTACAAATATAAGATTACATTCTATTTGAAAGTCAGTATTTACTACTTCTAAATTGTATTCTTTTACTAACCTCATTACCTCATTCATCTGAGGGTATTTAAAACTTACAGCAAATTGTTCTTTTATTATTTTTGTGATTATTTCAGAGTTACTTATAGCATCTAATGCGGCAGTTTTATATGAACGAATTAATCCAGGAACTCCCAATTTTACTCCTCCAAAATAACGAACAACTACAATTAGTATATTTGTTAAGTCATTCGATAGAATCTGTCCTAAAATTGGTTTTCCTGCAGTTGATGAAGGTTCTCCGTCATCATTTGCTCTCTGTGCTGATTTATCAGTTTTTAAGATGTATGCATAACAATGGTGTCTAGCGGAATGCTCTAATTTTTTTACTTCCTCTAGTTTTTCTTTTACATTTTCTTCTGAATGAACAGGGAAGGAGTAAGCTATAAATTTACTTCCCTTCTCTTTGTAAACCCCTGTTGTAGCAGATTTTATTTCTTTGTATTTATCCGAAAACATTAGAAAGAAAAGATATAAATTGCACAAATAGAAAGTAAAATCCCAATCCAGTTAGATTTGCTTAATTTTTCTTTAAATAGTACCATTCCTATTAAACTAGAACTTACAACAACCCCCATACTTACTAGAGGAAAAACTATTGATGAGTTAAGATTTGGATCTCCTAAAGCTTTTAAAAAGAAAAGTAGAGAAAAGAAGTTTGGAACTCCAAATACAAATCCCCAAAAAATACTTTTAAATTGAATAGGAATTTTTGTTTTTAGGGATTTCCCTGTATGAATAATAATTCCGCTAACTGATGCTACAAAAAACAATACCATAAAGAATAAATATCCACCTTCATCAGAGAATTTCTGTGCAAAATCATTAAAGACGGAATCTGAAATTCCTTGCCCGAAAAATACTAGAATGATTAACCATAAATACTTTTTATTAAAACTTAGTTTTCCTGCCTTAGTTGATGATAAATATATTCCTACAAGAGCTAAAAAGAATGCAATTCCTTTCAGATAAGTAAATGTATCTCCATATAAAAGTATTGCTATAGATACTGGAATGATTAAGCTCACTTTGTTTGCAACAGTTGTAATTGCAATCCCTACTTTTTGTATTCCATAAGCATAAAAATTAAATACAATAATAAAAAGTGTACCAATAATAATTGCATGATATAACCAAGCTGAATTAATGATTTCTTTTAGTGAGAAATCTTGTTCTAAAAAAAAGTAGGCACAACTTCCTGCAGTAATATAATTAAAAATCAATCCTTGTAGATTGTCGACTTTGTACTTTTCGAACATTTTAAAAACAATAATTAAAATATTGAAGAGGAGAATTGTGTAAATTATGTTATACATATAAGATTTTAAATCTATCACCTCCAGTTTCATCTTCTGAGATTATTTTTCCTTCTATGGCTGGAGGTTTTACTCCTTCAGTTAGTGTTTTGTTTGTCGTGAAAATTCGTGCTTCATCCCATAATTTTTTATCAATAAAGGATTGTAAGGTTATTGCTCCTCCTTCAATAATTATAGACTGAATATTTTGTTTATGTAATTCTTGTAAAATATTTTCAGTCAAATTGTTAAAGTTAATTTTAATGTAATTATTTGAATTGTTTTCCTCTGATTTTAGTTGATTAAAAACAATAGTTTTTGCATCAATATTAAAAAGATTGAAATCAGCTGAAAGTTTCAAATCTTTGTCAATGACAATCCTAATTGGGTTAATTCCTTCAACTTCACGAACAGTTAGTGAAGGGTTATCCTTTTCTGCAGTAATCCTACCCACTAAAATTGCATCTTCTTCTGCTCTCCATTTGTGCGCTAATTTCTTTGATTCACTAGAAGTCATCCAAAAAGGTTTTGTCTGATCTTTTGGAGCAATAAATCTATCTTTACTTTCAGCCCATTTCAGAATAATATAGGGTCTTTTCTTCTCATGAAAAGTAAAAAATCGTTTGTTTAATTCTCTACTTTCATTTTCTAAAACACCAACTTTCACATCAATTCCTACACTTCTCATTCTTTCAATTCCTTTTCCGGAAACTTCAGAGAAAGTATCAACACATCCGATAACAACTTCTGGTATTTTATTTTGAATTATCAAATCAGAACAGGGAGGGGTTTTTCCAAAATGAGCGCATGGTTCCAAATTTACATAAAGTGTAGATTTTAAAAGTAAACTCTTGTCCTTTACGCTATTAATTGCATTTACTTCTGCATGATGAGAACCATATTTTTCATGATATCCTTCACCAATAATCTTGTTATTATAAACAATAACTGAGCCAACCATTGGGTTTGGAGATGAACAGCCCATTGCTTTGTTGGCTAACTCAATACATCTTTTCATAAAAAACTCTTCATTTTGCATGCCTCAAAAATAGCAAAATGAATACATTTGTAGCATGGAAAAAGTCAGCAATATTTTAAGCTATTTTAGGCAAGAACTTTCTACTGTTGCTGATGAACGTGAAATCACCTCATGGTATTATATTTCTATGAAGTATTTACTAGCTTACAATCATTCGGATTGCATAATTAATTCTAATCAAGTATTAAATAAAAGTCAACTTAGTAAGATACAGCAAATAGTTGCGGATTTGAAGACTCATATGCCTATACAGTACATTTTTGGGCAAACAGAATTTTATGGCTTAAAAATCAAGGTAAATGAACATACTTTAATTCCTAGGCCAGAAACGGAACAATTGGTGGATTGGATTTTGAAAGAGAATTTTGTTGCTGCTTTAGATATTGGAACTGGAAGTGGGTGTATTCCAATTGCTTTGGCAAAGCATAAAGATGCTAAGGTTCTAGCTATTGATGTTTCTGAAGATGCTTTGCTAATTGCTGAAGAAAACGCAAAAAATAATGAGGTAGAAATTGATTTTATTCATCAAGATATTTTACAAACTAACTATTTGCAAAAAGTTGATTTAATAGTTAGTAATCCTCCTTATGTTTTGGAATCTGAAAAGGAAAAAATGCAAGAAAATGTTCTTGATTATGAGCCTGAATTAGCACTTTTTGTTGAAGATAAAAATCCTTTAATATTTTATAAAAAAATTGCAAGTTTAGCTTCTAATTTTCTTAATGAAAATGGAAAATTATTCTTTGAAATTAACGCAAAATTTGGTAAAGAAACAATTGAAATGCTTGCCGATATTGGATTTGTTAATATTGAGTTGAAAAAAGACATGAACGATAAGGATAGAATGATAAAAGCAATAAAGAAATAGTTATTTTTGAATAGAAAAATCATCAAAATTATGATAACAAAAGAAGAAGTATTAGATGTGCAAAAGCAATGGTCAGACGGCTTATTAAAAATTGTAGCAAAACATCAAAATAATGAAGATTTTACATCTGAAGCATCTGATTTTATTGATGAACTTTATGCCTATGGTTATGGAGAGGTTTTGTTTAAGCCAACTCTAGCAACTGATGTTCAGTTTAGATTAAACAAAGCGGCTGCACTATCTTATTTTGTGGCAGGAAACCCTGGTTTTTCAGAGGATAAAGGTTTTGCATTAAAAGGCTGGACTAATGTAAGGTGGGAGAATTCAGCTATAAAGCTTGAAGAAAATTTTGCTTTTGCAATGGGTAACTATTACTTTGGAAATTCGGATGGAGAGATAAAAGTTGAGTTTTCATTTGCTTATAAAAAAGACAATAACGGAAAGCTTAACATTATTTTGCATGACTCTCATTTTCCTTATCAAAAATAAATGAAAATTAAAGAAAGAATAGATCTTCTTAGAAAGGAGTTGGCTGAGTATAATCATTCGTATTATGTTTTAGATACTTCCATAATTTCTGATTTTGAGTTTGACAAGCTATTACAAGAGCTTGTTAAATTAGAAGATGAAAATCCAGAATTTTTTGATGCAACATCCCCAACACAAAGAGTGGGTGGTGGAGTTATTGATGGATTTAAAACTGTAGCACATAAATACAGAATGCTCTCTTTAGGAAATACATATTCAGAAGAAGATTTACATGATTTTGATACAAGATTACATAAACTAACGGATCAAGAAATAGAATATGTATGCGAATTAAAATATGATGGAGTTTCCGTCAGTTTAACTTATGAAAATGGGGATTTAACTCAAGCGCTTACTAGAGGAGATGGAACCCAAGGTGATGATGTAACTGCAAATGTTAGAACTATAAAAAGCATTCCTTTAAAATTGAAAGGAGATTATCCTGCAAATGTTGAAATTAGAGGTGAAATTTTTATTCCGATTAAAGGTTTAGAGAAAATGAATAAGCTAAGGACTGAAGAAGGCTTAGAGCCTTATAAAAACCCAAGAAACACTGCATCTGGGAGTTTAAAGTTGCTTGATGCGAATGAAGTTTCTAAAAGACCATTAGATTGCTATTTGTATTATCTTATAGGAGAAGATTTACCTTCAACTAATCATTATGATAATCTGCAAAAAGCTAGAGATTGGGGCTTTAAAATCCCAAATGAAATAAAAAAACATAGTAATGTAGAAAATGTTTTAAAATTCATTAATAAATGGGATGAGGATCGCCATGGTTTACCTTATGAAATAGATGGAATTGTAATAAAAGTAAATGACATTAATTTGCAAGAGGAAATGGGTTTCACGGCAAAATCACCAAGGTGGGCTATTTCTTATAAGTTTAAAGCAGAACAAGTTATAACTATCTTAAATAAAATTACTTATCAAGTAGGTAGGACTGGTGCGATAACGCCTGTTGCTAACTTAGAGCCTGTTCAGCTTGCTGGAACTACTGTAAAAAGAGCTTCCTTGCATAATGCTGATCAGATTGCAAAATTAGATATTAGAGAAGGAGATAGAGTTTATGTTGAGAAGGGAGGTGAGATTATTCCAAAGGTTGTAGGAGTAGAGCTAAAGGATAGAGATTTATTTTCTCAATCAACTGAATATATTGCTAATTGCCCATCTTGTAATACTGAGCTTGTGCGTAAAGAAGGTGATGCTAAGCATTATTGTCCTAATGCAGAGAGTTGTCCTACTCAGATTAAAGGTAAATTTGAGCATTTTATCAGTAGAAAAGCAATGGATATTGATGGGCTTGGAGGAGAAACGATTGAGCTTTTAATTAATGAGGGTTTAATAAAAGAAATCTCTGATTTATATCATTTAAAAAAGGAGGATTTATTGCCTTTAGAAAGAATGGCTGAAAAATCAGTTGAGAACTTGTTTATAGGAGTGGGGCAATCAAAACTAATCCCTTTTGAAAGAGTTTTATTCGGACTTGGAGTCAGATTTGTTGGAGAAACAGTAGCAAAAGTATTAGCTAAGCATTTTAAAACGATAGATAATATAATTGATTCAGATATTGAAACCTTAATTGCAGTTGATGAGATAGGTGATAAGATTGCCGAAAGTGTTGTGAACTATTTTTCAATTGAGGAGAATTTAAAGCTGATAAATAATTTAAAAGAAAGTGGCTTGCAATTCGTGTCTACTATTGAGGATACAACAAAATCATCAAACTTAAATGGAATGAAAATTGTAGTGTCAGGAGTTTTTAATCAAAATAGTAGGGCTGAATACAAGAAAATGATTGAAGAACATGGTGGAAAAAATGTAAGTTCTATCTCCAAAAACACTACTTTTGTTCTGGCTGGAGAGAATATGGGGCCGAGCAAAAAGCAAAAGGCAGAAGATTTAAAGATAACTCTAGTTAATGAAGATGAATTTTTAGCAAAAATTGATTAATGCAGTTTATTGAGGATTTTAAACAAAAAGTAGGAAAGTGGGTTTTTCAAAGGGAATTGAAAACCAATAAAAGAACAAAGGAAGTTTGCAACTTGGATAACGCCCAATCAATTGGAATTTTATATGATGCAACATCAGAAGAGCAGATAAAAATTATTAAACCTTTTGTGTCCTATTTCTTTGATTTAAAGAAGGATGTAAAGGCACTTGGCTATGTTAATTCTAAGCAATTATCATTTCATCATACTCCAAAATTGCAATATGATTTCTTTTATCAAAAGGACCTAAATTGGTATTATAAACCTCAGAATTATATAATTGATAATTTTGTAAAAAAAGAATATGATATCCTTATCAATTTATGTGATAGCAGTATAATCCCTATTAAATATTTGGTAGCAAGTTCAATCGCACATTTCAAGATAGGAATACATGAGCAAAATTATGAAATTTATGATTTGATGATTTCCTTAAAAGATGATAAAAGCATGGAAAAACTCATGCATGAAATTAAACATTATATCAATTTAATAAATAAGTAAATGGATAAAATTAAAGGAACAGGAGTTGCATTAGTCACTCCTTTTAATGAGGATAAATCATTAGATTACAAAGGGTTAGAAAATTTACTTAATCATGTAATTGATGGCGGAATAGATTATTTAGTTTTGATGGGGACAACTGGGGAAAGCGTTACTTTAAGTAAAGGAGAAAAGGAAGCAGTTGTTGACTTTTGCAAGAAGATAAATAATAGTAGAATTCCTGTTGTTTTGGGAATTGGGGGCAATAATACCATGCAAGTTGTTGAGGATATAAAATCAGCTAACCTTGATGGGATAGATGCAATTTTATCAGTTTCTCCTACTTATAATAAACCTTCACAAGAAGGAATTTATCAGCATTATAAAATGATATCAGGAAATTGCCCTTTACCTATTATTGTTTATAATGTTCCAGGTAGAACTGCTTCAAATATTAGTGCAGAAACTATTATAAGAATGGCAAATGATTTTAAAAATATAGTAGCTGTGAAAGAGGCTTCAGGTGATATGGATCAAATAATGAAAATTATTAAAAATAAACCTTCTGATTTTGTGGTGCTCTCAGGAGATGATGGCTTGACTTTGCCTATGATTCACATGGGTGCAGAGGGAGTTATTTCAGTTATTGGGCAGTCGCATCCTAAGGAATATTCTGATATGGTGTCTTTTGGACTTTCAGGAAATCAAGAAATCGCTAATCAGTTGCATAATAAGTTGTATGATTTTTATGTTCCCTTATATGCTGAGGGAAATCCTGTAGGAATAAAGGCTTGTTTGGAGCTTTTAGGAATTTGTAAAAGTCAAGTGAGATTGCCACTTATTGAAGCGAGTGATGTTATTAAAAATGAGCTTAAAAGTTTGATGTAATAATGAAAAATCTAATCCTAATAATTATGGCACTATTTACCTTTACTACTACTAATACTACTACTACTAATGCTCGAGAGTCAATTTATGATATAGAAATTAATGATATTAGCGGGAATCCTATAGATTTAAAGCAGTTTAGAGGAAAACATATCTTATTTGTTAATGTGGCTTCGGAGTGTGGTTTTACACCACAATATGCTGGTTTAGAAGAACTGCATCAGCAGTTTAATAAGAATTTAGTTGTAATTGGCTTGCCTTGTAATCAGTTTGGAGGGCAAGAGCCAGGTACTGAAAAAGAAATACAGCAGTTTTGTGCTATAAAATTCGGTGTTAGCTTTTTATTGACTGAAAAAATTGATGTTAAAGGTGAGGGTAAGCATCAACTTTATAGCTGGTTAACAGATAAAAATAAAAACGGAAAGTCCAGTTCTTCAGTAAAATGGAATTTTCAAAAATATGTAGTAGATGAAAAAGGAGAGTTTATTAACTACTTTTACTCCACTACTAAGCCAATGAGTCCAAAAATCACCTCATTATTAAAGCAATAAATTTAAATTAGTCCTGTTTACTAGATATAAAAATAATTTAGGAATATCCAATTATACCATTTATCTTTACCTCCATTAAAATTATGATGAGAAAAATATTACAAACATTATTAATCACTTTTGTATTTACTTCTTGTGGAGAATATCAGAAAGTACTCAAGAGTGATGACTATAATTATAAATATGAAAAAGCAGTTTCCTATTATGAAGCAGAACAATATAATAGAGCTATGCCATTATTTAATGAATTGTCAACTGCTTTAAGAGGAACTTCAAAAATGCAAGAAGTTGCTTATTATTATGCTTATTGTAATTATGTTACTGGAGATAACTTAACTGCAGCTTATCTGTTTAGGAATTTCACTATAAATTACCCAAGTAGTAAGCATACGGAAGAATGTGCTTTTATGGTAGCTCAGTGTTATTATAATGAAACTCCTGTTTATTCTTTGGATGCTACAAATAACTATAAAACAATAAAAGAGTTACAATCTTTTATTGATAGATACCCTCTTAGTGATAGGGTAGAAAAATGCAATACACTTATTGATGAATTGAGGTTTGTACTTTCAAAAAAAGCGTTTGAAAATGCTAAACAATATTATATTACTGAAAATTATAAATCTGCAATCATTGCTTTGGATAATGTGCTAATTGACTTTCCCTCTTATGATAATAGAGAAGAAGTTTATTTTTTAATTGTAAAATCATCTTACTCATTAGCAATTAACAGTATAAGTATTAAGGTAGAACAGAGGCTAAAATCTACTCTTGATGCATATTCGCAATTTGAAGATAATTATCCTAAAAGTGAATTTTTAGAAGAATTAAAAAACACATATAATAAAACAATACAATCATTAACCGAATTAAAAGAAAATAAAAATGAAATTTAAAAAAACAGGAGCTCAAAAATCAACAATTACAAGAAATGTAGATGATTTTGTAGCAAAAACTGACAATATCTTTCAGGCAGTATCAGTTATGGCTAAAAGGTCATCACAAGTAAGTGAGAAAATGAAGGAAGAACTAATGTCAAAACTTGAAGAATTTGCAATTACACAAGAGCAGTTAGATGAGGTTTTTGAAAATCAAGAGCAAATTGCTGTTTCAAGGTTTTATGAGAGCCTACCTAAGCCTTGGGCTATTGCAATGAAAGAATTATTGAATGATGAACTTTATATGAGAGATGCAAACGCATCAGCAGATAAAGATTCAAACCCAGATGCTTAAAGGAAAAAAAATTTTATTAGGAGTAACGGCAAGTATTGCAGCTTATAAAACTGCAGAACTAGTTCGTTTATTCAAAAAAGCAGGAGCTTCAGTTCGAGTTATTCAAACTGAGGCTTCTTTGCATTTTGTTGCTCCATTAACACTTTCTACTTTGTCAGATAATCCTGTCTTATCAAGAATGGTGAATAAGGATACAGAGATGTGGAATAGCCATGTAGAAATTGGTTTATGGGCAGATTTTATGGTGATTGCTCCATTAACTGCAAAGACTATGGCTAAAATAGCTACAGGAGAGGCGGATAATTTACTTTTAACAATATATCTATCGGCAAAGTGTCAGGTTTATTTTGCGCCGGCAATGGATTTAGATATGTATAAACACCCTTCAACTTCAGAAAATATTGAAAAATTACAGTCATATGGTAATAAGTTGATTCCATCTGGATTTGGGGAGCTGGCAAGTGGCTTAGTAGGTGAAGGAAGAATGGCTGAGCCTTCAGAAATTATCGAACATATTATTTCTGATTTATCTTCAGATTTACCTTTTACCGATAAAAAAATTTTAATTACTGCAGGTCCTACTTATGAAGCTATTGATCCTGTTCGTTTTTTAGGTAATCGTTCTTCAGGAAAAATGGGATTAGCACTTGCTTTAGAATGTGCTGATAAAGGTGCGTTTATTGAACTTATTTTAGGCCCTACTCATTTAGATTGTAAGCATTCAAATATTAATATTACAAGAGTAGAATCTGCAAATGAAATGTATAAAGTCGTTTTATCTAAGTTTAAAAATTCTGATATATCAATTTTTGCTGCAGCTGTTTCTGATTATACTTCAAATGAAGTGGCTAAGAATAAAATAAAGAAAAAAGGAAACAGCTTAACAATTGACTTATCAAAAACAACTGATATTTTGTCTGAAATGGGAAATAGTAAAAAAGACAATCAGTTTGTTGTTGGTTTTGCTTTAGAAACAGAAAATGAATTTGAGAATGCTAAATTAAAGTTGGAAAGAAAAAATCTTGATATGATTGTTTTAAACTCATTAAATAATAAGAGTGCTGGATTTGGACATAATACTAATCAGGTTACAATAATTGATAGGAAAAATAATATCAAGAATTTTGAGTTGAAAGATAAGAAAGAAGTGGCAAAAGATATTGTACAACATATTATTAAATTGAGTTAATGAAAAAAATCATCTTATATTTTCTTGTTTTTGGGTTTGCCGTAAATGTAAATTCACAAGAATTACTTTGTACTATTAGAGTAAACTCATCTCAAGTTCAAACTAGTGATAGAAAGGTGTTTCAGACCATGCAAACAGCTATTTATGAGTTTGTTAATAATAAAAAATGGACAACTACAAAAGTTCAGAGTGAAGAACGGATTGAATGCGCAATAATGATCAACATTAGCAAACAAATTTCTAATGATGAGTTTGAAGGGTCAATACAAATACAAAGTACTAGACCGATTTTTGGTACTTCATACAAATCAACTTTATTCAATTATTTAGACAATAACTTCAGGTTTAAATATATTGAATATCAATCTTTAGAGTTTTCTGACGTTACTCATATGTCAAATTTAACCTCTGTATTAGCTTTCTATGTCAATATTATATTAGGTTTAGATTATGCAACTTTTTCTGAAGAAGGAGGGAACGAATATTTTAGTATAGCTCAAAGAATTGTAAGTAATGCTCAAAATACTCCAGAACCAGGTTGGAAGGCATTTGAGAGTGATAAAAATAGATATTGGTTAGCAGAGGGTTTAATGGATTCAAGGTATAGTGACTTTCACATGTGCATGTACCGTTATCATAGGTCTGGTTTGGATAATTTAGCTGAAGAACCAGACGATGCTCGATATGAAATTACTGAGTCAATTGAAAGCTTAAAAAGTATTTACAGAAATAATCCCTCTGCATTTATCTTAAAGGTTTTCTTTGATGCAAAATCAGATGAAATAATAAATATCTATTCTGAGGCATTTACTAATGAAAAAACAAGAATTGTCAAAACCCTTGCTGAGATAGATCCAGCAAATTCTTCAGACTATCAAGCTATTACTCAATCTTCAGAAGGAGGAAGATGATTAAAAGTTTGTACATTAGTGATTATGCTTTATTAAAAAATGTAAGTATAGATTTTACAGATGGGTTTACAGTTGTTTCAGGAGAAACAGGTGCTGGAAAATCTATTATGCTTGATGCATTATCCTTACTTTTAGGAAAAAGAGTTGAACGTTTTTCTACTGAAAAAAATACTCCTAAAAGTATTATTGAAGGGATATTTAAAGTTGATAAATCAAAGCAAAGTTTTTTTATTAAAAATGATTTAGATTTTGAAGAAGAAACTCTTGTAAGGAGAGAAATAAATTCAAATGGAAAAAGTAGAGCTTTTATAAATGATACCCCAGTTTTGTTAAATGTTTTAACTGCTTTTGGTAAGCAAATTATTGAAATCCATGCTCAACAACAATCTGTTCTACTAAAAGAGGAGTCAGCTCAGTTTATTGTGCTTGATGAACTTGCTAAATCAGAAAAAGAACTAGAGAAATATCGTTATGAATTACAAAAATATAGTGAACTAAAATCAGAGTTAAATCTGATTAAAAGATCAGGAAGTTTATCAGAATCAGAATTAGGGTACTTAAATTTTCAATTAGATGAATTGATCTCTATAAACTTAGAAACTGATGAAAAAGAGGAACTTGAAAAGCAGATTTCACTTTTGGAAAATGTGGATGGTATTGCAAATGTAATTTCAGAAAGTGAACAGTTATTAGGTTCTGAACAAGGAGTTTTTTCTGAGTTAGTAGCAATAAAAAAGTTGTTACAAGAATTTGATTCTTTTGATGGTTTGCCAGAAAGAATTGAGAGTATTTTAATTGAGTTAAATGATGTAAATGCTGAATTGTCAGACATTAATAGTAAGTTAGAATCCGATCCTCAACAATTGCAAGTTTGCAATAATCGCTTAGATGCTATTAATAATTTATTGCAAAAACACAGAGTGCAATTTGTAGAAGAATTAATTGATTTAAGAAATGAGATTGATACTAAAATTCAAATCTCATCATCATTTGATGAGCAAATTTTAGTTAAGAAAGATGCAATTGAAAAGCAATATAAAGTACTTAAAGATTCTGCTGACATTCTTGAAGTAAGCAGAAGGAAGGTTCTACCTGAATTAAAATCTAAAATTGAAAAACATTTAGTAAATTTGGGAATGCCATATGCTCAATTTAAGGTAAGTTTAAATAAAACTGACAACTTTCATCAATTTGGGAATACAACAATTACATTCTTGTTTTCTGCTAATAAAGGGAGTGCAATGCAGGCCGTTTCTAAAGTCGCCTCAGGTGGGGAGTTATCAAGATTAATGCTCGCAATTAAATACCTTACAGCTCAATCATCTAGAGTTAATACAATGGTTTTTGATGAAATTGATACGGGTGTAAGTGGCGAAATTGCCTCTTTAATGGGAGATATGATGCGAGAGATTAGTAGTAAAAATCAATTGATAGCAATTTCTCATTTACCCCAGATTGCTTCAAAGGCAAAGGTTCATCTTAAAGTAGTGAAAAAGGTAAAGTATGGAACAACTATTTCAGATGTTAAAGTGCTAAGTTATGGGCAAAGGGTAGAAGAGATTGCAAAACTATTGAGCGGAAAAGAAATAACTAATGCAGCATTTGAAAATGCTAAGGTATTATTAAATCAATAATATTATATTTGCAGAATAAATTTAAGAGATGCCAAACAATATATTAAAAGGAAAGAGAGGGATTATTTTTGGTGCACTTGATGAAAAATCAATTGCATGGAAAGTTGCAGAACATGCACATGCTGAAGGAGCTGAGATAGTTTTAACCAATGCTCCTATTGCATTAAGAATGGGTACAATTGACAAGTTGGCTGAGCAGATTGGAGCTAAAGTTATTCCAGCTGATGCAACTTCAATGGAAGATTTAAGATCATTGTATGATGTTGCTATGCAAGAGTTAGGAGGAAAGATTGACTTTGTATTGCATTCTATTGGAATGTCGGTAAATGTACGAAAAGGAAAGGCTTATTACGAACAAAATCATGATTGGACAATGAAGGGTTATGATGTTTCTGCTTTGTCATTTCATAAAACAATGCAAGCTGCTTGGGAATTAGATGCACTTAGTGAGTGGGGTTCAGTTGTTGGGCTTTCTTATATTGCTGCTCAAAGAGTTTTCCATACTTACAATGACATGGCCGATAATAAAGCTGTACTAGAATCTATTGCAAGAAGTTTTGGATATCACTATGGATTAAGAAGAAATGTAAGAGTGAATACTATATCTCAGTCGCCAACTGATACTACAGCAGGAAGTGGTGTGGCTGGTTTTGATGGTTTTTATAGGTTTGCAAATGATTTATCTCCATTAGGAAATGCCTCAGCTGATGAATGTGCGGATTACTGTATTTCAATGTTCTCTGATTATACTAGGAAGGTAACTATGCAAAACCTTTTTCATGATGGAGGATTTTCATTTACAGGAATGAGTGAAACAGCAATGGATACTTACATGAAAGTAATGGAAGACGAAAAGAAAGCAATGTAATATGCTTTATAAAATAGTGTATTTCATATTCCAGCTTTTCCTAGTTTGAAAAAGTAGTTTTGGAAAAAGTGGTACACTATTTTGGCAAGTAAAGCTGATGATCCTAATTTAAGGTTCATGAATTATGGTTACTTTAGTGAAAAACAAGCTTTAACTTTAAATGACGAAGATGAGAAGGATAGATATTCTATTCAATTGTATCATTATGTGGCTTCTAAAATTGATTTGACAGGACTAAAGGTTTTAGAAGTAGGTTCTGGCAGAGGAGGTGGATCATCATATATTTCTAGGTATCTTAATGTGAAGGAAATGATAGGGGTTGATATTTCACCTACAGCTGTTGATTTGTGCAATAAAATTTACAACATTAATAATCTAACTTTTAAAGTTGGTGATTCTGAAAAGCTGCCTTTTGATCGTAATACTTTTGATGCTGTTATTAATATTGAATCTTCACATTGCTATTCTTCAATGGATAATTTTTTATTGGAAGTAAAGCGAGTATTAAAACCTGAAGGCACTTTCCTTTTTATGATTTAAGAAGAAAGGAATATTTAGATGAAATGTTAGAATCTATCAATTCAAATGGGTTTAATATTATTGAAAAACAGGACATTACTACTAGTATTATTGAAGCTTCAATAAAAATGACAGATGATCGTAAAAAGGTTATCAAAAATCTACAAGTTGAAGGTTGGTTCAAAAAAATATTAGAATCTTTTGCGGCTACTGAAGGAAGTAAGGTGCATCAATCTTTCAAGGATGGTTACATGAAATATTATAGTATTTATTGTCAAGTAGATAAATAATATAAGGAAGCATAAGTATTCACTTTTTTTATTTTTAACTTCATGAATAAGCCAATTTGTTTATGGTCCTGCCCTAGAAATGTTTTAAAAGCTCTTATGTATGCTTTTGCGCAATGAGAGGTAACTCAAGTTTTTGATGAACCTTTGTATGTTCATTACCTCAAAGTAAGTGGTGCAATACACCATGGAAGATTGAAAGTGTGGGAGAGGTGCTAATCCAAAACCAATCTTTATTTAGAAAATTGACAAAAGAAGAAGAGGGAGAAATTACCCTTTTAATTTATCTTTTTTTTGTTTCCCTTTAGGTTTCATTATTTTCATTTCTAAAGCTGACTTATCTTTATTCAGACTTACTTTTATAGCATCTCCCTCTTTTATCTGGGCACTAATTATTTCTTCTGATAATGGATCTTCAAAATATTTCTGAATAGCACGCTTTAAAGGTCTAGCACCAAATTTAGCGTCAAAGCCTTTATCTGCAATAAAGTCTTTAGCTTCTTTTGATATTTTAACGCTATAACCTAGGCTAGAAATACGCTTAAGTAGACTGTCCATTTCAATATCAATAATTTTATTGATATCGTTTTTATCTAAACTATTAAACACAATCACATCATCAATTCTATTTAAGAACTCAGGAGAAAAAGCTCTTTTTAAAGCTTTTTCAATTACTCCTTTAGAGTGAGAAGCCATATTATCCTTTTTAGCAGATGTATTGAAACCAATTCCTTGTCCAAAATCTTTTAACTGTCTTGCACCTATATTAGATGTCATAATTATAATAGTGTTCTTGAAACTAATTTTTCTTCCCAAACTATCTGTCATTTGCCCATCATCTAAGGCCTGAAGAAGAATGTTAAATACATCAGGATGAGCTTTTTCAATTTCATCTAAAAGAATAACTGAATATGGCTTTCTTCTAACTTGTTCTGTTAGCTGGCCTCCTTCTTCATACCCTACATATCCAGGAGGAGCACCAACTAATCTACTTACTGCAAATTTTTCCATGTACTCACTCATATCTAATCTGATAAGTGCATCTTGAGAATCAAACATTTCTTCAGAAAGTGCTTTTGTAAGTTGTGTTTTTCCAACACCAGTTGGGCCTAAAAAAATAAATGAACCAATAGGCTTGCTAGGGTCTTTTAATCCAACTCTATTTCTCCTAATAGCTTTTACAACCTTTTCAACAGCTTCATTTTGTCCGATAATTTTCTTTTTGATATTATTAGTCATTGATGAAAGCTTCTTTCTTTCTTTAGATGCAACTCTGTTTACAGGTATTCCAGTCATAATTGAAACTACATCAGCTACATTTTCTTCTGATACAGTTTCTTTGTTAGCTTTTAATTCCTTTTCCCAAATATTTTGTACGTGTTCTAATTGAGATTGTATTTTTTTTTCTCTATCTCTAAGCTCAGCTGCAATTTCAAATTTTTGTTTTTTAATTGCTACTTTCTTTTTAGTTGTAATGTCAGAAAGTTGTTTTTCAATATTAGTTATGTTTTGAGGAACCTCAATATTAGTGATATGAACTCTTGATCCAGCTTCATCTAAAGCATCAATCGCTTTGTCTGGTAAAAATCTATCATTCATGTACCTGTCAGTTAGAATAACACATGCTTTTATTGCATCTTCAGTATATTCTACATTATGATGTTCTTCATATTTTATCTTTATATTTGTAAGTATCTCAATCGTTTCATCAACTGTAGTGGGGTTTACAATTACCTTTTGAAACCTTCTTTCTAAAGCACCATCTTTCTCAATATGTTGTCTGAATTCATCTAATGTTGTTGCGCCAATGCATTGCAGCTCTCCTCTAGCTAATGCAGGCTTAAACATATTAGAGGCATCTAATGATCCAGAAGCTCCCCCGGCTCCAACTAATGTATGAATCTCATCAATAAATAGGATAATGTTAGGATTTTTTTCTAATTCAGAAATAATTCCTTTCATTCTTTCTTCAAATTGTCCTCTGTATTTTGTTCCTGCAACTAATGCTGCTAAATCTAGCATTACTATTCTTTTTCCGAATAATACTCTAGAAACTTTCTTCTGAATAATTCTTAAAGCTAATCCTTCTGCAATTGCTGATTTTCCAACTCCAGGCTCCCCAACTAAAATAGGGTTGTTCTTCTTTCTTCTACTAAGTATTTGAGATACTCTCTCAATTTCTTTATGCCTTCCAACAATAGGATCTAATTTTCCGTCCTTAGCATATTGTGATAAGTCTCTGCCAAAATCATCTAAAATGGGAGTATTGCTTTTTGATGTTGTTTTTGATCTCTCTGCTTTAGAAGGGCCAAAAATATCATCATCATTTTCTCCATCATCCATATCATCATCTAAACTAAGAGTAATGTTGTTGTTAGTTTGATTTTCGTATTCATCAAGAATTAGCTCGTAGTTAATTTTCAAATGCTTAAAGGAAATAGTTACAATATTATTTGCGTCAAGTAAAATTGCAAGTAAAACATGAATTGTTTTGATTTCATTATCACCTAAATTCTTCTGTTCCATTATTGATTTTTTGAGTATTCTTTCAGTTTGTTTTTTGAATTCAATACTATCTTTATCAACATTTGTTCTCAAATCTCTTTTTGTGATATTACTTTCGATAATTACTCGCAAGTCTTTTGGGTTAATACCAACTCCTTCTAGCACTCTAATGGCCGTACCCTTACCTTCTCTAAGTATACCCAAAAAAAGGTGTTCAATCCCAATACTTTCATCTCCTAATCTAAGAACCTCCTCTCTTACGTAAGTGAAAACATCTTTCATTCTGTTTGAAAATCCTGTGTTCATAATTTTACTGTTTTAAGTCATTAAAAATCTTTTGCAAGATACCTACTAAAAATGCTCATACAACAAGTGATATAGTTCAATTTTTTTAACAAAAATTGTTCATAACTCACCTGCTATTTTTCATGCAATTTACTTCTATAAAATACGTAAATTTCTTTTATTTGTTACCTTAACGAAAATAAATAAATATGTCATTAGGCGAAAAAATTATTCCTATCAATATTGAGGAGGAAATGAAATCAAAATACATTGATTACTCAATGTCAGTTATTGTTTCAAGAGCTTTACCAGATGTTAGAGATGGATTAAAACCAGTACACAGAAGGGTTTTATTTGGAATGCATGAATTAGGAATTAAGTCTAACACAGCATATAAAAAATCAGCAAGAATTGTAGGAGAGGTTCTTGGTAAGTTTCATCCACATGGTGATACTTCTGTATATGATGCAATGGTGCGTATGGCTCAGCCTTGGAGTTTGAGGTATATGTTGGTTGACGGTCAAGGGAATTTTGGGTCTATTGATGGAGATAATCCTGCCGCAATGCGTTATACTGAGGCTAGAATGCGTAAAACAGCAGAAGATATGCTGTTAGATATTGATAAGGAAACAATTGATTGGAACTTAAATTTTGATGACACTTTAAAAGAGCCATCTGTTTTGCCTTCAAGATTACCTAACTTGCTTTTAAACGGAACAACTGGTATTGCAGTTGGTATGGCTACAAATATGCCACCACACAATCTTACAGAGGTTGTAAATGGCACATTGGCATACATTGATAAAAGAGGTGATTTAGAAGTTTCTGACTTAATGGAATATGTGAAGGCGCCTGATTTCCCAACTGGAGGTACAATTTACGGTTACGATGGTGTGCGTGCTGCTTTTGAATCGGGTAGGGGTCGTATTGTAATGAGAGGAAAAGTTAGATTTGATGAATCTGGAACTAGAGAGCAAATCATAGTAGATGAGATTCCTTATATGGTGAATAAAGCTAATATGATTAAGCAAACTGCTGATTTGGTTAATTCTAAGAAATTAGATGGTATTGCTGATATTAGAGATGAGTCTGATAGAAATGGAATGCGTATTGTTTATGATTTAAAGCGTGATGCAATTCCAAATATTGTGCTAAATAAATTGTATAAGTACACTGCATTACAGTCCTCATTTTCAGTTAATAACATCGCATTAGTAAAGGGTAGGCCTGAGCTATTAAACTTAAAACAATTAATTGGGCATTTTGTTGATCACAGACATGAAGTATTAATTAGAAAAACAAAATATGAATTAGCAGCTGCTGAGAAAAGAGCTCATATTTTAGAAGGTTTACTTATTGCTTTGGATAATTTGGATGCAGTAATTAAATTAATCCGTTCTTCAAGAACTCCTGAAGATGCAAGAAATGGTTTGATTTCGAATTTTAAATTATCAGAAATACAAGCAAGAGCAATTCTTGATTTAAGATTACAGAAATTAACTGGTCTTGAAATGAATAAGATTAAAGCTGAACATGCTGAAATCATGGAAAAAATTATGGGTTTAAACTTAATTTTATCTGATGAAGATTTAAGGTATACTATACTTTCAGATGATTTGAAAGAAGTAAAAGAAAAGTATGGTGATGCAAGAAGATCAAATATTGAATATTCTGCATCAGAGGTGAGCATTGAAGATATGATACCAAATGAAGAGGTGTTAATTACAATTTCTCATTTAGGTTATATTAAAAGAACATCTTTAAGTGAATATAGAGCTCAAAATAGAGGAGGTGTTGGAAGTAGAGGAGCTACTACTAGAGATGAAGATTTTGTTGAAGAAATGATTATGGCAAATAATCATGATTACATGTTATTCTTTACTGAACAGGGTAGATGTTTCTGGTTAAAAGTATATGAAATTCCTGAGGGAGGTAAAACGGCCAAAGGTAGAGCTATTCAAAATATGATTAACTTACCAAAGGATGACAAAGTTATGGCTTATGTAAATACTAAAGACTTGAAGGATGAAGAATATATTAACTCACACTATATAGTAATGTGTACCAAGAAAGGTGTGGTTAAAAAGACATCTTTAGAGCAGTATTCTCGTCCTAGAACAAATGGCATTAATGCAATTACAATCCGTGAAGGCGATCAATTATTAGAAGCTAAAATGACTACAGGTTCTTCTCAAATTATGATGGCAGTTAAATCTGGTAAATCAATCCGATTTGAAGAGGAAAAAGTAAGATCAATGGGTAGAACTGCAGCTGGAGTACGGGGTATAAGACTGGCGGATGACAATGATGAAGTTATTGGTATGATTTGTATTGATGATTTAGAATCATCAGTATTAGTTGTTTCAGATAATGGATACGGAAAACGTTCTGCAGTTGAGGATTATAGGATTACAAATAGAGGAGGTAAAGGAGTGAAAACAATTAACATTACTGAGAAAACAGGTTACTTAATATCTCTTAAAAATGTAACTGATGCTGATGATTTAATGGTAATAAATAAATCAGGAATTACAATTAGAATAGGTGTTGATACTTTAAGAGTAATGGGTAGAGCAACTCAAGGTGTTAAGATTATTAGACTTAGAGATGAAGATAAAATTGCATCTGTAGCTAAAGTTTCAAAATTTGAAGAAGAAGAGGCGGTTTTACTTGATGAAGATGGAAATGTAATTGAATCACCTTCTGCTGAAGGAGAAATACATGCAACTGATACGTCATATGAAAATACTGAAAATAATGATACGAATAACGAAGATAATAATGAAGAAAGCTAATAACATGAAAAGAATATTTTTAACTATTATAATATCTGTTTTGACAATTGTAACATTTGCTCAATCACAGAATATTACATCATCGGCAATTATTTTCAAGCAATACAACTCAGAAAAGGATAAAGCAAAAAAAGAAATTAAAATAATTGAGGCTAAAGATTATATTGATTTAGCATATGAAAATGCTTCTACATCAAACGAACCTAAGATGTGGATGTATAGAGCTCAGATTTATAAAATAATTGCTTTTAACTACTCTAATTTAGATTCTCAAGCTATTTTTAAGGCAACAGAATCTCATGTTCAATGCATGCAACCACATCCAAAGAAAAAAAATAAGATTGTAATTTACAAGAAGTGGCCAGAGCAGGAGGTATTTAATGGATTAATGCAGTGTGCTAATAAATTATTTAACTTAGCGGTTGAATCTTATCAAGAAGGAAAGTATCAAGAATCTCTTGATTATTACAAGCCAATTCATGGTGTAATTGATTTAGATAAAGAAGGGCAGTTAAAAAGCATTAAAATTACTAAAGAATCATTAATTCACAACTCATATTTATGTTCTAAATCATTGAAAAACAATGACTTATCAAGATTTTTTTTACAGAAATTAATGGATATTAATTCTACTAAACCAAGTATTTATTCTGCAATGAGTGCTATTTATTTAGAAGAAGGAGATCATAATAAGGCCTTAGAAATTCTTGATAGTGGAAGAAAGCTATTTAGTTCAGATCAAGGATTAGTTAATGATGAGATAAATTTATACATACAGCTTGGAAGAACCGAGGAATTAATTACTAAAGTAACTATGAGTATTGCAGCTTACCCTCAAAATGTCTCTTATTACGTAATTAGAGGTACTTGCTATCAAAATACTGATGATTTAGAAAAGGCAATTCAAGACTATAAAGTGGCATTAACTATTGACCCCGATAATTTAACTGCTTTAAATAATATTTCAAGTTGTTATTTAAAGCAAACTGAACCAATTGTTAAAAAGTTAAATGCTTTATCCTACAACCAAACTACAAAGTATAATATATATAAGGGGCAGCTTAAAGAAATATACTTAGCAGCCTTACCAAACTTAGAGCATTACATTCAATTAGAGCCTAATGATAAACCATTATTAAACGTATTGGCTGAGATTTATTACAAACTTGAAATGTATAAAGAGTCAAAAGAAACTAAAGCTAAATTAGCTACTTTAAAATAATATAACAAATAGTTGGGAGGTAATACTCCCATTTATTCAAACTTTATAATTTAACATAATATTAATTATAGGACAAAATGAGCTGTTCATTTATATCTAGTAACTATAAAATATTAAGATTTTGAAACAACTTTATAATCTACTCCTCCATAATTAAATCCTGTTGAGATTTTAGTATTTAATAAGAGTTTAGCAATTGGTGCTGAATTTGAAATGCAGTAAATAGTTCTACTGTTAATTACAATTTTTCCAAAAGGAATTGAAATAAGAAAAACTTCAGTTTCAGTAATAATCAAATCAGCTTTTTTTTCTTGTAATTCCTTTATAAATTGCTGTACTTTTAAAATTTCAGTTTCAAACTTTCTAATTTCAATCTGTGCCATTTCTCGGCTAGTTTCAAATTTATCTCCTGCACTACTTTTTGTGTCAGAATTACGGGATATAATTGCTGATTCTAAATTTAGATTTAAGAATTTTAATTTGTTTTTTAACTGACTTAACAGTTCAGATATTACATCTGACTTTTGCAACATTCTTATTTCTTTCTTAAATTAACTCCTTTATCACCTCTTGATTTTGGCCTTTTATATTTTCTAGCCCTAGCTTTACGCCATTGATCTCTGTCATTAACTTGCTGATTTTTTTCACTTTTTTCATGAAATCCAGAGTTTTCTCTTTCTACTTTCTTAATATTTCTGAAAATATTTTTACCATTGGCCCTATGTTCTTCAGTAGTTAATTGTTGTGTGATTTCAACTTTCTCAGGCATTTCTCTTAGTGGAATTTCAATCCCCATTAATTCCTCAATATTATTTTTGTAATATTCTTCTTTTTCAGTAAAGAATAATATTGATTTTCCTTCTTGCTCAGCCCTACCAGTTCTACCAATTCTGTGCATGTAATTCTCAGCAAAAGTTGGTGTGTCAAAATTAATTACATGAGATATTTTATCTAAATCTAATCCTCTCGCAATAATATCAGTAGCTATTAATATCCTAACTTTTCCTTCATCATATTGGTTAATAGACCTAAATCTATAATTCTGTGATTTATTAGAGTGAATTACTGCTAACTCAGAAAGATAGAAATCTGACATTGCTTCATATAACCTATCAGCAATTTTCTTGCTTGACACGAAAATTAACACCTTTTTAATCTCATCTTTATCAGCTAATAAATTTACTAACAGATTCTCCTTAGTGTAATAATTTGGGACAGCATATTTAGTTTGGGAAATATTATCAAGTGGTGTACCACTTAAAGCAATTTGTACTTTTTCAGGTTTACTCAAAAAACTATCAATCAACTCCGATACATCCTCAGTCATAGTTGCTGAGAACATAATATTTTGTTTCTTCTTTGGTAAAAGCTCAAAGATATTTGTAAGTTGATATCTGAAACCTAAATCTAGCATTAAATCAACTTCATCAATTACAACTTTTTTGATTCCTTTTAATTGTAAAGCCCGGCAGAGTGCTAAATCATATAATCTTCCAGGTGTAGCAACAACAATATCAGCACCTTCTTGTAGCCCAACCTTCTGTGTATTCATGTTAGTCCCTCCATAAACTCCTACAATTCTGCAATCAACGTATTCAGTTAATTCTTTTAGCGTTTCAACTACTTGAGCAACAAGTTCCCTTGTAGGTACTAAAATCAATATTCTAGGATTATTCTGATTAGAATAACTTAATTCTTGAAGCAATGGTAAACAATAAGCAATAGTTTTTCCAGTTCCAGTTTGTGCAATTCCTACTAAGTCCTTCCCTGCTAGTATTTTAGAAAAAGTTTCTTCCTGTATAGGAGTTTGTTTCTCAAAACCTAAATCATTAATTGCATTTCGTAATTGTTTATTAAGATTTACTTCTGCAAATTTACTCATAGTCTATTGTTGTTTTTCATCTAATTCCATCCATCTCATTTCTTTTTCGTCAATCAGATTGATTATTTTCCCTAGTCTTTCACTAATACTCATCATTAAATCCATATCTATATTAGGATTTTGAATGATGGATTCAAGTTCTTTTCTCTCTGCTTCTAATTTTTCTAAATCTTTCTCCAAATTATCATATTCAAACTTTTCGTTAAAAGTAAGTTTTTTTCTTATAGATTTTATCTTTGTATTTTCTTTTTCAAGATGCTGAATCTTTTTAAATTCTTTTTCCTCTTGTATTTGTTTTTCTCTGTATTCTGAATAAGTGCAATAATGATCTTCTATTATTCCTTTTCCTTTAAAAACAAACAAATGCTCAGTAAGTTTATCCATAAAGAATCTATCATGAGATACCAAAATCAAACATCCTTTGTATTGTAAGAGAAATTCTTCAAGCTTTGTTAATGTCAGCAAATCAAGGTCATTTGTTGGTTCATCAAGTATTAAGAAGTTTGGATTTTTCATTAAAACAGTAAGTAAATGAAGTCTTCTTTTTTCTCCACCACTTAATCGTTTTACTTCAGTAAATTGCATTTCTGGAGTAAACATAAAATGCTCTAAAAGTTGTGATGCACTCACCTTTCTTTTGTCTGACATTACAATAAATTCTGCAATATCTTTAAGTACAGTTATTACTCTTCTATCTTCATCTACACCAAAACTTCCTTGAGTAAAATACCCGTAATTTATTGTAGCCCCTAGCTTTATTTTTCCACCATCTGGTTTTTCTTTTCCTGTAATAATATTTAAAAAAGTAGATTTTCCAACGCCATTTTTACCTAAGATTCCTATTCTTTCTCCTTTTTTAAAAGTGTAATCAAAACCATCAAGGATTGTTAAATTTCCGTAAGTTTTTTTGATGTTCTTAAGCTCAAGAATTTTCCCACCTATCCTATCCATCTTCACATCAATATTCAGTTCTTGTTTTACTCTTTTTGATGTAGCTTTTTTCTTAACTACATTAAAGTTATCTATTCTTGCTTTTGATTTTGTTCCTCTAGCTTTTGGTTGTCTTCTTATCCATTCCAACTCTTTTTTCATGAGTTTTTGAGCCTTTGCAACTTCTACATCAAAATTACTTTCCCTTGCAGCTTTTTTTTCTAAAAAATAAGAAAAATTTCCTTTATGATGATATAAGTTACCTCCCTCTAGTTCAATGATATGATTACATGATCTTTCAAGAAAATACCTATCATGTGTTACCATTAAAAGTGTAATTTTTTCTTGCTGTAAATATTTTTCTAACCACTCAATCATTGAAATATCTAAATGATTAGTTGGCTCATCTAACAAAAGGATATCAGCATTTTCTAATAATATAAGTGCTAATGACAATCTTTTTTTCTGACCACCTGATAATTCGCATACTTTTTGTTCAAAGTTTGAGATGTTAAATTTGGAGAGTATTTTTTTGCTCCTTCTTTGATAATCCCAAGCGTTTTCTTGCTCCATTTTAGCAGTTAAATCTTCAAGTATTTTTTGAGATTTTGTGCTATTTTCTTTACAGTGCAAATCAACTGCCTTTTCATAGTCAGTAACTAGTATACTTATCTTGTTATGCTTACTATTTATCAGTTCATTTATTGTAAAGTTATCATCAAATATAGCATCTTGTTGAAGGTAGGAAACTTTACATTTATTCCTAAAAATTACTTCACCTTCATCAGCATTATCTATTCCTGCAATAATTTTTAACATTGTCGATTTACCAGTACCATTACTTGCAATTAAAGCCACCTTATCTCCTTGAGCTAAACCAAAATTTAATCCTTCAAAAAGAATTCGTTCTCCAAAATTTTTACCTAGATTTTCTACAGCTAATAAATTCATATTGCACTATTTTTTCCTGCTAAGTAACCAGTTGTCCAAGCAGCTTGAAAATTAAAGCCTCCAGTAACTCCATCAATATTACAAATTTCCCCTGCAAAATAAACTCCTTTATGTAATTTGCTTTCCATAGTACTCATATTTATATCAGATAAATCAATTCCACCACAACTAACAAATTCTTCTTTAAAAGTAGTTTTTCCTTTTACTTCAAACGCATCATTTATAAGAGTATTAATCAATCTGTTTTTGTTTTTTTTTGTCAGTTCTCCCCATATTTGAGAATCAGAGATTTCTAGCTTGTCTAAAATAAACTTCCATAATCTTTTTGGAACATCAAAAGGATTGTGTTTGTGCATTAATTTTCTGCTTGCAGTTATTGTTGAAAACTGTATCCTTAGTTCTTCTTCATTTATTGCTAGCCAGTTTACTCCTACTGTAAAGTGGTAATTTCTTTTAGCTAGGTCCTCTGCTCCCCAAGCAGAGAGCTTTAAAATTGATGGCCCACTCAGTCCCCAATGGGTAATGAGCATAGCTCCTTCTTGCTTTAATTTACTTCCTTTGATGGTTGCAATCGCCTTTGGAATACTTAACCCCATAAGTTTACAAATATCTTTATTGGCTAGATTAAAAGTAAATAATGATGGTACTGGTTTTACTATGCTATATCCTAAATCTTTCAACCAATTCAATCCTTCTTTCTTGGGAGTTCCTCCACTAGCAATTATTACTTTGTCAAATAATAATTTCTGTTCATTGATAACAAGTTCAATTCCATTATCATAAGGATTTATAGCGGTTACTTTGCTTTTGTATGAAAGCCTAATATTTAAACTTTCAGCAGTTTCTACTAAACAATTAATTATAGTTTCGGAAGTATTGCTTTCGGGAAACATTCTATTATCAGCTTCAGTTTTAAGCCTTACCCCTCTTTTTTCAAACCATTTAATTATATGATTTGTATTAAAGTGGTTAAATGATTTTTTCAACTCCTTCCCTCCTCTTGGATAGTTTTTTATCAATTGTGAAACGCTAAAAGTTGCATTAGTAACATTACACCTTCCTCCTCCGCTAATTTTAACTTTAGTTAAGATTTTATCAGTCTTTTCAAAAATAGTGATACTAGAATTAGGGTTTATTTCTTTAGCAGTAATACCCGCCATAAATCCAGATGCTCCTCCTCCAATTATTGCTATTTTAATTCCTGATATCACTTTTTCAAAAATAAATAAAAAATGGAGGGCAATTACCCTCCATCCTAAACATTATTAAATCTATTTTTCTTATCTATAAGATATCTTACGCATTCTTAATGATTCTGGTGTTACTTCAAGGTATTCATTAGCTTGAATGTATTCCATGCTTTCTTCTAATGAAAAATCAATTTTAGGTGCAATTACAATAGCTGCATCTGACCCTGACTTTCGCATATTTGTCAGTTGCTTACCTTTTATTACATTGACGTCTAAGTCATTATCGCGGGTATTCTCGCCAATTACTTGTCCTTTGTATAATTCAGCTCCAGGTGAGACAAAGAATCTTCCTCTATCTTGTAATTTCCCAATCGAGAATGCAGTTGCACTTCCAGTTTCTTTTGAAATTAAGGATCCTTTCATTCTTTCTGTAATCTCTCCTTTAAAAGGACCGTATTCTCTAAATCTGTGCGTCATAATTGCATTTCCTGCAGTTGCAGTTAGAATATTGTTTCTCAATCCAATTAATCCTCTTGATGGGATATCAAACTCTAAATGTTGTAAATCACCTTTTGGCTCCATTACTAACATGTCCCCTTTTTTCTGAGTAACTAATTCAATTGCTTTACCTGAAAACTCAGCGGGAACATCAATAACTAATGTTTCCATTGGTTCGTGTTTCTTTCCATCAATTTCTTTTATAAGAACTTGAGGTTTCCCTACTTGAAACTCAAATCCTTCTCTTCTCATTGTTTCAATTAGTACTGATAAATGAAGAATACCTCTGCCAAATACATTGAATTTATCTTCAGATGTTCCATCTTCAATTCTAAGTGCTAAATTCTTTTCTAATTCTTGGTACAATCTATCTCTTAAGTGCCTTGAAGTACAATATTTTCCTTCTTTACCAAAAAATGGAGAGTTGTTAATTGTAAACAACATACTCATAGTTGGTTCATCAATTGAAATTCTTGGTAATTCCTCTGGATTTTCAAAATCTGCTAGAGTATCACCAATTTCAAAATCTTCAATTCCTACTATAGAGCAAATATCACCAGAACGAGCAGTTTTAACTTGGATTTTACCCATTCCTTCAAATACATGAAGCTCTTTTATTTTAACTTGTTTTTTCACTCCATTAGCCTTGCAGAGCATGTAATTTTTTCCTTCATCTAAATCTCCTCTAAATATTCTACCAATTGCAATTCTTCCTACAAACTTAGAGTAATCTAATGATGTAATCTGCATTTGAGGAGTTCCTTCTTTATATGGTGCTTCAGGTATTTCTGAAATTACAGTATCTAATAAAGGTAAAATATTATCTGTTTTATCTTGCCAATCTAAACTCATCCATCCTTCTTTTGAAGAGCCAAAAATAGTCACAAAATCCAATTGATCTTCTGTTGCATCAAGATTGAACATTAAGTCAAAAACATCATCTTGAACTAAATCAGGAGTGCAATTTTCTTTATCTACTTTATTTACTACAACAATAGGTTTTAACCCAAGTTCAATCGCTTTACCAAGTACAAAACGAGTTTGTGGCATTGCTCCTTCAAATGCATCAACTAATAATAAAACTCCATCAGCCATTTTAAGTACACGCTCTACTTCTCCACCAAAATCAGCATGCCCAGGAGTATCAATAACATTAATTTTTACATCCTTATAAGTAACAGATACATTTTTAGATAAGATAGTAATTCCTCTTTCTCTTTCAAGGTCATTATTATCTAATAATAATTCTGTTCTTTCCTTACGATCATCCAGCACCTTACATTGGTCGATAATCTTATCAACTAAAGTGGTTTTTCCATGATCTACATGGGCAATAATAGCAATATTTCTGATTGATTTCATATTCTGATTTTAAAGGCGGCAAAAATACTCTTATTTTTCTCTTAAAACAGAAAAGACCGACAAATGTCAGTCTTTTCTTTTATTTTTCTGTCAAGTTGTTTTTTAATGATTATGTCCTTTATGAGGATCTTCTCCTTCTTCTAGAATTTCTAATAATTCTACTTCAAAAATAAGTGTTGCATTTGGAGGAATTACACCTCCAGCTCCTCTTGTACCATAAGCTAAGTTCGGTGGTATAATAAAAGTTGCCTTCCCTCCTACTTTTAATAATGCTATCCCTTCATCCCATCCAGGTATAACTCTACCTGCACCCAAAGGAAACTCAATTGGAGCATTTCTATCATGTGATGAGTCAAACTTAGTTCCATCAGTAAGTTTACCAGTATAATGTACTGAGACAGTTTTACCTGCAGTTGCTTGTTCGCCTTCTCCCTCTTTAATCATAAAGTATGCTAAACCACTTGACGTTAAAGTAGCGCCCTCAGTTAGCTTTTTTGCAGCTTCAGCAGCTTTTATAGCTTTTTCAGCATTTGCTTTTTCAATATCAGCTTGTGCAGATTTAAAAATTGAAGGTGCATCAAATGATTTAGCTGAGACACCTTCTCTAATAATTGTAACAGAATTCATTACATCATCTTGTGCAATTGAATTTACTACATCCATTCCTTCAACTACATGTCCAAAGACTGTATGCTTTCCATCTAGCCAAGGAGTTTCTTTATGGGTAATAAAAAACTGACTTCCATTAGTTCCAGGACCTGAGTTAGCCATAGAAAGAATTCCTCCTTTATCATGTTTTAATTCAGGATGAAATTCATCAGCAAACTTATATCCAGGATCACCCATTCCACTACCTTCTGGGCAACCACCTTGCACCATAAAGTCAGCAATTACTCTGTGAAATTTTAATCCATCATAGTAAGGCGTTCCTAAGTCTTTTTTCTTGTTTTCCATTGCTCCTTCAGTTAGAGCTACAAAGTTTGCTACTGTAAGTGGAGTTTTTTCATATTCTAATTGAATTAAAATTTCTCCTTTTGTTGTGTTGATTTTTGCGTACATACCGTCTTCTAAATTTGATTTATTATCATTGTTATTAAATTGTGTTCCTACTAGCAAAGCTAGTCCTAAAAGTATTGCGTTCATTGTTTAATTATTTTGATTATTTAATTCTTTTTTATTATCTTTTATTATTTTTTCAACTATCTTAATTGTATCATTTACTGATACTTTCGATATTCCACCTGAAGCATTCATATGCCCACCTCCCCTAAAGTATTTATTCGCTATTTCATTTACTTTAAAGTTTCCTTTTGAGCGCAACGAAAGCTTTACCATTCCATCTTTTTCAGCTATAAATACTGCAAAAACAATACCTTTTATTGCTAATGCATAATTTACTACCCCTTCAGTATCTCCTTTCTTAAAATTAAATTGCTCTAACTCCTCTGCAGTTAACGAGATTACTGCACTATTATTTTTTGGGTAAAGCAATAACTTTTTATTTAAGCAATACCCTAATAGTTTCATCCTACTTGCTGATGAATTATCATAAATTAAATCATGAATCTTAGCGTTTTCTGCCCCAGTAGCTATAAGTTCTGCAATAATATGATGTGTTTTTGCAGTTGTACTAGAATACTTGAAACTACCAGTATCCGTCATTATACCAACATATAAACACTCTGCAATTTCTTTATTGATGTGATTAGTTAAATCCATAGCATCAATAACTTCATAAAGAAGTTGTGCAGTGGAACAAGCAGTAGTATCACTAAAAATAATATCAGCAATTTCCATATCAGGATCTTGATGATGATCAATTAGAATTTTTGTTGCATTAGAATTACTTACTGTATCAGCAAAATTTGCAATCCTACTTATATGGCTAAAATCTAATAGGAAAATTACATCAGCATTTTCTGTAATCTGTTTCGCTTTCTCCTCATTGTCTTGAAAAACGATTACATCTTCATTTCCTGGCATCCAATGTAAGAAATCTGCATAACTGTTAGGAGTAATGATATGTATATTATGACTAAATTGCTTTAATAAGTGCATTAATCCAAGAGAAGACCCCATAGCATCTCCATCAGGGCCTCTATGGGTTGTAATTACAATTTTTTTAGGTGTTGTAAGTAAGTTTTTTAGCTTTAAAGCATTTTCTTTCATAAGGACGCAAAAATAGTAAAAGAAATAACACTAGGTTTTGATTAAAATTCTAATTTTGCAGCCCTTAATAAAAAACATACAAATAAGATGGGAGACATTACATTTACAATGATTAAGCCAGAGGCTGTTGCAGCTAACAATATTGGTGGTATTTTAAACATGATTGAAGAAGGTGGATTTAGAATTGTTGCTATAAAAAAAGTGCAATTATCTGCTGAACGTGCTGGTGAATTTTATGCAGTACATAACGAAAGACCTTTTTATAGTGAGCTTGTTGACTATATGAGTGGAGGTCCTATTATAGCTGCTATTTTAGAAAAAGATAATGCTGTTGAAGATTTTAGAAATTTAATTGGTGCTACTAACCCTGCTGAAGCTGCTGAAGGAACAATTAGGAAAAAGTATGCAACTTCTCTTGCTGAGAATGCTGTGCATGGTTCTGATTCTGACGAAAATGCTAATATTGAAGCTAATTTTCATTTCTCTTCTGAGGAAAGATTCTAAACTTTAATTTGGTAATACTGAACAAAAGCTTCCTTAATCGGAGGCTTTTGTTGTTTTTACCTACTTCAAAACAATGTTAGTCAAAAGTTTTTTTCCTAAGCGATTATTTATCTGACTAATAAATTCAGATTTTTTATAACTAAGTTCATTTCTAACAACTGCTGATTTTAACTTAACATATAAAGTGCCTTTGTATATTTTTTGATCAGCAACATATTTGCAGATTTGCTTTCCAATTATTTCTTCCCATGTTTGTAATGCATCTAACTCATCTAGTTTACCTGCAAGTCTTGGGTTTTTCATCAATTTTCTAATGATATCACCTATTACTCTATTGTTGTTACCTCTCATTATTCACACTTCCTTTATCAATCTTAAATATACTAAATTTTATCCCTGCTTTTTGAAGTATCTCCTCACTCCTTTCTTTATGAGTATCTGTAATGAAAACTTGTCCGAATACATTTTTATCAACAAAACTAATGAGTTTTAGTATTCGATTGTCATCAAGTTTATCAAAGATATCATCTAAAAGTAAGATGGGCTTGAATCCGATTCGTTGTTTTATAAAATCAAACTGAGCTAGTTTTAATGCAATTAGAAAAGATTTTTGTTGTCCCTGTGAGCCAATCTTTTTAATTGAATAACTATTCATTGTAAAGTCAATATCGTCTTTATGAGTACCAACTTGGGTGTAAGTACTTGTCCTGTCTTTTTGCTGGCTTTCATTTAATAATTTACTAAAATCACCATCATTTAATTGAGATTTATAGTTGAGCCCTACTTTTTCGTTTCCTCCAGATATTTCTTGGTAATAATGATTGAAAACAGGCGTTAGTTCTTTTAAAAAACTAGTTCGTTCTTTATGTATGATATTCCCATGCTCTAAAAGTTGTTTGTCATATATCTCAAGAGTTATTGAATCAAAAAGACCTTTATCATTAAACTGTTTAAGTAGTGCATTCCTCTGCTTTAATGCTTTATTGTATTGTATCAATACTTGAAGATAACTTTGTTTATATTGTGCGATACTACTGTCAAGATATTTTCTTCTTACTTCACTTCCTTCTAATATCAGATTAGTGTCTGTAGGAGAAATGATAACTATTGGAAACTGACCGATATGTTCTGAAAATCTTTTGTATTTCTTTTTATTCTTCTTTATATTTTTTCCTTCACCATCTTTATGGTTACATTGTATTTCAGATTGACTCCCATCTTTATCAAAAACACCTTTTAGCATAAAATAATCAGTATTAAATTGAATATTTTGGCTGTCAATATGATTAAAATAACTTTTAGTTTGTGATAAATAGTGTATAGCATCAAGGATGTTTGTTTTTCCAGCTCCATTATCACCCACAAAGCAAATTACCTTATTTGTAAAAGTAAAATAACTTCTGTTATGGTTTTTAAATTGATTAAGTTGAAGGTTTTTTAAAAACAATGTGCTATTTTTTTTTGCTGATTTACTAATAATAAAAACAATCCTACATATAAAAACGGATTACTTTTTAAAAAAACTTATATTTGCGGTCCAAAAATAAGATTATAATGGCTAATAAAAACAAAACAGAAGACCAATTTGCACAGATTGAAGAAACACTTTCAAAAACAGAGCAATTTATAGAAGAAAATCAGAAAAGTTTAATGTATATAATTGGTGCAATTGTTGGTATTGTTGCTCTATTTAGTGTTTACCAGAACTTTTACATTGAACCAATGGAAAAAGAAGCTCAAGTTGAAATGTATATGGCTGAACTTTATTTTCAAAAAGATTCATTTAACCTAGCGCTAAATGGTGATGGGCAGTATTTAGGCTTCTTAGATATTGCTAATGATTACAGTTCAACTAATGTTGGTCAATTAGCTAATTACTATGCAGGCCTGTCTTATTTACATACTGCTGATTATGATAATGCTATTGAGTATTTAGGTGATTTTTCTTCTGATGATATTATTTTATCATCTTTAGCTCTTGGCTGTATAGGTGATGCTTATATGGAACTTGGAGATACTGATGCTGCACTTGATGCTTATGCTGATGCGGTTAATAATTCAGCTAATGATTTTACAGCTCCAAGATATATGATGAAACAAGCAATGATTTATACTTCTATTGGAGATAATAATAAAGCTTTAGATTTATTTAAGGCAATTCAATCTGATTATAAAACTTCTCGTGAAGCAAATGGTATTGAAAAATATATTGCAAGAGTAGAAAACAGCTAATATGGCAACTAAAAACACTAATCTTTCCTCTTTTAATATGGAAGATGTTCCCAATGCCAAAGGTTTTTCCTTTGGTATTGTTGTTTCTGAGTGGAATTCTAATATCACTAATAATCTATATAAGGGTGCGTTTGATGCTCTTGTTGAATGTGGAGTCAACAAAGAAGATATAACAAAGTATGATGTTCCTGGAAGTTATGAATTGGTTTTTGGAGCTAAATTAGCTTCAAAGAAAAATCCTGATGCAATTATCTGTTTAGGAAGCGTTATTCAAGGTGAAACAAAACATTTCGATTTTGTGTGTAATGCTGTAGCTATGGGAATAAAAGATTTAAATATCAGTTTGGATATCCCAGTTATCTTTGGGGTATTGACTGATGATACTATGGAACAGGCCGTAAATCGCTCAGGAGGTAAGCATGGAAATAAAGGAGTTGAGTCTGCTATTACTGCTATAAAAATGGCTGATTTAAATAAGTAAATTTTTTTCTTCTTTTTGTTTCTTAAAAGGTAAAAAGTTTTAAGTTTGCAGCCCAATTTACAATGGTCGAGTAGCTCAGCTGGATAGAGCATCTGCCTTCTAAGCAGACGGTCACAGGTTCGAATCCTGTCTCGATCACTTTAGTAGAGAAAGCCTTCCGTTTCGGAAGGCTTTCTTAATTTAAATACTTTCATTAAATCTATAAAATAAAAAAACCCAAACATTTTTGTTTGGGTTTTGCGGAGAGAGAGGGATTCGAACCCCCGGTACATTGCTGTACAATGGTTTTCAAGACCACCGCATTCGACCACTCTGCCATCTCTCCGTTTAAGGGACTGCAAAAATAGAAATATTTTTATTTCAGCAATTAATAAGGAGGCTAAATTTAAAAGTAATGATCTATTTAGTTTACTTCTCTGATAAATAATTAATTATCAAGTAAAATTCTTTTTTCTACTCTATTATTTTCAAAAATATAAAACAAAACTTCATGTTGTTTGATATTATTTACTTCTCTTCCAAATATATCTTTTACAGCAATTAGCTTTCCTTTTTTTGCTTCTGTCTCATCTACTGCTGAGTAATTACAATCTGTGCTAAAATACTGTTGCGAATCTAATGGAGCCCAATTAGTTGTTTGAGTTAAATCACAAACTTGTATGCAAGTTAAATTCATATTTGCACTACAGTAAAAATTAGTAATATTACAATTGTTACTTAAATCTAATGTGTTTAAATTATTGTTAAAGGTTGGGGAAATTAAGTTTCCATTTCCAATACTGAGCCATTCTAAGTTAATATTATCACTTAAATCAATACTTTGCAATAAATTATCATGGCAAGTTAAATGCTTTAAGGAATAATTATTTTGTAAATTTATTGAAGAAATAGGATTGTTTTGGCATTGTAAACTTTCAAGGTTTAATAAAGATAAATCCAAAGTTGTAATTTGATTTTCGCCACAACTTACTGTTGCTAAAAATGTATTGTTTGATAAATCTAATGTTGTTAGTTCATTTCTAATGCAATTTAGGTTTGTTAATGCAGGATTTCCTGATAAATCTAAACTATCCAATAAATTAAAATTACACACAAGTGTTTGCAGAGAAAACAGATAATCAACCTGTAAAGTTTCAATAGAATCTGAAGTGCAAATTATATGTTTTAAATTGCTATTGTTATTCAAATTTAAAGTAGGGAAATGATTATTTGAACAATTCAGATATTGTAAATTATAAAAATCCTCAATTCCTGATAAGTCATATATTTTATAAATTGATGAAACACTGCTAATATCCAAACTATCAATACTATTTATACTATCAGTAGCAACCGAGCCATCATGAATATTGTCGTATCCTAAATTTATAAGTTTTTGTTCAAAAATAGAATCAGGAATATAAGTAATTTGAGCATTAATACTAAAGGATAAAAAAAGAAATAGAGATAAAATACTGGTTTTCATAATCTTTAATTTTAAGTAATGCAAAGATAATTAAAAATAGACTAGAATAATTATACATTTGCAATCATGATTACAAAGATTTTCTACTATATCTTAATTTTACCTCTTTCTTTACTTCCCTATCCTTTGCTTTATCTTCTTTCTGACATTATTTTTTTAATAATGTATCGCGTAATAGGTTATAGAAAAGAGGTGGTTTTTACCAATCTTAAAAACTCCTTTCCTAATAAAAGTAAGCAAGAACTAAAGAAAATTATGAGTGATTTTTATCGTCACTTATGCGACATAATAATGGAAAGTGTAAAGGGCTTTACCATCTCAGAAAAACAATTAAGGAAGCGCCTAATTATTAAAAACCCTGAATTTAGTAATTACTTTGCTGATAAACGACAAAGCATAATTTTTGTTGGAGGGCATTATAACAATTGGGAAATATGTGCACAGGCATTTGCCATGTACTCCAAACATAAATGTATAGGCATTTACAAGCCATTGAGCAATGCTTTTATCAATGATAAAATTTATACTTCTCGCTCCAAATACGGAATGCATTTAATTTCAATGAAGCAAACCAAAAAATCATTTGAGGATGGAGATGAGCCTAAAGCAATTGTATTTGGTTCGGACCAAAACCCTGCAAACCCAAAAAGAGCACATTGGGTACAGTTCCTAAACCAAGATACAGGGGTTCTTTTTGGAGTAGAAAGATATGCCAAAGAATACGATTGGCCAGTAGTGTTTGTAAGTATAAGTAAAGTAAAAAGAGGATATTACGAGGTGGAATACTCTTTGGTTACTGACAATCCTAATGAAGAGCCTCACGGGAAAATAACGGAAGATTTTACAAAAAGATTAGAACAAGATATAATAAACCAACCACAATACTGGTTATGGTCACATAAAAGATGGAAACACAAAAGATAAAAACAGCAGTTGTTGTCCTTAATTGGAACGGAAAAGAATGGCTAGAGAAATTCTTGCCCAACTTGGTGAATCATAGCCAAGTGGCAACTGTTTTTGTAGCCGACAATGCCTCAACTGATGATTCTGTTGATTATGTAAAGATAAACTTCCCTACTGTAAAGATAATTGTTAATGCTATTAATGGAGGTTATGCTAAAGGGTACAATGATGTTTTAAAGCAGATTAATGCTGAATATTTTGTGCTAATCAATTCTGATATTGAAGTAACTGCTGGTTGGCTCTCTCCTATTATTAGTTTAATGGATAGTGACAAACAGATTGCTTCCTGTCAACCTAAAATTTTAAATTACAATAGCAAAACTAAGTTTGAATATGCTGGAGCTAGTGGTGGTTTTATTGATAACTTAGGTTATCCGTTTTGTAGAGGAAGAATATTTGATGACCTAGAACAAGATAAAGGACAATACAATGATGCTGTTGAAGTGTTCTGGGCAACAGGGGCTTGTTTTTTTGTTCGTTCTAACCACTTTTGGGAGCTTGGTGGTTTAGATGAAGATTTTTTTGCGCATCAGGAGGAAATTGATTTGTGCTGGAGATTGAAAAATAAGGGCTATAAAATTATGGTTCAGCCAAAGTCGGTTGTTTACCATGTTGGTGGCGGAACATTGAATGCTAGCTCTCCTTTTAAAACCCACTTGAACTTTAGGAATAACTTGTTTATGTTATTTAAGAATTTACCAATTTCTTACCTATTTACAACAATTCCTATGCGATTAGTTTTAGATGGAGTAGCAGCACTTACTTTTTTAAATAAAGAAAAGGGTTTAGAACATGTATTGGCAATTGCAAAGGCTCACTTTTCTTTTTACTTTGCTATTCCTAATCTGATTGCTAAACGCCAAAAAATTATTCAAAAGAATAGTTTAGTTGGAAAAATGAATTGGTCTATTTTGGTTAAGAATAAGATGAATGGAATTAAGCAGTTTTCTGAATTATAAATAGCTTTTAGCCCAACCATCCTTTATGGGTTTTAGATAGTTGCTTAATTCTTCCTTTCTCTGAATAGTTAAATCATAAAAAAGTGTATCCTCATTTGCTATAAACCCTAACTTAAAAGAAGGTATGACTTTTATAATTTCTCCTATTTTGCAAAATACATTTAAGCGATTCATTAAAGCAATGGATAAGTCTTTTTCTAATTCTTGTATTGTTTTTTGTAGTGTATCAATAGAACAACCACTTGCTCCATTTTTATTTTCATCCAAAGCAATAACAATAAAATGGTTTTCTAAAATAGTAACCCCAGCCGTTAAAGGAACTTTGTGTGCATTCCACCCTTTTAGATGTTCAGCAATATAAGTTAGGATATGGTTTTGTTGGTCGGTAGTTAAAGCCTTTTCAGAAGCATATAGCCAAATACGAGAAGAATCAGGTAGCGTATGGAAATCTGCTAACATTATAGGTTCTCTGCAATCAGTTCAGCAATATCTTTAACCTGTGCTGCTCCTTCATTTACGGCCTTTACTCCATCAGTCATCATAGTATTACAAAACGGACATCCAGTTGCGATAATATCAGGTTTCAAGGCCAAAGCCTCTTCCGTACGGTTGATGTTAATGTCTTGTGCCCCATTTTCTGGTTCTTTAAACATTTGAGCACCTCCGGCTCCGCAACAGAATGATTTACGCTTACTTCTTTTCATTTCCACTAACTCAACACCTAATGATTTAATCAATTCCCTTGGCATATCATATATATTATTGGCTCTACCCAAATAACAAGGATCGTGATAAGTAACTTTTGTTCCCTTAAGTTTTCCAGTTAATTTTAGTTTTCCTTCTGCTAATAATTCTGTAATAAACTCAGTGTGATGTTGAACTTTATAGTCACCACCCAAGCCTTTGTATTCGTTTTTAAGGGTATTAAAGGAATGAGGGCAAGTCGTTACAATTCGTTTTACATTATAGCCATTCATTATCTCAATATTTATCATAGCTTGCATTTGAAACAAAAACTCATTTCCAGCACGCTTTGCAGCATCTCCTGATGATGATTCTTCAGATCCTAAAACACCAAAGTTTACATTTGCTTTATTTAAGATTTGAACAAAAGCACGGGTAATTTTCTTTGCTCTATCGTCAAAACTACCAGCAGAACCTACCCAAAAAAGAACATCAGCACTTTTGCCATCAGCCATAAACTCGGCCATTGTTTTTACTTGTAATTCATTCATAGTATTATGATTTAAAAACTTGTATGGAAACTTCCTTCTCTACTAAATCTGTAAATTTACCGTCAAAACGAGTAGCTCTCACAATATGATTATCTACCCAGTGATAATTTCCACCTCTTGGTTTACCCATTAAAAGTCCATGGTATTTAAAACCATTTTTTTCTAACCAAACTTCAGTAACTTCTCTATGCTCCTCTACTCTTGATGTGAAAAAGGTAATGTAATGCCCCTGTTCATACCATTTGTTTAAAGTATTTAAAGCATCAGGATATAAACTTGCAGTTGCCATTCTTTCTGGCTCCTCATTTGGAATGTCATCACAAATTGTACCATCAATATCAATCAGATAATTTTTAATATCATCAGGTAAGACTGGAGATATTAACTCTCCATTAACTTTCTTTTCTAATAATTTATTCATCTTTCCAATTTAATCTGTCAGCTGCTGGGAATTGCCAAGGAGCTCCATTATTTTCAACATTTGTAAACATCATATTCAGCTCAGTTGGTGCTGCTGATTGTTCCATCACTAAATATCTTCTCATATCCATAATAATGGATAAAGGATCTAACTCAATAGGACAAGCATCTGTACAGGCATTACAACTTGTGCACGCCCATAATTCCTCTGTAGTTATATAGTCGCCCAATAAAGATTTAGTATCCTCCTTTCCTTTTCTTTTATTTACTGCTATCTCAGTAATTCTATCTCTAGTATCCATCATAATCTTTCTTGGAGAAAGTAATTTCCCAGTATGATTGGCGGGACAATTATCTGTACACCTTCCACACTCTGTACAACTATAAGCGTTTAGTAATTGTACCCAATTCAAATCTGTAGCATCTTTTGCTCCAAAAGATTCTGCTACAGGAGCAGTAGTTGGTGGTGAAGCATAAGGATCAGCATTAGGGTCCATCATTAATTTCACCTCATTAGTAACTGACTCCAAATTAGTAAACTGCCCTAAAGGGTTTAAATTAGCAAAGTAAGTGCTAGGGAAAGCAAAGAAAATATGCAAATGTTTAGAAATAAGAACATAATTCATGAACCCTAAAATTCCAATAATATGAAACCACCACGTAAATCGCTCAATAAGAACTAAAGTTGAAGTTTCTAACCCACTAAAGAAAAACTGAAAGTATTGACTAATAGGAGTAGAAAATGAAGTAGTGTAGTGTTCAGCACCAGCTGCAATTAACAAGCTATCGGCCGCATTCATAATTAAGAAAGCTGACATTAATAAAATCTCAAAAACCAAAATAAGGTTTGCATCTGTTCTTGGCCATGCAGTCATTTCCTTACTCCAAAAACGCTTTATTCTAACAATGTTTCTTCTAACTAAAAAGATAATACAAGCCACTAAGACTAGAATTGCTAAAATTTCAAATGAGCCAATTAAGAAGTTATATAATTTTAAAGGTAGTATGGATGCTAAAAATCTATGGGTTCCAAATATACCGTCAACTAATATCTCAATTACCTCAATATTTATTATAATAAAACCTAGGTAAAGTATGATGTGTAAAATACCTGCAATTGGCCTTCTTGTCATTTTGGATTGACCAATTGCTACTCGCAACATATTTTTCCATCTATCTGTAGCTCTATCAGATCTATTTATATTTCTGCCTAGTTTTATATTCTCAATAATTCTTTTTAAGTTTCGGATAAAAAAAGAGATTGCAATAGCAAATACAATTAAGAATATTATATTTGAAATACCCATATTTTATTTTTTTGATTTTGACTCAACATAAGGTTTACTACCACCTATAATTGAAAAATTAACATACCTACTTGGATGCTTTTTAAAATCTTCCAATAGTTCAGCTAACTCACGAGTAGATTTTTCAAAGTTATTATATATTTTTTCATCTTTAAGTAGTAAACCTATACTACCTTCACTATTATTTATTTTATTAGTAATAGAGCTTATATTCTTCAAAGTAGATGCGATATCAGCTTTAGCTAATGTATCAGAAAGAGTAGAAAAATTAGTTAATATATTTTTAATATCTCCATTGCTACTTTCTAGATTACTAGTTATTGACTCTAAATTATTAACTACTTTAGTTATCCTCTCATCATTTACAGCCACCATACTATCTAGTTTTATCATGGTTTCAGTAATTAAAAAAAAAGTTTTATCTAAACTTTGTAAACTATTCCTTAGGCTCTCTCTTGTGTCTTTATTTAATACTGCCGTAACAATCATCATAACAGAATCCATTGAACCTATTAATTGTTCTGCTTTATTCTTTAATGGTAAAATTTGAGCATTTACTTCATCCTGCAAAGAGCCTTCAATACCCCCATTTAAGGTATCTCCTTCTGCAAGAAAATCGGTAGCATCACCTAGAAATAAAGAAATTCCTTTCGTACCCATGAGATCCTGGTTTACAATCTTACATATAGTATTGGAAGGCACAGCAAATACTTTTTCAATACTAATAGTAACCAAAAGTTGCTGATTATTTTCAATTAACAAGTCAATATTACTTACCGTCCCAACTTTATAACCATTAACTAAAACAGAACTTCCAACTTGTAAACCTCCGATATTTTCATATTGCGCATAATAGGTTATTCTTGAACTTAAAATATTTAATCCTTTGAGATAATTAACTCCAATAAACAGAGCTCCAATTGTAATGATTGCAACTAAGCCAATCTTTAATTCTTTATTCATGATTATTTATTTTTCATTTGCAAATCTAAGGCTTCTTGCATAGAAATCCTTTTATCTTGATAAAAAGCTACAACAAATGCACCTTCAAAACCTTTTTCACGCATTTTAACTTTTAAATTATCTGCATTTAATTTATTATATTCATTGCCAACATAATATTTATAGGTCCCGTTTATTATTTCCTCATTAACATTCAAATTTATAAAAGATTTATCAGATAACATCGACTTTAAGTATGTGCCTATCTGCACCTTATACACCACTTTACGAGTAGTAGTTTCTTTTTTAGGCGTTGGTATTTTTATGATTTCCTTTTCATTTACTACTAAATTATCAAGTTCACTAATATTTGCTCCATCTAAACTTTCTTTATAGCTTCTAAAACCTCTAAAAATAGCTGAAGCAATATGGTCTTTTCCTAATTCAGAATTCAAAAAGTCTTCCTCTTTTGGATTTGTTAAAAATCCTGCTTCAATAAGGATAGAAGGCATATTTACTCTGCTAATTACATAAAAAGGAGCTTGCTTAACTCCTCTACTTTTTCGTTTAGCTCTATTAGCAAACTCATCTTCAATTTTTTCTGCAATAGAAATACTTTGGTCAAGAAAAGTATTTTGCATCAATGAAAAAATAATGTAACTTTCAGTAGACTTTGGGTCAAAACCATCATATTTCTCTTTAAAATTGTCTTCCAAATACATTACAGAATTCTCTCTTACTGCTACATCCATATTAGCTTTTAATTTACTCATCCCCATCACAAAAACACTTGCACCTGATGGATTAGGATTAGTAAATCCATCACAGTGTACAGAAATAAACAAATCAGCATTTTTTTCGTTTGCCAATTCTGTTCTCTCCCATAGTTCTAAAAAAATATCAGTTTTTCTTGTATAGATAATTTCAATATCAGCAAAAGCTTCTTTGATATAGTTTCCTAATTTTAGTGAAATATCTAATGCAATATGCTTTTCATATTGAGTATACCGCTTTGTACCCATAGTGCCTGAGTCCTTTCCTCCATGTCCTGGATCAATTACTATAGTTTTTATTGTATTATTTTTTTTCTTTTTATCATCAGCAAATAAGGGATTAACAAATAATGCAGCTAATAAAATTAAGCCAAGTGCGTTTCTAGAAGATATATGATATAAATTAATTATTTTTGACACGATTTTACGCTGTTACTATTTACAAATATACTACTTAGATTGAAGCTTATAGCCATTAAAATATTTCTATTTCTATTCTTATTAACAGTATTTTGTAATAATTTATTAGCGAATATTATTCATATAAGTTCTGATACGATTGTAGAGAACGCTGCTTTTTTTGATGATGAAATAAAACAATTTGCTGAAGATTCTTTAAAATTAAGTATTGATGGTGCAAAAGCATTTTTATATGGAAATGCAAAAATTGAATATCAAAAAACAATTATTACAGCATCATATATAGAGATTGATTGGATTAAAAATACAATCTACGCATGCACCACTGCTGATTCTTTAGGCAACAAAATAGGACACCCGGTATTTAAAGAAGGTAATGATAGTTTTAAAGCTCATGAGATGACTTACAATTTTAAAACTAAAAAATGTAGCGTTAAAAAAATATCATCAAAAGAAGGTGAAGGGTATATTTTAGGTAAAACTGTAAAGAAAGTGGATGATGATATTTTTTTCTTAAACAAAGGAGATTACACTACTTGTAATCATGAAAAACCACATTTTTCAATTAGATCAAATAGGATTAAAATTGTACCTGGTAAAAAAATTATTACTGGACCTGCTTACCTAACTTTTTTTGGCATCCCTACTCCTCTAATACTTCCATTTGGTTATTTCCCTAATAATGATAAAAAAAGTTCGGGTTTAATCATACCATCATATGGAGAATCACAAAATCAAGGTTTTTTCTTAAAAGATGGGGGTTATTATTTTACCCTTAGTGATAAACTCGATCTTACCTTAAAGAGTGATGTATATACCAAAGGAAGTTGGAATTTCAAATCTAGTTTGAGGTATAAGAATAGATATAAATACAATGGAAATCTGAATTTAAGTTTTGGGAAAATGATAAATAGCGAATTAGGTTTTCCTGATTATAGCGAAAAGAAAGATTTCAATATTAAATGGAAACACAAGCAAGACCAAAAAGCTAATCCTTCTTTAAGTTTCTCAGCAAATGTAGAGGCTGGTAGTAGCACTTACTACAGAAACAACTCTTACAATGCTAATGATTACCTTAAAAATACAATGTCATCTAGTATTAATTTATCAAAAAGATGGGAAGGAGCAGTTATTAATAATCTAATTTTTAACTTAAGGCACAGTCAAAATACTTCTACAAATCAAGTAAATTTAACTATTCCTGATATTGGACTAAGCTCAAAACGAATTTACCCATTTAAAGGAATTGGGAATAAGTCAAAAACTCAATGGTACGACAAGATTACGATTAAATATAATATGAGTACTAAAAACACTATTTCAACTTCAGATTCTCTTCTGTTTACAAGTGATTCGTATTCTAAATTCAAAAATGGAATGAAGCATACTATTCCTGTTTCTACTTCATTAAAAGTGTTAAAACACTTTACACTTACCCCTAGTTTTAATTTATCTGAAAGGTGGTATTTATCACAAATCAATAAAAGTTGGGATTCAAATATAGATAATATAAGAATTGATACAATTAATAAATTTACTAGAGCCCATGATTATAATTTATCAGCTGGATTAAATACTAAAATTTTCGGTTTAGTTCAGTTTAAAAAAAGTAAGATAGCTGGAATAAGACACGTAATCAGTCCAAATTTATCTTTTAGATATACTCCAGATTTTTCTGAAGAAAAATATGGATATTATAAAACTGTACAGAGAGATACTGAAGGCAATACGGAAACTTATTCTATCATGAAAGATGGAGTGTACGGAACTCCTGGAAGCAGAAAAAGTGGGAATATAAGTTTTGGAATCGGAAATATTCTAGAAATGAAAGTTAGGAATAAAAAAGATTCAGTTGAAAATTTTAAAAAGATTAAATTATTAGAGAGTTTAAGTTTGAACTCCTCATATAATATCTTTGCTGACTCTTTAAATATGAGTAATATCAGACTAAATGCAAGAACAAAATTATTTAATATTTTTGACATCACTTTCTTTAGTGATTACGACCCATACCTTACAAATGAAAGCAAAAACAATAGAATAAATCAATTTGAAATTGCAACTAACAACAGACTTGCAAGGTTAAAATCCTTTACAACTTCTATTGGAATAAATGTAAATGATAAAAGTTTCCAATCCGATAAAAAAGCCGATGATGAAAGTGAGAAAAAAGATGATATAGAAAATAGAGACTTCTACTCAGTTCCATGGAATTTAAATGCAAATTACTCTTTAAATTACAACAAGGGTCATCAGTCATCTGACTTTTCTGATACGACTCAGTCTTTAACTTTTTCAGGAAATATAAAGATCACTAAAAAATGGAAAATTGGTTTTAGATCTGGTTATGATTTTGATGAAAAAGAACTGACTTACTCATCTGTAGATATTTATAGAGATTTGCATTGTTGGGAATTGCTTTTTAATTGGATTCCAATTGGGTTTCATCAAAGTTATACTCTTACTATTCGAGTGAAAGCAAGTGCATTAAGAGACTTAAAATATGAAAGGAAAAGAGATTGGTTTACTCCAGATTATGATTAACAAGTTAGCCAATTTTCAATCATTTCCAAACCATTCTCAGTTAATATTGACTCCGGATGGAACTGTAGTCCAATAATATCAAATTCTTTATGTTTTATTGACATTATTTTTCCTTCAAGATTCTCTGAAGTAATAGTCAATTCATTAGGAAAATTTTCTTTAGAAACAGCCCATGAATGATAATGGCCAACTTTAAATTTTGAGGGAAGATTATTAAAAACTCTAGAATTATTATAATGAATAATTTCAGAAGAAACACCATGTTTTACTTCTGATAAATTATAAAGTGATGCTCCAAAAAACTCTGCAATTGATTGTTGACCGAGACAAATTCCTAAAATAGATTTATTCTTATAGTATTGAACTAAAACTTGGTTTAGAATTGGGTGCTCTTCTGGCAACCCAGGACCTGGAGAAATTATGATTTTATCGTATTCTGAAATAAATTCAATATTAATATCTGAAGAGCTTAAAACATCCACATCTGCACAGAATTGCTGTACATAATGTTTTAGGTTATATGTAAAAGAGTCTTGATTATCAATTATTAAAACTTTCAAGTTAGTCCTTTGGTTTTCGAAAAAATTGAGAAATCTTTCTGAAAGGTTTTATAAAACGTATGAAATGAGGCTTTTTAAGTCCATTTAGGTTCCAAGCAATATTATCTTCATTATTTCCTTTTAATCTGTTCCATATTGATGCATTACTCTCACCCCCAACTCTCATTTTTATTAAAATTTCTGGAATATATTCTATATTTATTTTTTCTTTATGTAACAATCGTAAAATCATTTCATAGTCAGCAGCTCTTTTTAGGCTTGTATTATATAATCCATATTTTTGGTAAATTTTTTTTCTTACAAAAAAAGTTGGGTGTGGCAGCATCCATCCTTTTTTCATAATGTTTTTTTCGAATTTTCCTGACTTCCAGTATCTAACGATTTTACTAATATCTCCTTTATTTACAAAAATTAAATCACCATATAAACAATCACAATTTGTCTCTTCAAAAACTTTTGCAACTTTTGAGAGCACATCTTGATTGTAATAAAAATCATCAGAATTTAGAATACCAATAATATCCCCAGTAGCAGCTTTTATACCCTTATTCATAGCATCATAAATACCATCATCTTTTTCCGAGACAAAGTTATCAATTTCATCTTTTTTAAAATCTAAAATATCTAAAGTCCAATCCTGAGAAGCTCCATCAATCAAAATGTATTCTTTATTTTTATAAGTTTGTGAACTAACACTATCAATAGTATGTTTTATTGTACTCTGACTATTGTAAGATACTGTGATAATAGATATTTTTGGGTTCTTAATCACTTAACGTTCAACTATTACATTTTCCATTACTAACATATCCATTTTAGTTCTTAAAAAACAACCTAAAGCCTCTTCAGGTTTATTTACAATCGGCTCATTTTCGTTAAATGATGTATTTAATAAAATTGGAACACCAGATTTTTCTGCAAATTTACTTATTAGCTTATGGTACCTAGGAGAAATATTCTTATCAACAGATTGCAACCTTCCAGTCCCATTAACATGAGTAACTGCAGGTATTTCTTTATGCTTTTCTTCTTTTATATCAAATACTTTTTCCATAAAAGGAACACTGTCTGTTTGCACAAAATAATCTTCAACAGCTTCTTTTAAGATTGAAGGAGCAAATGGTCTAAAACTTTCTCTTCTTTTAATTTTATCATTTAACAAATCTTTAGCATCTGTTCTTCTTGGATCCATAATTATTGATCTATGTCCAAGGGCTCTAGCACCAAACTCTGCTCTGCCTTGAAACCAACCTACAACTCCTCCTTCAACTAATTTATTTGATACTTTCTCAAACAATTCCTCATCAGAATAAATTTTAAAACTTACTTCTGCTTTTTCTAATACAGCTGTAATTTCATCTTGATTTGATTTTGATCCAAAATATGCTGTAGTAATTTCCGGAAGTCTCTCTTTTTCTAAGATTTGATTATGTAGGTACAGCGCAGAACCTACACATGTTCCTGCGTCATGACCTGCTGAGGGAATATAAATATTCTTAAAAGAAGTGTTTTCTAAGATCTTACCAATTGCAACTGAATTCTGAGCCACTCCACCAGCTATACAAATATTTTCAGCACCAGTTTTCTTATGCAAGTGATTAAGCATATGGAAAATCACCTTTTCAGTAAATCTCTGCACTGAAGTTGCTAAATCAATATGCCATTGATCTAATTTATCACCCTTAAGTCTATTTTTTCCTAAGAGTTTACTCCATTCATCAGTAAATAACGATTTAACTGTTGGGCTTCCTTCTTTCACATCCATTTCAACACCTTCTTTAAAATGCTTGAAATACTTCTTATTTAGCTTGAAAAATCCATCATCAGTCATTTCAAGAATTTGTTCAAGTTCTTTCAAGTATTTTGCCTCACCATATGGAGCCAATCCCATTACTTTATATTCATCTCCATAATTAGGAAAACCTAAAAACTGAGTAACAGTTGTGTAAAACACACCAAGGGAATGTGGGTAGTTGACTTCATCCAAAACTTCAAAATTGTTACTATTGCCAATTGCAGACATAGTAGAAGTGAAATCTCCAAATCCATCAATAGATAAAATAGCTGATTTCTCAAATCTAGAAGCAAAGAAAGATGAAGCGATATGACTTCTATGGTGTTCAATATTATGAATAGTTGCTTTAATATTAGACTCTTTAAGCTCAAATAATTTTGCTAATTGACCTTTAATAGAACTAACCTTTATTGAGTTAATTAATCTATCCCAAATAGAAGAAATGCTAATTGAATTTTTAAGTGTATAAATAATTTTTTTTGAAAAATTAGCTTTAGGATCTCTTGAAATTGTTACATGATCTATATCATGAATAGAAATCCCTTCATCTTCCAAACAAAATTTAATAGCTTCTCTAGGAAAGCCTGCAAAATGCTTAATTCTTCTGAATCTTTCTTCCTCTGAAGCACATAATACCACACCATCTTTTAACAGACAAGCGGATGAATCACCATGATATGCATTAATTCCTAAAATATACATCTACTTTTTTTTAATAATTTTTAAAAATACACTTGCAATTATTTCCCAATCATAATTAGATTTTATATAGTTTTTAATCTTATTACTATCAAAATCTTTATTTATTATATCTGAGAAACCATTAGCAATACTTTCCTTTTCATTGTCGACTAAAATACCACAATTATTCATTTCTAAATGCTTCCAAGGAGTTTTGTTTGAAACCACACAGGGCCTACCACAAGCTAGAGCCTCAGCAATTACAATTCCAAAACTTTCAAATTCAGATGCTAATACAAAATAATCACTATTTGAAAAGAGTATTTTTTTGTGTTTAAAATCAACTTGTCCTATCAAAAAAACTGAGTTATTAAGTTTTAATTCTAATATTTGTTGTTCTAGTTGATTTCCCATTCCATCATCGCTTCCTGCTATAATCAGTTTAGCATTTTTATCTTTTTCTAAATAGATTTCAAATGCATTTATTAAAACATCAAACTGTTTAATTTTATGTAGCCTACCCATAGAAAAGAAGATGTTTGAAATTTCGTCAAAATCTATCTCAGTATGTTTTTTTAAAATTTCTATTCTTGATTTCTTTTCAGCATTTTGAAAGGCATTGAAATCGACTCCATCATTTATAATTTCAACATTTGCATTAGGATATTTTCTTATAATATCTTTCTTTTCAATATATGATGATGCTTGAAAAATTACATCTTTTATAAATGGTTTCACAAATATAAAAAGCCATAATTTCTTAAATTTTTTCCTTTTAAATTGTAACCCCCATTCTCCTAAACTTCCTCTTGGGCAAACAATTATTTTTTTCGTTTGAAATACACTAATAATTAATGAGATTATTGATGTGTAATGAAAAAGGTATTGAATATAAACTACATCTGATTTTTTAATATCATTAAAAATACCAAAGAAAAAAGAAAGTGAAAAATTATTGATCAACTCTTCATGATAATATTTTACAAAAAAATTATCTTGTTTTCTCAAGTATCTATTGGTTTCAACTTCTAATCTATTTAATCCATTTGCGTTAGTTGTTGAAACATAGATTTCTACATCATTTTGAGCTAATTTATTAGATAAATCCCATGTAGCTGATATTGGACCACCATAAAAAGTTGCAGGGTAAAATGAAGAGGATACTAAACATACTCTCATTTTTTATAATATTTATATTTATACCAAAATGATAAAATATGATCTCCACCTTTTAAAATTGATTCAAACTCAGTTTTATTTGCAAACTGCACTAAACTTCTTCCTATTACTGAAGGGAAAACTTGATTGAAATAAAATCCTGGAATACATGAGTACTGCTTTTTATAATTTAAGGAATTAGCTATTTGAACAACTCTATTATTAAATGCACCTTCAGGAAAACAAATTGAAGAAACTTCACAACCTAAAAGGCTCTCTAATTCATGTTTAGAATCTTTTAACTCTCCTCTAATCTCTTCTTCAGAAATGTCATTTAATATTTTATGTGATTTAGTATGAGAAGATATTGTAAAAAGAGAATCATAATTAAATTCAAGCAACTGTTGTTTATTAATATGATTCTTTTTGTTTATGTACGAAGAAATTACAAATAATTGTATTGGAATTTTTAGTTTTTTAATCAATTCGATATTTTTAAATAAACCTAGAAATGCATCATCAAAACAAATTTCTATTTGTCCAATAGGCTTAGTGATTTCAGCAACAATCTCATAGCCATTTTCTAAGATAATTTGAATATGGTTTTTAAAGACCTCAATTGGAGTTGACATTTCAGTATACTTTTTATCAGAATGAATATCATGATAAAAAATTACCTTACTCTTTTTCTTAAAATAAAAAAGTGAAGCAAAATTGACTATTGAAATTCTTATTCTTGTACTTAGTGCCATTTTTTAACTTCATTTATTGTATTATTTAAGCAATTATTATAGAAATCATAATTCCATACATTTTGCATCAAATCAGATCCATTTTTAGAGAAAACTTGTAGTTTTTTAGGATTATCAAATGCCTCAACCATATACTCTCCAAATTGAAGCATATCAGCTGCTACATAGCCTGTTTCTCTTCCAATTATTAAGTCAAATGTAGCTCCAACCTCTTTAGTTGCAATTACAGGTAATCCTGATGATAATGCTTCATTTACAACCAATCCCCACGGCTCAAATATTGAAGGACAAACAAAACATGATGCGTTCTGAATTTCTTGAATAAGATCATCTGTATACTTCATTCCTAAAAACTTTACTTTTTCTGATTGATACTTCTCTATCAAATATCTCTTTTCCTCTCCGTCTCCAACTATCCTGAGCACAGCATTTAATGTGCTAAATCTTGATTTAAATACTTTAATAAGTTCTTCAACATTTTTATGTTTATGAAGTCTTCCAACATAAAGAAAACAGAAAACTTCTGGTAGAGCTTTATTCTTTTGATAAAATTTAGAATTATCAACCATCATTGGCATTAAAAATATCCTATTATCTTCCATTCCATAGTGCCTAAAAAGATCTTTATGCGAGTTGCTCCCTCCAGAAAAACCTAAAACATATTTGTTTTTAAAAATTATTGACAAATAAATCCACTTAATAAATCTTGTTATTAGATTAGTAGGGATTTGCAATTGAGTATCAGATTCTATTGCAACGTACCTTTTATTGCAAGAAAAAATATTTAAAATAAAGGTCAGTATAAAAGGATAGTTATTATAGCCATTTACAATAATCATCTTATTTTCTTTAAATATCTTTAAAATAAACCTAATCTTATTAAAAATAGAAATCTCACTAAGCATTTCTTTATTAGATTTTGAATTAGATTTAACCAAAGTATAAGATTTTATAAAACAATAATCAATTTTATTTTTATCATAAACATTCTTTGCTAAATCTAGCGTGTAAGATGCTGGCTCGACAAAATAACAGAATATTTTCATCTAAATTTTTTATAAAGTTTCTTTAAAACTAGTTGAACGGATTTTAAAAATAAAGATAGGTATTTTTCAACTTCTGTACTGTATGTATTTAACTCAAATAAAGGAATAACTTCAGGACCAAAATTTTTAATTTTATAACTATAATCTCCTCTCCCAAAATTGAATGAAGCAGAATTTTCCTTAGTAATTTCTTTAATAAAAGCAGTATTATTTACTAAATTCATCATTTTTTGGTCATTAAATAAATCAATCCAAAAAGAATAATAATAATTTTTTTTAAAGATAAATGAAATTGCTGTGGTATTATTATCCACTACAACTTCATTAACAATTAAACTGCCTGAAGTATAAAGTTTTTCAATAAGTGAAATTAAATCTTCATCTAGAAAATTATTATTTCTAAATTCTAATTCAATCATTTGTTTTCTAAGTTTTTTTATCTTCTGAATAGGAAATTTTGAACTTTCAATTTCATAAAGTACAGTTTTGTGATTGTACTTCTTAAGAATCCGTTTTAGCCGCCTTTTTTGTCGATACACAAAGTGATTAAAATTAGAAGGAAAATTATCAGATTTTTCAAGTTTAAGTAATGAATAATTTAGAATAAATGAAACATCTTTAACTTTTATACTTCCTGTCTTCTTAATAGTAATACTATCTTTTTTTAGGTTCTTTAATCTTAATTGACTTGCTAACTTATTTTCTTTAAGAAAATTTATAATTGTTAATGAATCTGTTTCAGAAATAATATCACAGAAATCCGCATGAGTATCATTAATAAATATAAGTTTATTTTTTTTCAGCTCTAGAGGCCATATTTCAACTAATTTTCCATCTTCATAGTAACAAATAATGAATGGTTTTGATTGCTTTAAAATCGAATTATAGCAATAGGTAAAAGATTGAAAAAAAGAATAGTTTCCTTTATCAAAAAGCATTTCCCAATCTACTTTTAAAAGTTGGATATTTTCTTTATTATTAAATACTTTAATTTCCATAATCTTTTTTAAACTTTGAATAAGAAAGGAAAGCTAAAGAGAGCCAAAAAAGGATAGTGTGAAATTCATTAATTCCCGTAATTAATGTTTCATAAATTGAAGATACAAACGTATATATTATAATAAAGATAAATACTTTTTCTGTTTTATTACTAAACCTAAAAAATGAGATTAGTTGAAATGCTTTAACAAAAATTAAACCTAGTATAAATCCTCCAAACAAAACTCCATATTGTAAAAAAATAGAAAGATATCCATTATGTGATGTCATTATTTGCCCTTTAAATCTGCTTGGTAAACTTATATCTTTTGGTAGCCCAGAGTATTCATCCAATCCATATCCTGAAAATAAACTGTTATTAATATTCTCAATTGCAAAAAAAGCTTGTTCAATCCTATCGTTAAAAATACCTTGTTCTGCGAACCTATTTAAGCTAGTGTCTAGATTAATATTTGAAACTATAATATAGATTGAAAAAGCTATTAATGAATATACAATATTTCTTAAACTAAAACCGTACTTAAATCCAATGCAGATTGCAATACCAACTAGAGCACCTCTTGAGCCTGTTGCCAGCGCAATAACTAAGAAAATAAATAAGAGTATATAATCTTTTAAACTATTATCATTATTTTTTAGTAATAATATTGAAAAAGCAATAACAATAAATGATGCCAACATATTTGAATTCCAAATTATGCCCACGTATCTACCAGAGAAAACATTAGGATAAAATAATAAACTTAAAATCACAATAAAGAATACTAAACTAGAAATATGATTTAAAAATTGTGATTTATAATAATCAAAATGAAAATATATTGAAATAGAGATAATTGAGAACTGCATTGCCCTGGCAAGTAAATATTTTATGGCTTCAATATCAGAAACTGAATGAAATAATATAAAATACAGTAAGTTTAGAATGTTAAGAATCAATAGAAATGAAAAAGCTTTATGAAAAATTACTATCTTTATCTGCTTTGGGTTTAGTATTAAAAAAATAGAAAATATTCCCATTATAGCTAGGAAAATTTGGTTGCCCAAATCAAATGTGCTTTTTATTGATAAAAGTACTGTATTAAACAGAAATATTACCGCCCCATATTTAAATAGCCACTTTATCATCTTACAATCTTTACTATTTCCTTTATTTGTTTAATAAATAATACAAAGAATAACAAATATATCAGTACAGGTGTTAGTATAATTTCTAAAACACTAAAATTATAATTAGTTATTATAGAAAAATAAAGCAATGGAATGGATAAAAGGATTAATTTTAATAAATCTGTGCTAAATGGAGATATCTTAATATTATGTTTTATGTAATAAAGTTGTGATATATTAATGAATAACATAAATCCTATAAATAATGAGACAATTGCAATCAATTCAAATTTATTAACTAAAATTATTGCTAAAATAGTTATTAATACAGCCTTAATTGTTTGCAATTTAAGTTCCTTCTGTTCCAATCCTGCCATAATCATAAATGTTCCTGAACTTCCTGCAAATAAAGAGATCATTCTTGCTATCAATAAACCAAATAAATATGGTTTGTATGCTAATAAATCTCCTGATTTATCATAAAGCCCTAATATCTCATCTGCAAAAATTATTATAATAATCATAAAAGGAAGAGTTATTAAATTTACAATAAAAGTTGTTTTTTTAAACAATTCATCTAGCTCATCTATTTTCTTTTCTTTATACAATTTTGCAATTGCTGGAGCGAATACCTGATTAAGATTTTTTATTAAAAACATGGCGACACCAGTAATTGTTAATAATATACTATAAACACCTAATTTTAAAGGAGGAAGAGCAATACTTAAAACAATTCGTAAAGACTGTGCAGAAAAGAAGTGAACTATGGCATTGGCATACATTTTTTTACCATAGGAAATCATCTTATTGTCCCAAAAAAAGTCAGGATTTACCGAATGATAAAATAGTTTAAATTCGTCCTTATTAAACTTTCTGAACAAAAGTAATAATGACAAAGAAGTTGTAAAAAGTTCAATTCCAATAAAATACAAAATATTGTTTGTGTATTGAAAAATTATAAAAGCTAATATTGCACGAATTGGTACAGTTATCACTGTACTATATATTATTATTTCTTTTATTTTTAAAACTGATCTATATAATGCAGTAATTATTCCAGTAAATATTGAAATTGGAGTATGTAAAGCAACTAGAAAAAGTATTAATGAAAACCCATCAATATTAGTATACAAAAATCTATCCAAAAGAGGAGAAACAAAATATAGAGCTATAATTAGAATGAAACTTAAAACAACTGAAAGTTTAAGGATTTTTGATAAAAATTGAAGTGCATATTGCTTATTTACCTTCCATAAATCAGGAAAGAATTTTACAATTACTACAGGAATTCCAAAAGTCAGAAAGACATCCATAAATGTTGAAAAGGTATGTGCTGAAACATATTTTCCCCAATTAGAAATACCAACAATATCAATTACATAAATCTTAACAAAAAAACCAATAGCAAAAGCAAATATTGAACCCAATATTCCCCAATTAGCTTGTCTAATAATCAGTTTTAACATCTGTAATCTAATAACTCAAAGTCATCTTTATAAATGTTTTTTACTTTTTTGACCATTTCGGTAGTATATATAGTAAAAGAAACATTTTCTTTCACATTTTTGTTATAATGTGGTAAAATAATTTTTTTGTTTAATTTATTGGACAAAATCTTTATATGTTCTTCTAAATTCTCAAACCTACCAATATAGTCTACTAAAATTTTTCCACTGTAATCACAAATGTATTCGTGCTGTGGCTTTAAATGAGTTATTTCTTGAATTAATTTTGAGTTTAATCCATTAATAACAAAATCTTCAAAATCTGTAAATCTAGATAAATGTTTTTTAAAAGCAATCTCATCATATTTGTTCATTCCTCCTTTTTGTAAAAACTTATATGTAGAATAAAGCCTATCTAATGGATTTCTGATAAATGAAAATGTAAAGTAAACATCATCCTTCATATTTAATGCCACTTTATTAAAAAAATATGATCTATGACTCTCTAATGATACTTCTCCATAAATAGCCTTTAAAATAGATACTCCTGCTGTTTTAGGTATATGTATAAATACAGTTTTAGATTGATGGAAAGCGTGTAACAAAGTTCCTTCAATATTTACTTTATTTTTTTGAGATTTTGCAAACCTCCATGTCTTATATTTATTGAATAAATATTTAAGCATTAAATAAATCTTGTTTCAAAAAGAGAGATATTGTGTTTTTAATATCATATTTATTGTCAAATTCAAAATTAGTTTTATTCTTCTTAAAATAAACTAACTTTTGAGACAGATTCAAAAAGTCAGACTTTAAAATTTCTGATTTTTCTTTATATAATTTTGGTATTATTTCTGAAATTCCTTGTTTTTTTACCGAAATAAAAGGAGTTTTTGTTGCCCAAGACTCTAAATACACACAACCTAAAGCTTCATAATATGAAGGAAGTGCAAACAAATCTATCTCGTTAAAGAATTGATTTAACTGCTCGTGTTTTATCTCATTTTCAAAGACAATAGAATCTACTAAGTTATTCTGCAAAACATACCTCTTACAACTTTCTAATGTTGGACCAGTTCCAATTAATCTTAATAAAACTCTTATTTCATGTTTTGTGAGTACCTCTACCGCTTTAATTAAAGTGATTTGGTCTTTCTCTTTCCAAAAATTTGCGACACAACCAATAGTAAACACTTCATTTTTCTTCACTTCTTTATAATAAAACTTAGATGTATCCACCCCATTATACAGAACTAATTCATTTTTTGGGCTATAACCATTAAAATCATTCAATTTATCTAAAACTAATTGTGAGACACCAATATTCAAATCAGCTTTATTTAAATGATTTAGACTATTTTTAATAAGGAAATTCTTTTGTATTTTTTTAGTAAAACTACTTCTTCCGTTTAACAATTGTAAAACATCTAATCCATGATGTTGAACAATTTTTTTACAATCTAAATCTTCTACCAAATAAGATGCAGGATAAGTAACATGAGAATGCGAAAACTTAACACTATTTATTTTTTGTCTCTTTAAAAATTTTTTAAGTCTTAATTTATTGAAGCTATTAAATATTGCAGGGAAAATAAAAAAAGGAATATCAAGAACTTTAAAAACTGACACTCTAAATCCTTTAAAAATATAATCTTTTTCAGCAGAAAAAAATGAAACCAATTTAACAATTTCAATATGAAATTCAGATTGTTTACAAATCTCATTAATTTGGTCATAAACATAACTTCCAACAAAAGAATCTTCTGAAGGAAAGAATGGAGTAATCACCAGATATGTTTCTTTATTATTCAACTAAATTTGGGTATAGATTTTTAAACTTTGGAAATTTCTTCAAAACCAGATCAATAGTTTCTTTTTTTAATTCACTATTAAACTGACCTTCTACTCCACTTCTAGTAAATTCACCTTTAAACTTTCCATTTTTGGGTCCATTTCCGTATTTTTGATTTTTTTCTTTTCCCATCTTTTTCACTTTATCAAATGATGAGAATCCAACAGATTTTCTAATTAAATTGTTGTCTAATTTCCATCCTAAAAAATTTACAGTTTTGATAAGCTCTTTTTCTGCATCATTTTTTAAATCCGAATAATTGATAACAATATCCATATTCTCCAATGAAACTCTGAAATACTTAATCCAAAAATCAATTTTATAACAAACATAAAAATCAATATCCATCAACTTATCTCTTAAATTTTTTGGATCATCAGAAAATGGAATATCTCTGTTTTTATAAAAATAATAAGCTGAAACTAATGTGTCTAAAGGATTTCTGTGAATGAAAATTTTTTTATTAAATAATGTATAAGCTCTATTGTACATTTTATGAGTCCTGTAAAAAAGAGGAAAATTATTTTCGGGTAAAAAAACAGTACCTCTGTCCATTACATTATTTTGTTGGATATTTAATGCATCAAAGGAAATTGTAGACTTTAAATCTGGATTATTTTGGAGGTTTAAATAATTGTATATTAAAAATCTGAACCAAGTGTTTCCACTTTTCGGATAACCAAATAAAAGAATAGAATCTTCTCTTTCTTTTAGTAAAAGATTTAGTTTATTATACGTTTTAAACCAATAATATTTATCTTTTAGATATTCTATCATTTTAAATTATCAATTACTTTTTCCCAGGATTTTATAATTATTTTCCAATCAAATTTTTTAGCAAGTTCTAAAACATTTTTTGAATTTCTAATCATTAAATCAGGATTTTCAATCAGATTATCAATTGTACTTTTTACTTCCGCAAAAGTTGAAACAACAAAACCATTTTCTGAATGGTTTATCCAACTATCTGCTCCATAATCATCATACAATATTGATGGAATACCTGATGATGCAGTCTCTAAGATTACTTTCGGAAAGCCTTCAGATCTAGATAATAAAATATGCAAGTCCATATTCTGTAAATGATTTGAAATATCATAAGAATTTAATTTTCCAAAAAAAATAACATTAGTTGTTGATTTTTTTTCTAATTCGTTTTTTAGGGGACCATCTCCAATTATATTAAATGTAATATTCTTAAAGTATTTTGCTAAATCTAAAATATCGTTAAGGTTTTTTCTTTTTATAAGACTTCCAATAAAAACCAAATTCTCAACTTTATTTTTAACACCTTTATTCTTAAAATTATTCTTATCAACCCCAAGAAAAAGGGGGTTCTTATTTATTAAAATACCACAATTAGACGATAGAATTAAGTGTGGTGTTATTCCGAAAACATTATGAATCATAGAGAAGTGACTTTTCATATTTTCTAAAGTTCCAAAACTCTCAATCATACTTTTCTTGCTTGTATCACACATATTTCCTTCAATAGTAGTGAAAGTTTTCTTATTTAGTAAATTAGCAATTTTTAAAGCAAGTTTAGGTGTAGATTGATGTTTTGGAAAATAACAAACATCAGCCCATAGCACACCTTTAACAAATGCATATAAATTTGAAATTTTATATCCTATATTTGATACTTTAATAAAACTTACATTATCTAATTTCTCAAGATTTTTATTTCCTAAAACGAGTGTTTTTATCGAGTACTTATTTTTATCCAGATGAAATGCAATAGATTTACAATTAATGTTTTGCGCATTAATTACATTTATATAAGCTCCTAAAAATATCTTTTTTCTCATTTTAATAATGATATAAATTTATCTTCATCATAATCAGAATAGTATTTTTTCCTCCAACTAATCACTTCATCAGAGTAATTATTATAATCCTTTATAACATCTAGAATTTCAATATCAAAAGGATACTTAAAATCTGTTTCAAACATATTAAAATCTTCCTTTATTGATTTAAGAAAAATCGTTGGAATACCAAACTCTGCACACTCAAAAGTAGTTGTAGAATATGATGTAATATGAATAGAACAAAGTGCAAAACACTCCATTAAACTTTCTGGAGCTTTATATGTTTTCTTTTCTAATTCACTAATATCAATACAGTTATTAAACCTAGGATGATTTCTTATATAAAAATTTAGTTTTTCATTAGAATCAACTATTCTAATAATTTCATCTAACATATCTTGATTTTGATTCTCAGTATGATCTTCAGTGATTTGTAGCGTAATTAAAACTAATCTGTTTGGGTTAAAATGTCGAAAATATTTTGATATTGCAACTCCAATTACATTAGTGTTTTTTTTATAATAATTTGTTTTATCTGATACACCTAAAATTTCTTTAAAGCCGTGCCCAAATAGTAATAACTGAACATTATTATCTGAAATATTCGAACTTGCTTTACCATCTGAAATATAACTTTCTTTATTCGAATAGATAATACCGTGTTGTAAATCAAATATTTCCGCTTCTTTATTTAACCCTCTAAAAAATTCAATCATAGATTGAGAAAGAACAATTACATTCTTAAATTTTAGATTTCTAAGGAGAATAAATGACAAGATATTTGCGGAATATTTGTCTTTAAAACCAAATTTTCTAAGAAGAATAATTAAATAAAAAGGAAAGTCGAATGGAATACTGTTTTTATGCCTTTTCTTATCAGATTTTCTGTCAGGCTCTTCAAAAACTAAATAAGAAATATTATGTTTCTTGCAACTTTCAAATAGTGGATTTAAGAATAAATTCTGACAATCTACTCCTCTATTAAAATGTTTTGGATAATAGAAAACAACATCTATTTCTTGCTTCTTTAAAAAGAGTTTTATAAAGTAGAAAAAGGAAATAAATAAACTTATCATATCTTGTAATTATAATAACTATTTAACAATTTTATTTCCTTATTACAAAACAAAATATCTTCTTCTGAAAGTTCATTTATAAAACCTCCAATTTTCGCATTTCTTACCTTTAAGTTGTTACTATCTTTTCCAAAACTAACAAAACCATCTAGCTTGTTTTCTTTTTCTTTCTTTCTCATCTTATCTGCAGTAGATTCAGAATAAATTTTCTTAACTTTATCTTTAGAAATATCAATATTAAAAAACTTATTAATTTCAGATAAAGTTTCCACTCCATGATTTAGTAAATCTTCATACTTAATTAATAAAAAGTCTTTAGGAACATCTTTTTGATAATACCAGAGGTTATAATATTGTATAATTCGTTTAAAACCAAGAATATCATCTTTAACAAAGTCAGAAATTGAGTTAAAAACAAACGGGTTTTTTGCTCTTTTTGTTACCTGGTGAAAATGAGAAACAACAACATCTCTAGGGTCTCTCACTAAAAATAAAACTTTTCCTCTCCTGTATATATATCTTGAAGTAAATTTAAAAAGATCAAGAGGGTTGTTTCTTGTCCCATTTTCAATAATTATCTCAGAATTATCATGTTCGTTAAATATAAAATTTTCATTGTCTTTTAGTGGATGATTACTTTGCTGAACCATTTGTTTTAGCATGTAATTAAGCCAAGTACGGCCAGTTTTTGGAAAAGACACTATAAAATATTGGTTTTTGGGATAATAATAAGAAAGTATAAAATCCTTTATATCCCTCCAAAATTTCATTTTATGAAAGTATTAATTCCACAAACTCTCTAACAACACCATCACCTCCATTACTTTTTAGTTGAATAATATTTGGAATAGATTTAATTTTAGAAACTGCATTCATTGGGCAAGCAGAAACTCCTGCATATGATAGGATTTCAAAACAATTCACATCATCACCAATATATGCAATTTCATCTAGGGAAATTTTTTCTTTCTCACATAAATCTTTTACAATTTGTAATTTATCCTTTGCGCCATGAAAATCAAAATCTAAACCAAGTTTCTTTGCTCTTCTTCTATTTAAATCTCTATTTTCTGTTGTAAGTATTCCTACTTTAATACCCTTTTTTTGTAACAGCTGAAACCCCATTCCGTCATATGTACAGAACTTTTTAAACTCATCTCCATTTTCAGTGTAGTACATTCCTGCATCTGTTAATACACCATCTACATCAGATAAGAAGATTTTAATCTTTGAAAATTTTGGTGTTTTATCTTTCAATATAAACTTTTTCATTAATGATTCAGCAACAATCCAATCTTCTGGCTCATCAATTTCAGTATAAGTAAATTCTGGCATTTTATAAGTTGCAATATCTCCCGAAATTCTATTATTTGTCTTTTTTATATCTGCAACAGAAGAAATATAAAAAGCACCATTTTCAATTAAAGTACCTTCAAAATCTTGTCTTCTTGGTCTGTTGCATACATCGTAGTTAAGGGATTTTCCATTTCTCCAAGAAAATCTTTTTGACAAACAGCAACTCAGAACAGTATCATGTTTTTTAAATAATTCTAAACCTTCATTAAAATGATTTTTCTGAGTAAATGGTGAAGTAGCTTGCACCAATAAAAAAGTTTCTGATTCTGATAGATCTATTTTATTTATATATTCTAACATTACCGATTCAGTAGAAGATGAATCTTTAGAATTTTCTTCTTGTCTGTCGTAAACATTAACTTTTGAAAATCCAAAAGAATTTACTACTGATTTAATCTTTTCAGAATCAGTTGCAACAATTACTTTATCTACTTCTGATTTTTGTAATTCTTTTAAATTCCAATAAATTAGAGGTTTTCCACAAAAAGATTTTATATTTTTTTCTGGAATAGATTTACTGCCTCCTCTTGCTGGAATAAATGCAATTATACTCATTAATTTATTTTGTATTTTAGTTTATCTCTTTGAACTTGTTCAATTCCTAAAATTTCTGATTGTTTGTGAGTTAATGATTTATGTGTAGCTTTTAAATTTCTAGATAACTTTTTAAGTCCTGAAGGTTCTAAGGATGCTGAATGATCCGTTCCTTTCCAAGTTCTATCTAAAGTAAAATGTCTTTCAACCCATTCAGCTCCAAGTACATAAGCTGCAATATCAATCGCAATCCCTAAATGATGTCCCGAAAAACCAATTGCTTTAACTCTATCTTCATACTTATCTTTAATTCTAATGATTTCTAACAAACAAACATCTTCAAAAGGAACAGGATACCCAGATGTACAAGAATAAATTACTAATCTATTACCTTGATTTTTTTCTTCAAAGAATGAAACTATTTGCTCTTCTTCATCTTTAGTTGTCATTCCTAATGAAATATGAACTTCTCCTTTATAATTATCTCTTAAAACCTTTAGCATATCGAAATGATTGTTGCATGCTGATGGAACTTTTATTAATTCAGGATTTAAGTTACTTATCTCCTTTGCAGAAGTGGTATCCCAAACAGAGGTAGAGTAAACAAGTCCTAAACTTTCAGCATATTCTTTCAATTCCTTATGCTGATTTATATTAAATTCCAAGATTTCTCTATGAGCTCCATAAGTATCTCCATAGGAATTTATAGGGTTAGGGTGAGGAGCATTATATTGCTCCTCTGTCAATAATTCTTTATTATTTCTTTTTTGAAATTTAGCGACTTCAACTCCACTTTCTGAAGCCACTTTTAATAACTGCTTTGCTATATCTATTTTTCCTTTATGGTTACAGCCAATTTCAGCAATCACTTTTGGATTAATATATTTACTTTTCATTGTTATATCTTTTCGCTATCAGCAAAATACTCTGAATTATTAGTATATCCATATCCATATCCATATCCATATCCATATCCGTATCCATATCCGTAGGCACCACTCCCTTCTTTAACATCATTAAATACAATTTGTATATCGCCTACTCTATTTTTCAAAAACAAATCATTTACATATGATAAAATACCTTTTTGTGAATAATTCTGTCTTACCACGTACAAATTAATATCAGAATATTGCATTAGAGTCAAAGCATCTGCAACCAATCCTAATGGAGGAGTATCCAAGATAATAATATCATATTGTTCTTTTAAGGAAGCTAACATTATCTTGAATTTTTCATTAAGTAAAGCATCAGAAGGGTTAGCTGGCACGGGGCCTGAAATTAAAACATCTAAATTTTCAACATCAGATTTTATAATCACCTCATTTAATGACTTGTCCCCAAATATATGATTAGTCATTCCTAAATCATTTGTCAAAGAAAAATCATTATATAATCGTGGCCTTCTTAAATCGGCTCCAACTACTAAAGTTTTTCTACCCGATTTTGCATAAACAATAGCTAAGTTTGAGGCAATATATGTTTTCCCTTCACCACTAATTGATGAAGTAACTAGATAAACTTTTTTGTCAGTATCAGTATTAAAGAAATTTAAATTAGAACGTAAAGCTCTAAATCCCTCAAAAACAGGAGATTTTGGATTTTGCTTAGAGAGCAAATTATGTGCACTATCATTGCCCCCAATCATACCTAAAATCGGAATTGTAGTAGAATTCTCTAAATCAGTTCGTGTAATAATTGTGTCTTTTATTAACTCAGAAAAGAACATGTACGCTATTGGTAATAGAAGACCAGATAATAATGCTATCAAGTAACTTGTATTTTTATCTGGGCTAACTGGATTTTTTTTAAAGTACATTGCAGGCTCAAGCACCTGACTATCAGCAACATTAGAAGAAGAAGTGATTTTCGCTTCTGCCCTTTTCTTTAATAAGAAAATATAAATATTCTCACTGATTGACTGTAATCTCTCAATACTAAAAAGTTCCCTTTCTACTTTAGGAATATTGCCTAAAGAAATTTCCATCTTGCTTATTCTAGAATTATAATCAGTAATCAATATATTATTTGCACTTTTTGAAGTTTTTATAGCTTCTTTTAAATTTAAAACTAGCTGTTTTGTTTGTCTTTCGTATTGTTTTATTGCAGGATTATTTACTTGCCCACCATCAATTAGTATATTCTTTTTAATCTGAATTTCAACTAATTGTTTTATTAGAGTGTTTAAAGAAAGATTGTTAACACCAAAAGAGGATGGAATACTAATGCCTTCAAGATTAGATCCTTTTAGTAAGTACCCTGATAAGTAGTCATAATAGCTATTTAAAGTTTTACTTTTTGCTAATTCAGTTTCTAGTGTTACAATATTTGTATATATACTTTGAGCCTTTAAACTTAAGTCAATTACTTTATTATTATTCTTAAATTCCTGAATTTGCTGTTCAATAAGAGCTAACGAATCACTCATTTCAATAAGCTGATCATTTATAAATTTCACAGTATTATTTGAAGCTATATTCTTTTCTTCAATTTCCTTTTGTATGTAGTTATAAGTAAGTTGATTTAAGAATGCAACTCCCTTTAGTTGATCTTTAGATAAAATAGAAATATTTAAAACTGTAGATTCTTTATCCTTTTGTGATATAATTATCTTCTTTTGATAAGATTGAGTAAGATATTTTAAGTTATAAAATTTAACAATTGACTTAGGAAGTTCCATTTCAGCATCAAATTGAAAATCAGTGTTAATACTTACACTCATTTTAGAATCATGAAAAATAAATTCTTCATCAAAATTATAAGTCCTTTCTTCACTGTTTTCTTCATCTGTCATCAGAAAACTATTTTCATTGATGATTTCTATCTCAATTGATTTTCCATAAAGTTTCTTAGTAGATTTACAATTTAAAAGTATTGGAGCATGAAATGTTTCTGAAACTTTAATATTTCCAACAATACAATATCCAATATCAAATCTTAAATCTTTTAAAGTTTTATGAACTAAAGGGTATGATGTTAACGTTAATTCTTTATTTTCTAAACTTACATTATTTGACGACATGTTTTCGTATAACAAATCGGAAGCAGTTGGCATAGCACTGTCTTCTTTAATAAGGAAAGAAGTTTCAACATTATATAGCTCATGCGTATATCTAACGTAAGCAAAAGCGAAAGAAAAAGAAAGCAATAAAGCCACAACAAAAAGTGGCCAATTCTTAACTACCTTATAAAACAAATGTCTTAAATCTATAATTTCATCTAATTGATTTGCCATTTTCTTAATTATTATTGATTAATAGAAACAATGTTACTGCTGATAATGACATTGATACAATATTACCAATGTTATTAAAGGCATAGAATTTTTTCCTAATTGGTGAAACATAAATAATGTCATGCGGTTGAAGCATAAAATCAGCATTATTCAATACTCCCTTTTTAGTTAAATCAACATAAAAAACTCTGTTCAAATCATTTTCGTTTCTGATAACTTTAACTTTTCTTCTGTTTCCAAATTGAGTCATGTCACCAGATAAACTTAATGCGTAAAGTATATTTACTTCAGGATCAATAATCTTATATGTTCCTGGATTATTTACCTCACCAAGTATGCTGATTTCAAAGTTGATGATATTTAATTTTACAATTGGACTTTCAAAGTAAGATTCTGCAATTTTTCTTATTACACTTTCTAGCTCTTCTAAAGTAAATCCTTCTGCCCTAACCTTGCCAAATGAAGGTAAATCAAGATTTCCATCCTTTTTAATAATATAACCATAGAGATAAGGGTTTTGCATCATTAATTGAGAATTTGCTAAATTTTCGTTATTAAAAAAATCATGCTGCTGTTCTGTAGAAGTGCTAATTTGAATTGATATCAAATCTCCAATTTGCAAATTGTAATCCTGCTTATTAACTTTTGCATTTTTTATTTCTTTTGATGATCTAATATACTCTAGGTCACGATTAGTAATACATGAGGAAAAAGTAAAAATAAATAGCAAAATATAAATTGCATAATTTTGATTTACAATTGAATAGTTTTTCATTAAAATAACTTTTTTAAGATACAAATAACGTTTTTTTTTCTCAAATTAGTGGTAGATTAGTAAAAAAGCTAAAGTTCTAGTAAGTTAAAAGCTCTTTTAATTGTGATTCAAAACGTTTTTTAGCTAAGAATGCATCTTCTAAATCAATTGCAAAAGGAACCGGTGTATCCATTGATGCTGATCGCTTTACAGGAGCATCTAAAAACTCAAAACATTCATCTGAAATTATAGAAGCTAAATCAGCACCAAATCCACCAATCATACAGTCTTCATGCAAAACAATTGCTTTTCCTGTCTTTTTAACAGAATTTAACACCATTCCTTTATCCAAAGGAACAAGCGTTCTTAAATCTACTAAATCGGCAGAAATATCTGGATTATTTTTAAGGACATCTAAAGCCCAATGAACCCCCATTCCGTAAGTAATAATACTTACATTATTTCCTTCTTTTAAAAGGTTTGCCTTACCAATTTCAGTAGTAAAATAATCATTAGAAACATTTCCACTTAAGCTTCTGTAAAGTGCTTTATGTTCAAAAAACATTACTGGATTAGGATCGTTTATTGATGCATTTAGCAGACCTTTTGCATCTTCAGGAAAAGCAGGATAAACCACTTTTAACCCTGGTGTATGAGTAAACCAGGCCTCATTAGATTGAGAATGAAATGGTCCCGCACCAACACCAGCACCTGTAGGCATACGAACAACAACATCAACATTTTCCCCCCATCTGTAATGGGTTTTTGCAAGGTTATTTATTATCGGATTAAATCCAGAGGTAACAAAATCAGCAAACTGCATTTCCATTACAGCTTTGTAGCCATTAATTGACAATCCTAAAGCAGCACTAACAATAGCAGATTCACAAATTGGAGTATTACGGACTCTGTCTTTTCCAAACTCATTCATAAAGCCATCAGTAATCTTAAAAACACCCCCATAATCAGCAATGTCTTGACCCATAATTATAAGATTATCATGTTTTTGCATGGATTGTCTCAATCCATCAGAAACTGCATCAATTAATCTTTTTTCAGCTTTATTATTAGAAGGATTGATGACCTCTGGAGTGAAATTTCGGTAAATATCTGCAAGTTCTTTTTCAGCTGTTGATGCTATTTTTGGCTCTTCTTCAGCTAATTTCCAAGCATTATTTATTTCTGATTTAATATCTTTCTTAAAGTTCTCAATATCTGATTCTGAAATTACTTTTTCTTTCAATAAAAATGCTTCATAATTTTCAACAGGATCTAATTTCCCCCATTGCTCCATCAATTCTTTAGGAATATATTTAGTTCCAGATGCTTCTTCGTGACCTCTCATTCTGAAAGTCATACATTCCAAAATAATAGGTTTTGGATTTTCAGTAATCTGATTTTTTAAATTTTTTACTGCTGAGTAAACTTCTAGAATATTATTTCCATCAATAGTATATGCATCAATGCCGTATCCAATTCCCTTGTCAGCAAATTTCTTGCACCTAAACTGTTCATAACTAGGTGTTGAAAGTCCGTAACCATTATTTTCAATTACAAAAATTACTGGCAAATCCCATACTGCCGCAACATTTAAAGCCTCATGAAAATCACCTTCACTTGCTCCTCCATCACCAGTAAAAACAGCTGTTGTTTTTTTATTATCTTTTAATTTATTAGCTAAAGCAATTCCATCAGCAACACCTAACTGGGGTCCTAAATGAGAAATCATCCCTACTATATGATGCTCTTTTGTTCCAAAATGAAAAGATCGATCTCTACCCTTAGTAAATCCATTAGCTTTTCCTTGGAATTGAGAAAATAATCTTTGTAAAGAAATATTTTTTCCTGTAAAAACACCTAGATTTCTGTGCATTGGCAAGATGTATTCATCCAAATCCAGTGCAGATGTTACTCCAACAGATATTGCTTCTTGCCCAATACCTGAAAACCATTTAGAAATTTTACCTTGCCTTAAGAGAATCATCATCTTCTCCTCTACTAATCTTGGTTTTATTATTGACTTATATAAATCAACTAATTCTTTGTCTGAAATGGATTTTCTGTTAAACTGCATCTTTCATTTTAATTTGGTGCCAAAACTACTCAATATTTTCTTTACTTTGTTAAAAATTTAATAGATGAATTGGCAAGAAATAATTGTCTTAATTATTGTAGGTTATGCATTGTATTATTTAGTAACTAAATTTACAAAGAAAGATAATTGTAACGATAATAATTGCGATTGTAGTTAGATGAAATATTTGCAAACATATTTGAAAAGAATATCTATTCTTTTAGGAATGTATACTGCTAGTAGAGTTTACTTTTACTTTAATAATATTGATAGTTTTACTAGTGCTACTATTTTAGAATTTATTGAAGGTTTGCGCTTTGATATTTCAGCATTAGTTTATATTAACATCCCGATTTTCTTACTTATAATTTTACCACATAATTATAAAGAAAATAAATATTATCGAAAAGTAACAAATTGGATTTTCTATGCTGTTAATATTCCATTTATTATACTTAATAATATGGATATTGAGTATTTTAAATTTACTCAAAAAAGAACAACAACTGATTTCTTTCAGCTAATACAACTAGGAAGTGATGCAAAGAATATTATTCCTCAATACTTAAAAGACTATTGGTTAATTACTCTTTTTTCTTTTATTCAAGTATGGTTGTTATTTAAAATAAAATCTATCCCAAAAAGTAAAATTAGATTTAATATTAAATCAACACTGAATGTAGTTTTTTCTATTTTAATTGGTGCTGCTATTTTTATTATTGGAGCAAGAGGTGGGTTGCAGTTAAAACCAATAAAATCAATAAATGCAGGAGAATTAAGTGGCTCACAGAACGCATCTCTTATCTTAAATACTCCTTTTAGTATTCTGCACTCATTTAAAAATAAAGGATTAAAACCGTATAATTATTTTAATAACGAAAGACTAAATAAAATCTATTCTCCTATACATAGTGGAAATGTAGAAGCATTAAACAAAAAGAATATAGTGATACTGATCTTGGAAAGTTATTCTAAAGAATTTGTTGGGTTTTATAATAATGGAAATGGATACACCCCATTTTTAGATAGTTTAATGCAATATGGATTGGTTTTCAATAATGCTTATGCTAATGGATTTAAGTCCATTGAAGCACTTCCTGCAATTACTGCATCTATTCCTACTCTGATGAACAACCCTTTTATTACCTCACAATATGCTCAAAATAAGTTTGGAAGCTTAGCCTCACTTTTAAATAAAGAAGGCTACAATACTTCATTCTACCATGGAGGAAGTAGAGGGACAATGGGTTTTTACAGTTTTAGTAAAAAAGCTGGATTTACAGATTATTTTGGAATGGAAGAGTATGATAATAATTTTGATTTTGATGGGAGTTGGGGTATCTATGATGAGCCTTTTATGCAGTATTTCTATGATGGTTTAAATCAAAAAAAAGAACCATTTTTCAGCACACTATTTACTTTAAGTTCTCATCCTCCTTACACACTGCCGTCTGATTATAAACATGATTTTGAGAAAATTGGAATTAGAGAAACTGTACAATATACTGACTTTTCTTTATCACAGTTCTTTAAAAATTCAAAAGAAGAAGTTTGGTTTAAAAATACGATTTTTATTATCACTGCTGATCACACATCAAGTGTTCGGTTTTCAGAAAAATATAAACACAAAACTGCAAGAATAGAAATTCCACTAATTATCTTCTCAGGAGATAGTTCTATTAGTGGGCTAAACAATAATATTGTTCAGCAAATTGATATTATGCCGACATTATTAGAATTAATCAGTTATAATAACAAGTATTTTTGCTTTGGTAAATCAATGTTTAGTAACCATAATTGGGCGATCAGTAAACTTTACAATCAATACAGATTAATTACTCCATCTGGAATAATTACAAATAAGGAAGAAAAATATAAAAGTTACTCCGATAAAAATTTCAGTAAAGAAATTGGAAATAACAAGAATAATATTTTACTCTTAAAATCTATCAAACAAACCTACAATGAAAGAATGATAAACAATAAATTGAATTATGAAAATTAGATTTATTGTCAACCCAATATCTGGCACAGGAAAGCATAGGGGAATAGAAGCGGTCATTGAAGAATATACTAATTTTGAATATGATGCAGTATTTACAAATAACAGTGGGGATGCTACAAGACTGAGTCAAATAGCTGTTGATGAAAAAATTGATGTAGTAATTGCGGTTGGTGGAGATGGAACAGTAAATGAATGTGCAAAAGCAATTATTGGGAGCAAAACTGCATTAGGAGTTATTCCGTGTGGATCTGGTAATGGATTTGCATTTCATTTTGGAATGAAAAAAGATATTACAAAAGCTATTTTGCAATTAAATTCTTGTACAATATCAGTAATTGATTCGTGTACGGCTAATAATATTCCTTTTGTAAATGTTTCAGGAATTGGTTTTGATGCGCATATTGCCCATCTGTTTTCTGATTTAAAAGAAAGGGGTTTTTTAAACTATTTAAAGCTCATTAAGAATGAGATTTTTACATATAAAGCGAAAGACTATAAATTAAATTATAATGGGAAGAGTAAGGAAGTAAAGGCTAATTTGATAGCCTTTGCAAATGCAAGTCAATATGGAAATGATTTTTGCATTGCTCCAAAAGCAAATGCTTCTGATGGATTAATTGATTTTGTGATTGTCAAGGAGATGCCAAAATGGAAAATTCCTTTTATCTTGTATCAAGTATCAAAAGGGAAAGTTCATCTTTCTAAATATGTTGAAATCATTCAAACTAACGAAATGATCATCAATAGTAAAAATAATATTATTCATTTAGATGGAGAGCCACTTGAATGCAAGAATCTAATAACAATCAAAGTAAAGCCTAAAACTTTAAAAGTATTTATGCCATATGGGGAGAAATAAGAAAAATAAAAAAGGAGTAATGTACTCAACTAATGCAGATTTTGAATATGAATATGAGGATAATGAGATGGAAACGATTCCTAATAATCAACAAAATCTAAAAGTCTGTATTGATAAACATAGAGCAGGTAAAGTTGTAGTTATTATTAAAGATTTTTTTGGAACTACTGATGATTTAAAATCCCTTGCAAAAATACTTAAAGTAAAATGTGGTGTAGGAGGAAGTACCAAGAATGGTGAAATAATTATTCAAGGGCTTGTAAGAGATAAAGTAATGGAAATACTTGAAAAAGAAGGCTATAATTATAAAAGAGTTGGTGGGTAAACTTTACATTCTTCCAGGATAAACCTTAAGAGCAGCTTCCAAAATATTAATTGCAGATTGTAACGCACCAACATTTAGTACATAAGCAATCCTTACTTGATTAATTCCCGTATTTGGAGTAGAATAAAAACCTGCAGCTGGGGCAACCATAATTGTTTCTCCATTTAAATCAAAATCTTCCAATAACCACTGAGCAAACTTATCAGCATCATCAATAGGAAGCTGTGCAATTGCATAGAATGCTCCCTTTGGTTTTGGGCAAATTACCCCTTCAATATTATTTAAACCTTCAATCAGCACATCTCTTCTATTAACATATTCTGCACTTACCTCATTAAAATAGGAAGCATCTGTTTGTAAGGCTGCTTCTCCAGCAATTTGTCCGAATGTTGGAGGAGACAACCTTGCTTGCGCAAACTTCATAGCTGTAGCCATAAATTCTTTGTTCTTAGATACAACACAACCAACTCTAATTCCACACATGCTATATCTTTTTGATGTAGAATCAATTACAATAGAGTTATTTTCTAACCCTTCAATATTTAATACTGAATGATGTAAATTTCCATCATATGCAAATTCTCTATACACTTCATCTGCAATAAGGAATAAATCATGTTTTAAAACGATATTTTTAAGAGTTTCTAACTCTTCTTTTGAATATAAATATCCTGTAGGGTTGCCAGGGTTACAGATAAGGATTGCTTTTGTATTAGTAGTAATTAACTTCTCAAATTCTTCAATTTTAGGAAGTGCAAAACCATTTTCAATTGTAGTAGCAATTGGTTTTACAGTTACACCTGCTGAAGTGGAAAATCCATTATAATTAGCATAAAATGGTTCAGGGATTATAATTTCATCACCAGAATCCAAACAAGAATTTAATGTAAATAAAAGCGCTTCCGAACCTCCAGTTGTTACAATAATATCATTTTGATCAACTACTATCCCTAAATTATTATAGTAAGATGCTAAGCCTTTACGGTAGGTTTCAAAACCTGCTGAATGAGAGTATTCTACAACTTTATTAGAAAAATCATGAATCGCTTTTAAAGCAACTTCTGGAGTTTTAATATCTGGTTGTCCAATATTAAGATGATAAACTTTTTTGCCTGCTTTTTTTGCTTTTTCAGCAAAGGGAACCAATTTTCTAATTGGTGATTCTGGCATTGAAATTCCTTTATTTGAGATTTTTGGCATAGTTGTAAATTTTATAAAAAAAACACCCCCTAAATTGGGGGTGAAAATGTCGTAATATTTTTTGAATTATATTATTTTTTCTCCAATGGAGCTCCTCCTTTCTTTTTCTCAGGAGCATCAGTTGGTTTCTCAGCTGGGTTAACCTTACCCTTAACAGTTAGAATAACTGGCTTTTTACTAGCATTAGTCGTTAAAGTAATTGTTTTAGTAAAAGCTCCAACTCTATTAGTTGCATATTTTACACCAATTTCAGCAGTTTCACCTGGAGCAATAGGCTCTCTTGGCCATGTTGGAACAGTGCAACCGCAACTTCCTTTAGCATTTTTAATGATTAATGGCTCCGTACCATTATTTGTAAATACAAACTTTCTCTCTCCATCAGCATTGTGCTCAATTGTACCATAATCAACAACTTTTGATACGAAATCAATTGTAGATTTAGCAGCAGTTTCTGCATTTTGAGTTTTTGGAGCTTCTTTTGTCTGAGCATTTGCAGTTGTAAATCCTACAACTAATGCTAATGATAAAATTACTTTTTTCATTTTTTAGTTTTTCTTTTTAAGGTTATTTTCAAATAATGAACGGCAAATCTAACAAAATATTTCCTTTATGCAAATAAGATTATTTAAGAATTCATTAGAACAATAGAATTTGTAAATTTGCGAACTTCTAAAGAATAAGATATAATGAGCATTCCAAAAACATACAACCCATTAACTACTGAAGATAAATGGTACGCACACTGGATGGGGAAAGGGTATTTTAATTCTACTCCTGACGAAAGAGAAGCATACACTATTGTAATACCTCCACCAAATGTAACTGGAGTCTTACACATGGGACACATGCTAAACAATACGCTACAAGATGTAATGATTAGAAGAGCTAGAATGCAAGGATATAATGCTTGTTGGGTTCCTGGAACCGACCATGCGTCAATTGCAACTGAAGCAAAAGTTGTTGCAAAACTTGCATCAGAAGGAATACAAAAAAATGATTTAACAAGAGATGAATTCTTGTCTCATGCTTTTGATTGGAAGGACAAACATGGTGGGATCATTTTAGAACAACTAAAAAAACTTGGAGCTTCATGTGATTGGGACAGAACAAAATTCACTATGGATGATGACATGAGTGAATCTGTAATAAAGGTATTTGTTGATTTACACAATAAAGGGCTAATTTACAGAGGAGTTAGAATGGTAAATTGGGACCCTTCTGCACAAACTGCTCTATCAGATGAAGAAGTAATACATAAGGAAGTAAATTCAAAATTATATCATATACAATACGATATTGAAGGAAGTGACGAAAAACTAACTATTGCAACTACAAGGCCAGAAACAATACTTGGAGATACTGCAATTTGTGTAAATCCTAATGATGAAAGATATACTCAACTTAAAGGTAAAAAAGCAATTGTACCTTTAGTGAATAGAGTAATCCCTATCATCTTTGATGAGTATGTTGATATGGAATTTGGTACAGGAGCTCTTAAAATCACTCCTGCACATGATATTAACGATTATAAATTGGGAGATAAGCACGGACTTGAATCAATTGACATACTAAATGATGATGGAACTTTATGTGAAGAAGCTGAATTATATATTGGTAAAGATAGGTTTGTTGTAAGAGAAGAAATAGTAGTTGATTTAAAAGCAAAAGGATATTTAGTAAAAACAGAAGAGTATCAAAATAAAGTTGGTTTTTCAGAAAGAACAGATGCTGTAATTGAGCCAAAACTTTCTATGCAATGGTTCTGTAAAATGGAGGAGTTTTCAAAACCTGCTTTGGAACATGTAATGAATGATGACATACAATTTCATCCTCCAAAATTCAAGAACACCTATCGTTATTGGATGGAAAACATTAAAGATTGGTGTGTTTCTCGTCAGCTTTGGTGGGGACAACAAATTCCTGCTTATTTTTATGAAAGTAATAAATATGTTGTGGCTGAAAGCAAAGAGGAAGCATTGACATTAGCACAAAAAGAAAAGCCATCAGTAACTATGGAGGATTTACGCCAAGATGTAGATGTATTGGACACTTGGTTTTCTTCTTGGCTATGGCCAATATCAGTTTTTGATGGAATTCGTAATCCTGATAATGAAGAAATAAACTACTACTACCCTACTAATGATTTAGTAACTGCCCCAGAAATTCTTTTCTTTTGGGTGGCTCGTATGATTATGGCAGGATACGAATATAAAGAAGAATTACCGTTCAAAAATGTTTATCTTACAGGAATTGTAAGAGATAAAAAAGGTAGGAAAATGAGTAAATCATTAGGAAATTCTCCTGACCCTATAACACTTATGAATCAGTATGGTGCGGATGGAGTAAGAGTTGGAATGTTGCTTTGCTCTCCTGCTGGTAATGACTTACCTTTTGATGAAGTATTATGCGAGCAGGGACGTAATTTTTCTAATAAAATATGGAATGCTTTCCGTTTGATTAAAGGTTGGGAAGTTACAGATGTGGAGCAACCAGAAAGTGCAAAACAAGCGATAGATTGGTTTGAAAATAAAATTAGTAAAACCATTAATGAGATTGATGAATCTTACATTAAATACAGAATTTCGGAAGCCTTAATGGGAACTTATAGGTTGGTTTGGGATGATTTCTGTTCATGGTACCTAGAAATGGTAAAACCGAATTATGGTAGCCCAATGGATAGCCTTACTTATGCTAAAACAATTGAGCAACTAGAAAAGATACTCAAACTATTGCATCCGTTTATGCCTTTCCTTTCGGAAGAGATATGGCACTTAATTGATGATAGAAAAGAAGATATAATAGTTGCAGAATGGCCAAAATCAGGAAATGTAAACGAGCAATTATTATCCGACTTTGAAAAAACCACTGAGGTAGTTGCAGGAATCAGAACAATAAGGAAAGAACAAAATATTAAGAATAAGGACCAATTGGAATTATTGGTAATTGACAACCAAAAATCCGAGTCTAATTTGGATGCTATTATTGCAAAATTAGGAAACCTAACCAGTGTTAATTCTACTGAAGAAAAACCAGGTGGGGCTTTTTCTTTCATGGTAAACTCAAACGAATACTTTATTCCACTAGGCAATAATATTGACATAGCAGGAGAAATTGAAAAACTAGAAAAGGAATTGAACTACACTCAAGGATTCTTAAAGTCGGTTGAAGGAAAATTGAGCAATGAGCGTTTTGTAAATAATGCACCTGAATCAGTAGTTGCAAATGAAAAAAACAAAATGACTGACGCAAAGTCAAAAATTGCAATTTTAGCAACTAAAATTAAGGACTTAGGGAATGCTTAAAGTTCTTAGTTTACTGTTTATCAGTACGCAAATCATGGCTTCTTTTCCTGCTGATAAGGAAGGATTTAGTGGTAACTTTGACTTAGGATTGAACTTTACTAAAAATACGGAGAGCACTTTTCAGTTCAGTAATATGTTTTTAGTAAAATATAAAATAGGTAAGTCCAATTTTAGTTTAGGAAATAATATTTCTTTTATCAGTAAAACTGGGGAGGATGATCTGTTGAATAAAGGAACCCAGGATTTTAAATATGCTTTAGATGCCAAAAAATTAGATGCTAATATTACCTTGCAACATATGTATGATATTAGTAGGTCTGTAAAAAACAGATACACAAGTGGGCTTGGTGTTTCTTATAATTTTACAGATGAAGATAATAGAAAAATTGGTGTAGGACTAGCTGCAATAAGGGAAAATGAAATTCCTTTGGAGGGTGAAAATATATTGCAAAACCGTATGAGTAGTAATTTTGATTTAATGATAAAACTTAACAAAAATGTTACAGTAAGTACCACTAATCATTACCAGCCTAATATTGAAAAAACAGGGGATTTCAGGTGGAAAACTAACATTACATTTAGAGTAAATTTAAGCCCTTATTTTTTATTGAGCATTAACTCTACTTTTAATTATGACAGTGTGCCTGCAGAAGGAATTACTGAAACAGACTACCAACTTATAAATAGTATTTCATATACTTTTTAATTGTAGCACTGTTAAACTCTAATTCGTAATCGGTTTGTGATTCCATCAAATGGGATGTATAGTAAAAGTAAAATCTTTCTCATATTATTTAATAATTAATTTTTTCTCAGTTGTGCCGTCATCATAAATATAAAAAAAAGTCATATTTAGTTTTGGTGTTACACTTCTACCAAGTACATCCAAAACTTTAATTATTTTCTTATTTGAAGTATAATTTTGTATAGATGAAGGAAAACAATCTGTACTAAAAGCACAACCACTGTCTTTTTCCCAATTAGCATTAGCATTAGCTACTTCATCTACATCTATACAATATAAATCAGGATTAAAGGTAGCTGTGAAATACCATAAGCCTAAGTTATTTCCATTACGAACATCTAAGCTAGTAAGCAGATTGTTTCTGCAATTTAACTCAAATAGGTTAGGGTTATTACTTAAATCTAACTCAACAAGCTGATTGTCATGACAGAATAAATCAGTAAGTGTAGTAAAGTCTTCAATTCCTTTTAAGTCAGTAATTCCTGCATTAGATAAGTACAATATTTGTACTGTATCAATTGCTGAAGTATAAACACTGTCATCAAAAACATCATCTAAATCAAGATTAATAAGTGCTTGTTCAAAAGCATCATCAGGTACATATGTTTTTTGTGCCAAAGTGAATAATGGCAACATTATAAATATTACAAATATCTTTTTCATTACCACATTTGTGTTTTTATCTTCTTTCCTCCATCACATTTTTTGTTAGTAGTACCACAAGAAGAAAAAAGGAAAGTTCCTAGTAAAAGTAAAATGATTAGTTTCTTCATATTATTATTTTTTTATTATTTGTTTTGTAATAGACTTATTGTCAATAGTCAAACTTACAAAATAAATGCCAGATTTATAATCTTTAATATTTAACTGTATAGCATTAGTTCCAAAGTATAATTTCTGATTGTGCTCCTGTCCTACTTTTCTACCCAATTCATCATAAATTATAACTTTTGCATCTGCAATTTTATCAATAGTAATTACTAAAGATACTCTATCAACTACAGGATTAGGAAATACTTTTAAATTAACATCAGCTGTAATATTATCAGTTGATAATACATCCCCAATTGAAGTAAGGTTAGTTTGATAAATTCCATTTCCATGGGTAGCTACAACTAACAGTCCATCATTCTCTCTGTATTCTAAGAACTCAACAACTACAGCCCCAATTTCAGTAGCTCCCACTTGCTCCCAAACGGTATTATTATCATCTAGAGTTGCTGTGCCAAAAAGTCCAACTGAAGTACCAACTAAATACAAAGTACTATTGTCTAAAGGAATAATCTTTGCTGTACGGCAAGAAGGACCATTTCCACTTCCACTAGGGTTTTGCTCCAAGTTTCCAGCAATTTTATTCCAGCTTTGCCCTCCATCCATACTATGAAAAAGTGAATAAACTGAATAGTTAGAATACACTATCATCACTTCATCAGCATTATCTGGATTTACTGCTATATCGTACACATAAGAATTAGAACCTGTTAATGGATAAGGAAGCTCAACAATTGCAGGATCTCCAGCATGTGCATTATCAATTCGGAATATCTTTTTGTACTTAGTACCTAAATACACCACATTTGCAGGATTAACTGATGTTTCAATAGTAGTAATTATCATAGTAGGATTAGGTATAGTATCTGAGAACATCTCCCACCCAAAATCATTTTTAGCATGTGAATTGTTATATGGAATATTTACTATATCATTATTCCTCCAAAGTTTATTTCCAGCAGCCATATATAAAATATCAGAGTTCTTATCCATTACTAAAGGATTGATAAACATATAATCATTACTATCAACTGATATAGGGTCCATACGGTTGAAAGCCAATCGCTCACCATTATTATCTAACTTCATTTTGTACATCACTCCTCTTTGTATTGTAAGGTAAAAATCTTCCTCATTATCAGCAATACCTCCAAAGCAACCATCACCATTAAAAGGCATATTCCAGATGGCCTGTACGCTAGGATCAAAAGTTACAAAGTTTCCATTATCCTGAAAACCTCCATGCATAACATCAGAATTTGCATTTCTACTGATACTAACACCATAAAGCTGAGATGTATAATATCCGTTATTTAATGAAGTCCACTCCACCGTATCTGCAAACGTATCATTGGATTTATATACTCCACCATCAGTAGCAGATAATATCACATTAGCATCAGAAGGTAAGAAGAGTAAATCGTGCTGATCAGGATGATGATTAGGATAAACGCCCCAATTCCCATCTCCCTCTTCTGAACCTATAAAATACCCTCCAATTATCATAGTATTATTAGGTGTTGTAAATCCATCAGAAGAGCGCCAAAGGTTAGTTCCTCCAATGTAAACTGTATTAGGATCAGTCGGATGAACCTTAACTAGCAAATCATAACCCCCTTGAGCATTAAAATTATCAAAAGAAGTTGATTGATTAGCAGGTATATTTGATGAAAGATTAACCCAAGAACTATCTGAGGAATCATACCTCCAAAGAGATGTCCAAGTTTCACCATTAAAGAAAACATCAGTTTGTTGTCCGTAATTATCAGTTTCAGCAGCAAGGAAGTAAACTTCATTCTCATTGCTAGGATTTACACCAATTGCAATTCTCCCATATGTTGGTGGAAACAAAGAATCCGTAATATTTGTCCAGTTTTGTCCATCTAATGAATACCAGATCCCTTTATCTAATCCATCAGAAGAAAGTGTAGCATAAACTTCTCCACTAGATGTAACTTCTACATTGTTGTAATAAGTACTTCCGCCTCCTAATTCTTTCACCCAACTATCTCCCCCATTCTCACTTCTGTATATTGTTCCGTAAGTAGCTGCATAAATTACATCTAAACTATCATTTGATGGATCTGTTTTTATATTCCAAATAAAATCAAAGTTACTATCAAAACCATTAGTATTAGTTGCCGTAACAGCTAAAGAATCCCAACTTAAACCTCCGTCAACTGATTTATATATACCATTTCCACCGTAATAAGATTCTCCTCCACTAGCGGAACTGCCTGTAAGTTCTCCACTACCAAAATACCAAATATTTTCTTTTCCTGCTCTTTTATCCTGAGCAACACAAGTAACATTGTGCAATTGATTTGGATCGGTAGTCATATCCCAACTTAATCCACCATCAGTTGAGCGAAACATACCCCCACTTGCACCTCCTGCAAATAGAATGTTTTCATCTAGTATGTCCATTGCTAAAGCACGAGTACGTCCTCCCACATTGTACGGCCCCCTATGCAACCAGCTTGATTTATTGAATGCAGTTGATTTTGGTAATGTTTTAGCAAATATCATTTCTTTTTGCCTGATGTTGTTTGGTATTTCTCCTGTATTTGGGTCAGCTAATCGCATCTTTTCCCATACTACTCTTTCAGCAGGATTATCTGATGCAAATGCAACTTGTTTTTTAGGTGATTGTGTACAAGAAGTAAATAAAAATACTCCTAATAGATATGCTAGTAATTTATTCATTTTTTTGGTTTTTTAATATTGGTAAAAATATCAAATTAATTATCAATTCGCTAATCAATAGTAAAAGTGTAAATTTGCAACCCTAAATAAAGTACAAACTATGGAACAAATAGAAATATATACCCCCAATAATAAAGTAAGAATTGTAACAGCAGCATCTCTATTTGATGGGCATGATGCTGCTATCAATATTATGAGAAGAATTATACAAGCAACTGGTTGTGAGGTAATTCATTTGGGGCATGATAGAGGTGTAGAAGAAGTAGTAAATTGTGCTATTGAGGAAGATGCAAATGCTATTGCAATGACTTCTTATCAAGGAGGACATACTGAGTACTTAAAGTATATGTATGACTTGTTGCAAGAGAAAAAAGCTACACACATAAAAATATTTGCAGGTGGTGGTGGAACTATTTTACCAGAAGAGATAAAAGAATTAGAGGCATATGGTATCACACGAATCTATCACCCAGATGATGGTAGATCAATGGGATTGCAAGGAATGATAAACGACCTAATTAAGCGTTCGGACTTTTTAGTAGGAGAAAAACTTGAAGGTGGTATAGCTGAGATAAAAGAACAAAATGTTAATGCTATTGCTCGTATGATATCAGCTGCAGAGAATTGCCCAGAAAAACATGCTACTACCCTATCCAAAATTAAAAAGATTGCTGCAAAATCAGAAGCTCCAGTTCTAGGGATTACTGGAACAGGTGGTGCAGGAAAATCATCGTTAGTAGATGAATTGGTAAGAAGGTTTATAGCTGATTTACCAGATAAAAATATTGCTATTGTATCGGTAGATCCTTCTAAACGAAAAACGGGAGGAGCTTTATTAGGAGATAGAATAAGAATGAATGCCATAAAATCCGATCAGGTATATATGCGTTCATTGGCAACTAGGCAAGCAAACCTTGCCTTATCTGCACATGTACAAGATGCTATTAATGTACTAAAAGTTGCAAACTATGATTTAATCATTTTGGAAACTTCTGGTATTGGTCAGTCTGACACTGAAATATTAGATCATTCGGATGTTTCCCTTTATGTAATGACACCAGAATATGGTGCTGCTACTCAGTTGGAAAAAATTGATATGCTGGATTTTGCTGACCTTATCTCCATCAATAAATTTGATAAAAAAGGAGGATTGGACGCCATAAGAGATGTGAAAAAGCAATACCAAAGAAACAATACTCTTTTTGATAAAGATGTAAATAGCATGCCCGTTTATGGTACTATCGCTTCACAGTTTAACGACCCAGGAGCCAATTCGCTTTACAAAGCAATAATGGATAAGTTCTCCGAAAAAGGATTAGGAAACTTCAATTCCTCTTTTGAAATAACGGATGAAATGAGTGAGAAGATATTTGTAATTCCACCCAACAGAGTGCGTTACTTATCAGAAATATCAGAAAATAACAGAGCATACGATAAATGGGCAATTGACCAAAAGGACATTGCACACAAACTGTACGCATTACAAAAATCATTAGAAATATTAACAGGTGCTAGTGAGGAAGTAATCGCACAAATAAAAAAGGAATACGAAACGATTTCTTTGGATTTACATCCTAAAAACAAAATACTAATCGACACTTGGGAAGAAGTACAAAAAAAGTACCAAGAAAAGATTTTCAAATTTAAAGTTAGGGATAGAGAAATTTCTATTCAAACAGATTCCACTTCCCTTTCTGGTAATTCTATTCCTAAAATTTCTTTACCAAAATATGAAGCTTGGGGAGACCTTTTAAAATGGCAATTACAGGAAAATGTTCCAGGTGAATTCCCCTTTACTGCCGGATTATTTCCTTTTAAAAGAGAAGGAGAAGACCCAACAAGAATGTTTGCTGGTGAAGGAGGGCCCGAAAGAACAAACAAGCGTTTTCACCTTGTAAGTTTAGGTATGCCTGCAAAACGACTTTCTACTGCTTTTGATTCCGTAACTCTTTACGGAAATGATCCAGGAAAAAGACCTGACATCTATGGTAAAATTGGAAATGCAGGAGTTTCTATCTGCTGCTTGGATGATTTGAAAAAACTCTATTCAGGTTTTGAATTGGCCAATCCAATGACATCTGTAAGTATGACCATAAATGGGCCTGCTCCTATGTTATTGGCTTATTTTATGAATGCTGCTATTGACCAAGAATGTGAAAAATACATAAAGCAAAACGGATTAGAAAAAGAGGTAGATAAAAAGATAGAAAAAATATACAAAAACAAAGGAGTAACTAGACCAATATACCAAGGAAAACTTCCAGAAGGAAATAATGGATTAGGACTTTATCTACTAGGAGTTACTGGAGATGAAGTTTTAGAAGATATCATCTACCAAAAAATAAAAACTGAAACTTTAACTAAAGTTAGAGGAACGGTACAAGCAGATATTTTAAAAGAAGACCAAGCACAAAATACTTGTATTTTCTCTACTGAATTTGCACTCAGAATGATGGGTGATGTTCAGGAATATTTTATTGATAATGGAGTGAGGAACTTCTACTCTGTTTCTATTTCTGGCTACCATATTGCTGAGGCAGGTGCTAATCCAATATCTCAATTAGCATTTACACTAGCTAACGGTTTTACTTATGTTGAATACTACTTAAGTAGAGGAATGGACATCAATGAATTCGGACCCAATCTTTCGTTCTTCTTCAGTAATGGTGTTGATCCTGAATATGCAGTAATTGGGCGTGTTGCTAGAAGGATTTGGGCAAAAGCCATGAAGAATAAATATGGAGCCAACAAAAGAGCTCAGATGTTGAAATATCACATACAAACTTCTGGTAGATCTTTACACGCACAGGAAATTGACTTTAACGATATTCGTACTACTTTGCAAGCACTATATGCTATTTATGATAACTGTAATTCTTTACACACTAATGCCTATGATGAAGCCATTACTACTCCTACTGAAGAGTCAGTAAGAAGAGCTATGGCAATTCAATTAATTATAAATAAAGAATTAGGACTTGCCAGAAACGAAAACCCAATCCAAGGATCATTTATCATTGAAGAATTAACTGATTTAGTAGAGGAAGCAGTACTTACTGAATTCGATAGAATAACAGAAAGAGGTGGTGTGTTAGGTGCTATGGAAACTATGTACCAAAGAAGTAAGATACAGGAGGAAAGTCTGCATTATGAACATTTAAAACACTCAGGTGAATTCCCAATTATTGGAGTGAATACCTTCTTAAATAAAAAAGGTTCTCCTACTGTAATTCCTGAGGAAGTAATTAGAGCAACAGAAGAAGAAAAACAATACCAAATTAAAATGTTAGATGAATTACATAAAGGCAGTAAAGATAAATCTGCAGCACTATTATGTAATTTGCAAAATGCAGCAATCCAGAACAATAATATATTTGGATTATTAATGGATGCAGGGAAAGTTTGTTCATTAGGAGAAATTACAAATGCACTATTTGAAGTAGGCGGGCAGTACAGAAGGAATATGTAGAAAAAATATATAAAAAGCTCCTAAAAAGGAGCTTTTTAAACTAGTAGCGTGAGGGAGATTTGAACTCCCGACCTCAGGGTTATGAATCCTGCGCTCTAACCAACTGAGCTACCACGCCAAAACGGCTGCAAATATATCGTTTTCAATAATTCTGTAATAGAAAATCGAATAATTTTAAAAATAATTTGTAACTCTATTTAATTCAAGTAAATAAGCATACATTTGCGAAAATCGAATTTCTATGGCAGAATTAATTAAATATAGTTTAGAATTCCCTATTTGTTCATCAGTATCAATTCTTTATAAAAGATTAAGTTCTCCTGAAGGATTAGCAGAGTGGTTTGCTGATGATGTAGTTGTTAAAGATAAAATGTATAAGTTTTTTTGGAATGGAGTTGAGCAGTCTGCGAAACTGCAAAAGAAAGAAATGAATGGGCTTATTAGATACAAATGGATTGAAGATGATTCTAGTGAAGGGTATTTTGAATTCTTAATACAGATTGATGAAATGACCCAAGATGTAGCTCTTATAGTAACTGATTTTGCTGAAGATGAAGATGAAAAAGAAGAGCAAACAAATCTTTGGACAAAACAGATTGATCAACTTAAAAGAGCAATTGGCTCTTAAGCTTTAGAATTTTACTTTAATGAAACGGCTACACCTTTTTCTTGTTAAATCATTTTTAGGGCCATTTATTGCAACTTTTTTTATTGCAATATTTTTACTTTTAATGCAATTCCTATGGAAATATATTGATGATTTAGTTGGAAAGGGATTAGATTTTAATCAAATAGCCTTACTTCTTTTTTACGCATCAGCAAGATTTGTGCCAATAGCATTACCTATTGCGATGCTTTTAGCTTCAGTTATGGTTTTTGGGAAACTAGCAGAACAATATGAATTAGTAGCTCTCAAATCAGCAGGAATATCATTAACTAGGATATTATTTCCTATAACTTTAGTTGTAATAACGTTAAGTTATGGTTCATTTCTATTTTCAAATTATGTAATGCCAATTGCAAATTTAAAGAATGGATCTATGATATATGACATTCAAAAAAAGAAACCCTCTTTAAATATAAAGGAAGGGATTTTTTATAAAGATATTGAGGGGTTTAGTATTAAAATTAATGACAAGAACACTTCTGACAATACACTTAAAGATATCATTATATATGACCATACATCAAAAAATGGTAATGATAAAGTAATTATTGCAGAGAAAGGGATTATGCAGTTAACTTCAGATGAAAAATTTCTTGAATTAATACTTTATAATGGTCATTCTTATATTGATTTGCCAAATAAAAAGAAGAAAAAACCTTATAGAACAACTCATTTTAAGGAAGATTTAATAATGTTTAATTTAGCAAGTTTTAGCAAATCAACTAATAGTGAAAAACTTTACAAAGGACATTATGCAATGCTTAATAATAAGCAATTAAATCTAGCAATTGATTCGTTAGAGATTAATTATATAGATAAGTTAAAACTCTTTTCTAAAAACATTATAAATAAGTATAAAACTTCAACTGAAGTTGATAGTTCAATTAATTTTAACACCTTACCTGCTAATGAAAAAAAGCAACAATATGATATAGCTATTAACAAGCTAAGTTCGCTAAAGTCAGTTGCAAATTCAAATAAAGATGAATTAGAATACAGAAGGGTAATCATTACAAAACATAAAATAGAATGGCATAGAAAATTAAGCCTTGCGGTAGCTTGTTTACTTCTCTTCTTAATTGGAGCCCCACTTGGGTCTATTATCAGAAAAGGTGGCTTTGGTATTCCAGTACTTATATCAGTTTTATTCTTTATCCTTTTTCATGTAATAAATATGATAGGAGAAAAATCAGCAAAAGACTTAAGTATGCAAGCTTTAGAAGGAATGTGGTTGGCTAATTTAGTATTTCTACCATTAGCAATATTTTTAATTTTTAAAGCAATGAATGATACTAAAATATTTGATTTTTCAAATTTGACTATACTTTTTAAAAGACCAATAAAATTGAAACAATTTCAGTAAAATCTACTATTTTTGCACCATCAAAAATACAATATGAAATTTAACACTATAGACGAAGCAATTGCTGATATTAAAGAAGGAAAAGTAGTAATTGTTATTGATGATGAGAACAGAGAGAATGAAGGAGATTTTGTTGCTGCTGCTGAGCTTGCTACTCCAGAAATGATTAACTTTATGGCTACTCATGGAAGAGGTTTAATTTGCACCCCATTATTAGAAAGTAGATGTGATGAATTAGGATTGGATTTGATGATTGGTAAAAATTCTGCTGCTTTTGAAACACCATTCACTATTTCAATTGATTTAGTTGGAAATGGTTGTACAACAGGAATTTCAGTACAAGATAGAGCTAAAACTGTACAAGCTCTTGTTGATCCAAACATTAGACCTGAAGAACTAGGTAAGCCTGGTCATATATTTCCATTAAAAGCAAGAAATGGTGGTGTATTAAGAAGAGCAGGACATACTGAAGCAGCTGTTGATCTAGCAAGATTAGCAGGATTACAACCTGCTGGAGTTATTGTTGAGATTTTAAATGAAGACGGTACAATGGCTAGAACAAATGATTTATTTAAAATAGCTGCGAAGTTTGATTTAAAGTTCATCACAATTAAAGATCTAATTGAATATAGAATTAAAAACGAAACTTTAATATCAGAAGAAGCAGAAGTAGCGTTGCCAACTGAATATGGTGATTTTAAAATGAAAGCTTACAAGCAAACAACTAATGATCAATTGCATTTAGCAATTTACAAGGGAGAATGGGAGGAAAATGATGAAGTTTTAGTGAGAGTTCATTCATCATGTATGACTGGCGATATATTTGGGAGTTGCAGATGTGATTGCGGACCTCAATTAGAACAAGCTTTAACACAAATTGAAAAAGAAGGAAAAGGAGTGTTAGTTTATATGAACCAAGAAGGAAGAGGAATAGGTCTTCTTAATAAACTTAAAGCATACGAACTACAAGAAAAAGGAAGAGATACTGTTGAGGCAAATACAGAATTAGGTTTTAATGCTGACGATAGAGATTATGGTGTGGGAGCTCAAATTTTAAGAGCAATGAATGTAAGTAAAGTAAAATTACTTAGTAATAATCCAAAGAAAAGAGTTGGACTTGTGGGTTACGGAATTGAGATAGTTGAGTCAGTAGCCATTGAAATAGCTTCTAACAAACATAATAAACTTTATCTTAAAGCTAAAAGAGATAAAATGGGACATTCATTAAAAAACCTAGATGAGTAAGGAGCCTATTATATTAGGAATAGAATCCTCATGTGATGATACTTCAGCAGCAATAATTCAGGGGCAGAAAATCCTTTCAAATGAGATAGCTAACCAAGAAATACATTCTCTTTACGGTGGAGTAGTTCCTGAATTAGCATCTAGAGCACATCAGCAAAACATAATACCAGTAGTAGATACAGCAATAAAAAAAGCAAATATTAATAAAGAAGATATAGATGCAATCGCATTTACTAATGGCCCTGGACTTTTAGGATCATTATTAGTAGGAAGTTCATTTTCAAAATCGTTTGCATTAGGAATGAATATTCCATTAATTAATGTAAATCATATGCAAGCGCACATTCTCTCCCACTTTATTGATGAAGGGAAACCAATGCCTGAATTTCCATTTTTATGTCTAACAGTTTCAGGAGGACACACACAAATTGTTAGAGTTGATAGCCCTTCTAACATGGAAGTAATTGGTACTACTCTTGATGATGCTGCTGGTGAAGCTTTTGATAAATCAGCTAAGATTCTTGGGCTACCCTACCCTGGTGGGCCATTAATTGATAATCATGCAAAAAATGGAAATATACTTGCCTTTGAGTTTGGTAAACCAAATATTAAAAACTTAGATTTTAGTTTTAGTGGACTAAAAACTTCAATCTTGTATAAAATACAGAATAATACTCAAAAGAATCCTAACTTTATTAAGGATAACCTTCAAGATTTATGTGCATCAATACAATATAGCATCGTTACTATCTTATTAAAAAAAATAGAAAAAGCAATTAAGCAAACAGGAATTAAACAATTGGCAATTGCTGGAGGCGTGTCAGCTAACTCTTACTTAAGAAGTGAATTACAGCAATTATCAAATGAAAAGCATTATAAGCTATATGTACCTAAGTTTGAATATTGCACTGATAATGCAGCTATGGTTGCAATATCAGGTTATTTTAAATTTTTAGTAAAGGATTTTGCTGAACAAAACATATCTCCTTCTGCTCGCCAACTCTTTTAAGCATGATTAAAAGTTAGATACAGATATTACTTTCTCTATTTATGAAAAAGACTAGCGTAATATAACAATTTAATAGCAAAGAAGAAACATAAAAAGTAGCTAGAAAAAGGATCTTTAACTTTCACACTTGAAGATAACACAAAATTTGTAGATTATGTTTTGGATAGTATTTTAGGATCTTAACTGCAAACAAAAAAACATTAAATTATTTTAGTGATAGCTATTATACATGAATTCACATATAATTGCTATTAAAAAAACAATAAATACTATGTGAGAATATGCAATAAATAATTGAATAATTAGATTAGAATTAGAAGTTTTTAAAAGTAATAATGTGGTTATTTCTTTCTATCAAAAAACAGATTTTGAAGAAGAAGGAATTAAAAAGAATGCTTTTTTTTAATGAAAATATGTGGAAGAAATGAAATATCAAAAATTATTTAGTGATTTACTAAAATTTGCATCTAATTATCCTTTAAAAAAGCAATAGTAACATCTATAGCTTTTTGCAAATCAGCTGGAAATTTACTTAAATTATAAGGATGACAACTATCAAATACATGATTAGCATCTTTAATAATATGTAGTATAGTGTTTTTATTCCAACTTTTCATATTATGTGCTTCTTCAATGGATACAGTAGGGTCAGCATCACCATGAATATGCAGGTGAGGAACTTTTAAGTTTGAAACAGCTTTTTCAATATTAAACCTTTCAGCATTTGCTATACAATTTTCATAAAACTGATAATACATAGGCATATTCTGTTTTGTTCTTCCATTGTAAATGTAAGCTACATTAGTTTGTTTCCATTTAGCAACTTTTTCATCTTTTGGCAGTATATCAATAAAATTTGATGGAGATGCCCAGCTCACAACATTGGCAATTCTATCATCTTCATCTGACTTTAATAATGAGATAGCCCCACCTCTACTATGCCCAAATAATGTAATCTCATTACTTTTAAACTCCTTATAAAATTCGTTATTAGTTGTTAAATAATCAATCACTAAGCCCAAATCATCTAACTCTTTACTAAAGTTGTTGTTGCCGAATGCATCTAAGTCGTCAAAAACCATTGGATTAACAATTGTAGTTCCGTTATAGGAAAAATTAAATTTTACAAATACAAAATTATTTTCAGCAAAGTGCTTAGCTATATTTGGGAATGGTCCCCAATCCTTAAATCCTTTAAAGCCATGTGAAAAAAGAACTATATTTTTTGGGTATTTAGTTTTCTTAAAAGTAATATCGATAAGAATAGGCTTTCCTGCACTTCCTTCAATTATATAAGATTTTTTTTGCATAAGGCAAATATAAAAAACCCACCAAATTGGTGGGCTTTATAATAACTATAAAATCATTTATCTAAACCAATACTTCTGTAACTTTATCAGCAGCTTCTTGCAATAAAATAACTGATTCAACTTTTAGTCCACTTTCATCAATTAGTTTTTTTGCTTCAACAGCGTTTGTACCTTCTAGGCGAACAATTAAAGGAATATTAATATCACCTATATTATTATAAGCATCTATGATACCTTGTGCTACTCTATCACACCTTACAATACCTCCAAAAATATTTACCAATAAGGCTTTTACATTTACATCTTTTAAGATAATACGGAAAGCTTGCTCCACTCTTTTAGCGTCAGCTGTACCGCCAACATCTAAGAAGTTAGCCGGGCTACCACCTGCCATTTTGATGATATCCATAGTAGCCATTGCCAAACCTGCACCATTCACCATACAACCTACATTACCATCCAATTTTACAAAGTTAAGACCAAATTTACCAGCTTCTACCTCAGTTGCATCCTCCTCTCTAGTATCTCTTAATTCCAAGAAATCTTTATGACGGAATAATGCATTTTCATCTAAAGATACTTTTGCATCAACTGCCATTATTTTATCATCAGAAGTTTTAAGTACAGGATTAATTTCAAACAAAGAAGAATCTGTCTTATCATAAGCAGTGTAAAGTGCATGAACAAATTTAGACATATCCTTAAAAGCAGCACCAGAAAGCCCTAAATTAAAAGCAATTTTACGGCACTGGAATGCTGTCAAACCAACTTTAGGATCAATCTCTTCATGAAATATTAAGTGTGGAGTTTCTTCAGCAACCGCTTCAATATCCATTCCTCCTTCAGTTGAGTACATTAACATATTTCTTCCAGTAGATCTGTTTAATAAAACGGACATATAAAACTCTGAAGTTTCACTATCACCTGGGTAATATACATCTTCACAAATAAGTACTTGGTGTACTACTTTACCTTCAGCTGAAGTTTGAGGGGTAATTAAGTGCATGCCTAAAATATCATTTGAAATGGACTTTACTTCATCTAATGATTTAGCTAATTTTACTCCTCCACCTTTGCCTCTACCACCTGCATGAACTTGTGCTTTAACTACCCACCAGCTCGTACCAGTATCAGTATTTAATCTCTCAGCAGCAGCTACAGCCTCTTCAGATGTTGTTGCAACTATTCCTCTTTGTATTCTTACACCAAAGCTATTTAGTAATTCTTTTCCTTGATATTCGTGTAAATTCATGATCTTTTTTAATTTCTGCAAAAATATACGATTGAATTGAATAACAATCTTCTATTGCGATAAAATTATATATTTGCGCTTCAAATTTTGAACCTAATGAATTTTAAAGGTCTTTTACTCTTATTTACTCTTGCACCTCTTCTTTCTTTTAGTCAATTTTCAGAAAAGAAAGTATATAATATAGAAAATGTACAGAATGCACCAAAAATAGATGGTGATCTTAATGATAATGTTTGGACTAAGTTGGATATTGCAAACAATTTTTCTCAAATTTCTCCAAATAACGGAACAACTGAAAGAATTCATCAAAGAACTGAAGTAAAAATCTGCTATGATAGTAAGAATATCTATTTTGGTATAATGATGTATGACAATGCACCTGACAGTATATTAAAAGAGCTATCAATAAGAGATAATAATAATGCAAATTCAGACCACTTCGGTATCTATATTGATCCATTCAATAACGGTCAAATTGAATATGAATTCATGATTTCAGCTTCAGGGGTACAGACAGATGCCAAGATTACTACATCTTCTTATGATAATTCATGGGATGCAGTGTGGAAGTCATCTGTTAAAATAAATAAAAAAGGCTGGGTAGTAGAATTTGCATTACCCTTCTCTCAATTAAGATTTCCAGACAATAATAAATCATGGTCAATAAATATGGCTAGAAGTATAAGAAGATACCGAGAAGAATATAGCTGGAATCCAATAAAGGTTGAATATTCTAATTTTGCATTACAAGCTGGACTTCTTGATGGCATAAAAGATATTGATTCACCCACTCGTCTTTCATTAATGCCATATGCATCAATTTATGCAGATATGTATGATGGAGAAACTAACTTCCCAAACAATTATGGAGCAGATCTTAAATACGGAATAAATGAAAGTTTTACCCTTGATATGACCCTTATACCTGATTTTGGACAAGTTTCTGCTGATGCAAGGGTATTAAACCTCTCTCCTTTTGAGGTTAAATATGAAGAAAAGAGACAGTTTTTTAATGAAGGAACAGAGCTATTTGAAAAAGGAGATGATATGTTTTATAGTAGAAGGCTTCAAAATGATTTATTAAATGCTTCAAAAGTTACAGGTAGAACCAAAAAAGGACTAGGAATTGCAGTACTTAATGCTGTAACTGATAAAACAGAACAAGATCCCCTAACCAATTATAATGCAATGATATTTGATCAGGCATTTGGGAATAGTTCATCAGTAAGTTTAATGAATACGCATATGGTTCAAAATGGCGCAGGCAAAGATGCAAATGTAACTGGTCTCTTCACTCGAGTTAATAATCAAAAAAATACACGTACTTATGTTGGAAAAATAAAAATGAGTCAGGAATTTGATGGTGAAGACTTAATAAAAGGATTTGCAGGCATGTTGGCTGTTGGAAAAACAAATGGAAATTACCAATATGACTTATATTCTATTTTTGAGGATGATAAGTATAACCCAAATGATTTAGGTTTCTTGTACTCTAATAATGAAATAACTAATGGAGTAATTCTAAGTTATTATCAATTTAATGAAAGTAAACGATTTATTGATCTTAGTACCGCCATAGAAATAGAGCATCAAAGCTTATTTACAGATCAGAAATTTGTAGACTTTCATTACCAGTTAGAGTTTAAAGCAACATTAAAAAACTATACTACTGTTTTTATGCGGGCTAATTTAAATCCTTATGAAAAGAATGATTTCTTTGAAGCAAGAACAGGAGATTTAAGACATCCGCTTAAAAGATCAAAATCAATAAATTGTGGTGGATGGATTTCAACAGATTACAGAAAAAAACTTGCCATTGATATTGGTGGTGGTGCAGCTTTTAATCCATTATATAATGGCTATGGATATAATTGGAGAATATCACCTAGATTTAGAGTGAATGATAAGATATCAGTAAGTTATGTACTTTCTATTCGCAATAAATATAATAATATAGGATTTGTTAATAATGATACTTTGGTATTATTTATAGATCCATTTCAAGTTGATTATATATTTGGTAAAAGAAATACAAATATGATTACTAATGTATTTCGTGCAAATTATATTGTAAATAATAAAATAGATTTATCTATAAAACTAAGATATCATATGGATCAGGTTAAAAATATAGAATTTAAAGAGTTAGGTCATGACGGTTATTTATACAAAAGTGATTACATTGGAGAACACAATATAAATTATACCACCTGGACATCTGATATGTCCCTTAACTGGTGGTTTGCTCCAGGAAGTCAAATGAGCTTGGTTTGGAAAAATGGTATTGATAACGCAAGTAATATCTTAATAAATCATTTGTTTGATAATGTGGAAGAATCATTTAACTTAGCACAGCAAAATAGTATTTCATTAAAAGTAATTTATTATTTAGATTATCTTTACGTCAAAAAATGATACAATCAAAAAACATACATTATTCCTATGATAGTATAAAAGTCCTTAAAGGGGTAGATTTAAATATAGAAAAAGGTGAATTTGTTAGTATTGTTGGAGCCTCAGGTGCAGGTAAAACTACTTTACTACAATTAATAGGTACTCTTGATAACTTGCAAGTTGGTTCGCTAATGATTAATAACATGCAAGTAGATAAACTAAATCAAAAGGAATTAGCAAAATTCAGAAATAAAGAAATTGGTTTTGTTTTTCAGTTTCATAATTTATTAAACGAGTTTACAGCACTTGAAAATATTTGTTTGCCCGCATATATAAATGGTACACAAAAGAAAAAAACAGAACAGAAAGGTATGGAGCTTTTGGAACTTTTAGGACTTAAAGATAGATCTGAACACAAGCCAGATGAACTATCAGGTGGTGAACAACAAAGGGTAGCTGTTGCTAGAGCCTTAATCAACTCCCCTTCTATCCTATTAGCAGATGAGCCTTCAGGTAATTTAGACTCAAAAAATGCTGATGAATTACACCAACTTTTCTTAAAATTAAATAAAGAACAAGGACAAACAATTGTTGTTATTACGCATAATGATGTTCTTGCGGATTTAGCTGATAGAAAGCTAGAAATGAAGGATGGAAAAATAATTTAGATTAAAAGAAGCCATAAATAATGTAAATAGTTTAATTTTGCACTTTGATGAGATGTCAAAACCCACAACTGCTTTACTTTCTCTTTGCGATAGCAATTCCGATTCTCATTCACCTTTTTAATTTTAGAAAACATAAAACAATCTACTTTAGTAGTATACGTTTTTTAAAAGAAATTAAAGAAGAAAATAAAAAGATATCAAATCTTAAAAACATCTTAATTCTATTGTGTAGGATTTTAGCAATTGCCTTTTTAGTTTTAGCATTTTCAAAACCTTATATTCCAATTAAAAATCAACAAAAAACAGAGAATATCTTCATATATATTGATAACTCTTTAAGTATGGATGCTAATTTTGGTGAAGGAAATTTAATAGAAATAGCCAAAGAAAAGGCTAGAAAGATTATTCAATCCTATCCTGCTGAGAGTAATTTTTATCTGATTACAAATGATTTTAGAGTTCAACATAACAGCAATTATACAGCTGAAGTTGTTCTAGACTATATTGATGTTATCATCCCTTCTGCTTTTAATAAAAGCATAAATCAAATTATAGGTAAACAACAATCAATTATAAATGAAGATAGCCATCTTTACTATATAAGTGATTTACAAGAAAGTACAACTTTATTAAGTAACTTAAAAAATATTAACAGTAGTACTCAGCTATTTATTATTCCTGTAAAAACCCAGGAGGTTAGGAATGTTTGTATTGATAGCTGCTATATCAATAGCCCTGTTTTTACATCAAATAATGAAATTTCTTTACATGTAATAGTCAGCAATAAAGGCAACGAAAATATTACTGATGAAGTTATTTTCTTGAATATTAATGAACAGCAAAAGTCTCAACAATATATTAGTTTATTACCTAATGAAAAGAGAACAATTACTTTTAACTTTTCAACTAATAATACAAAAATAATTAGTGGAGAAATACGCACTAATGACTCCCCTATATCTTTTGATAACTCTTTGTTTTTTAGTTTTTTAAGAACTGATAAAGTGAATGTGTATTGCATCAATCAATCAAAAGAAAACAAAGCAATAAATACCCTTTTTAATACTGATACTTCACTTTTTAATTTTTATAGTTCACAAGTAAATAATATCAATTTCAACACTTTAATGAATCAAGATTTAATAATAATAAATGAAGTGGAAAAAATCAATTCTGGTTTAATTAGTAGTATGATAGATTTTGCAAAAAATGGAGGAAGTATTGCTATTATTCCCCCATTAAATAAAGCATTAATTAACTATAATAAATCTTTAAATTCATTAGGTCTGAATTCTTTATCAGAAAAAGAAAACTCATTATTGGGATTAAAAATTAGCAACTTAAACTTAGATCATCCTTTATTTAATAATGTGTTTAAAGGTAAAGCAGAAAAATTAAACTTTCCTTTGGTAAAACAATACTACTACATGCAAAATAATCACAAAAGAAATAGGATTCTTTCTTTAGAAAATAACAAAGATTTCTTAGTATCCTTTAGTAAAGGAAAAGGTGTTATTTATCAGTTTGCAAGTCCGCTTCAAAGTGAGTTCACCACCCTCACTTCTCATGCTTTATTCGTGCCAATTTTCATAAATATTGCAACTAGTTCAATTCAAGTTAATTCACTTTACAATATTCTAGGAAAAACTAATGACTTTAAAAGTAATTACACAAATTCTAGCAATGATCTTCCTCATTTAACAACAGCTAATATTGATATTATCCCAACCTTAAGAACAATAAATTCTGAGCAATTATACAATACTAATAATCAGATTCATACAAATGGAATTTATGATCTTAAATACTCAAATTTACTTGTTGATAAAATTGCATTTAATTATAATACCATTGAGAGTGAAAATAGTCCATTAAGCACTAATCAAATAAAAGAATTTTTTATAAGAAATAGCATTGCAAATGCTAGTATTATTGATAATAGTACAGCTACTTTATCAAGCAAAATAAAGGAACAACAAAACGATAAGGAATTTTGGAAAATTTCTCTACTAATATCATTACTCTTTTTCGCAATTGAAATACTACTAATTAAACTGATATAACTATGAATGTATTAATCAAATCTGCAAGAATAATTGACTCTAACAGTAAACACCATAATACTATTTGCGATGTTTTTGTCAAAAACGGTAAAATTGATAAGATTTCAAAGAACATTAGTTCATGTCAAGAATCAATTGCAAACGGAACTGAAATGGAATATTCTGCTGAAAACTTACACCTATCACCAGGCTGGTTTGATTTACATGCTAATTTTGGAGAGCCAGGATATGAACAGAAAGAAACTCTTCAAAGCGGGAGTAATGCAGCTTTGAAAGGAGGGTTTACTGGTGTAATGCTAATGCCAAATACCAATCCAGCAATTGACAATAAGAGTATGATTAAATTCATACAGAATTCTACAAAAGGAAACATTATTGACATTTACCCTGCTGCAAACCTTACTAAAAATGGAGAAGGTAATGATATAGTTGAAATGCATGACATGTGTAGTGCTGGATGCCTGGCTTTTACTGATGATAAAAATTCAGTTAGTAGAAATGAAGTACTTAAAATTGCCATGCTTTACTCTAATGATTGTAATGCGTTAATAATGAATTACCCAAATGACAATTCAATTGCAAATGGTGGATGTATGCATGAGGGGTTTACATCAACAAAATTAGGACTAAAAGGAATTCCTTCATTAGCTGAAGAAATGATGGTTGACCGTGATCTAAATTTATTAGAATATACTAATAGCAGGTTTCATTTAAGTTATTTAAGCACTGCAAAAAGTACAAAAAAAGTAAAGGAAGCAAAAGCAAAAGGATTGAAAATAACTGCAGATGTTGCTTTACATAACCTCTTTTTAACTGAAGATGCAATAAATAATTTTGATACTAGGTACAAGGTAATGCCATCACTAAGAACTAAAGATGACAATACAGCACTAATCAATGCTTTAATTGATGGCACAATAGATGTGATTTCAACAGACCATACTCCACAAAATGAAGAAAACAAAAAGATAGAATTTGATAATGCTGCAAATGGAATAATTGGACTTGAAACTGCTTTTGGGTTACTTGGAAAACACATACTTCCTAAATTAAAACTTGATATCTTAATTGAGAAAATAGCTATAAATCCTAGGAGGACATTAAATCTTCCTAAAGTTAAAATACAAGAAGGAGAATCTGCAAATATTACCTTATTTAACCCAGATTTAGAATGGAAATTTAAAGCAACTGATATCAAATCAAAATCATTAAATACTCCATTTATTGAAGAAATACTAAAGGGAAAAGCCCTTGCAGTGTATAACAATGGGCAGTTCAAAAAGTGTGTATAAGTCTTTTTAAAACTAATTGTTCTTCATCTAAGGACATCATTTAGTTAAAATATCTAATTTCTGTTGATGGTATATAAACTTCCAATTATCTAAATCTGTCCATTTTTCTTTAAAATTTCTTAATAAATGTTTAAAATTTATACAATATTTTTAAACCAAATCCATTATAATTGCCACCATTAAAATAAACGTATGTTAAAACACTTTACTCTTCTAGTTATTACACTTTTTAGCTTTAATATTTTGGCGCAAAATAACTATACTATTAGTGGATATGTTCAGGATGAATCTTCAGGAGAGAATCTAATTGGAGTATCTGTTTATGATAAGCAGACATATAAAGGAACTGCAAGTAATCAATACGGATTCTATTCTTTAACACTTCCTCAAGGAGATTATGTAATTATATATTCATTTATTGGATATACATCAATTACTAAAAACATTACTTTAGATAAGAATACTAGGTTAAACGTGTCATTAACTAGTGATGCAATAATTAAAGAAGAGGTGATTATTACTGGTGAAAGGTTAGATGAAAATGTGAGTAGTTCCAATATGAGTCAAGCCAAGATTGAAGTTAATAATATTAAACAGTTACCCGTAATACTAGGAGAGGTTGATATTATGAAAGCTGCACAACTATTACCAGGAATACAGTCTGGTGGAGAAGGTAACTCAGGACTTTATGTAAGAGGTGGTGGTCCTGATCAAAACTTAATATTACTTGATGAAGCAGTGGTCTATAATGCTGCACATCTTTTTGGATTTTTCTCAGTATTTAATGCAGATGCTATAAAAGATATTAATATTATTAAAGGAGGCATGCCTGCAGAATATGGTGGGAGGCTATCTTCTGTATTAGATATTAGTATGAAAGATGGTAACAATAAAAAATATGAAATAGCCGGTGGTATTGGCTTATTATCATCACGTTTAACAATTGAAGGACCTATTCAGAAAGATAAGAGTTCATTTATTGTTTCAGGCAGAAGAACTTATATTGATGTATTGTCAAAGCCATTTATGTCCAAGGACAGTCCATTTAACGGTTCAGGTTATTATTTTTATGATCTAACAACAAAAATTAATTATAGGATATCAGATAAAGACCGTTTATATCTAAGTGGTTATTTTGGAAGAGATGTTTTTAATTTTGGCAATACAGATAATGGTATTGGAATTGAAATACCTTGGGGAAATGCTACTACTTCATTAAGATGGAATCATTTATTTAATGATAAACTTTTTATGAATACATCATTAATCTTTTCAGATTATCGATTTGAATTTAATATTGCACAAAGTGAATTTGAACTAAAAATATTCTCAGGAATTAATGATTGGAATACTAAAGTTGATTTTTTATATCAACCAAATCAAAGACATACTATTAAGTTTGGAAGCAACTATACTTATCACGAGTTTACCCCTGGTAATGCAAGTGGGAGATCTGGTGAGGTAGTATTTGAACCTGATGAAATATTCAAACAGTACTCTAATGAAGGTGCTTTGTACTTGTCAGATGATTTTGAGGTTTCTGAGGCACTAAAAATACATGCAGGATTTCGTTATTCTTCTTTTCAACATAGTGGTTATATAAGTTTTCGTGATTATGTGAAAAATGATTTTACTGCAAACAAAGATAATTACAGACATATTGAGCCTAGACTTTCATTTAGGTATAGGTTAAACACTTCAAGTTCTATTAAAGGTGCATATACTCAGAACTATCAATATATTCACTTAGCTTCAACTTCAAGTGTAAGTTTACCAACAGATCTTTGGGTTCCAAGCTCTGAAGTTATAGAACCAAAGTTTGCTGATCAGTATGCCTTAGGTTATTTTAAGAATTTAAAAGATAATATGTATGAGGCCTCAGTTGAAGCTTATTATAAAGAGATGACTAATCTACTTGAATATAAGGAAGGTGTGTTGCCTGAAGATAATACTAATTCAAGTAGTGATGATGCATTTGCTTTTGGTGATGGAGATTCCTATGGAATAGAATTGTTAATAAAAAAGAATAAAGGTAAAACAACGGGATGGATAGGCTATACCCTATCAAAAACAACAAGATATTTTGATGAAGTTAATGATGGTATTGCATTTCCTGCTAAATACGACAGAAGACATGATTTATCTATTACAGCTACTCATAAATTATCTGATAAATGGTTACTAAGTAGTGTTTTTGTGTATGCTACCGGAAATGCCATAACACTTCCTAATGAACGATATGTAATAGGTGAAAATGTTTATACAGAGTTTACTTCTAGAAATGGCTTTAGAATGAATCCTTATCACAGGCTTGATATAGGAGCAACATATACTCCTAAGAAAAAGAAGAAATTCCAATCTTCATGGAATTTCTCAATATATAATCTATATAGTCGAAAAAATCCTTATTTTATTTATTTCGCATTAGAAGCAAATGATGGTGAAGATGGAAGTTTTGAAGAAGGCAATGTAACTCCAAAAGCCTATCAGGTTTCTATTTTCCCAATTTTACCATCTGTTACTTGGAATTTTAACTTTTAAATTATGAAAAGATACTTATATTTTATTTCATTTATACTTTTTTCTTGTCAAGATGAGATTACATTAGATTTACCACAAGCTGAAATTAAATTAGTAGTAGAAGCTACCATTGAACAGGGATATCCTCCATATGTTATTTTAACAACGAATCAAGGTTATTTTGATCCAATAAACAGTGGAACATTTTCTAATATATTTGTAACTGATGTAGAATCTATTAAAGTATTTTATAAAGATGATAACGATTTTGTAGTAGAAAGTAAGGATCTAGAACTTATTCCTGCTGATTTAACTGAAGAAATCACAGGAGAGTCTTTTCCAATTTATACGGTACTTAATGATATCGGAGAATTTTTAGATACAACAACTAATAATTATAATTTTAGCCAGGCTGGTAGAACCTATTACTTAGAAATAGTTTGGAATAATCAGATAATCACTTCAGAAACCACAATACCTAATCCAACTCCACTTGACTGTCTTTGGGTAGAGCAAAGTGAAACCGCTGAAAAAGACTTTAAATGTGATATAAGAGCATTATATTCTGATCCAGCAGAAGTTCAAAATAATATTTTGATTAAAAGTAAAAGGATTCAGCATTATGAAAGAAATAAAGAAGATACCACTTCTTGTTTTGTTGAGAATAATAAAGATCCCATATTGAAATTAGTTGATGCAGGTTCAGACATCTTAATTAATGGCCAATCTTTTGAAACCTATTTTCCACGACCAAGTGACAATGGTTTTCCTACTGGAAGTTACAATACATTCCATACTAAAGTTTGTGATGATGATACGATAGAATTTAAAAAGGATATAGTTTTAATCAAGTTTTGTCAGATAGATGAACCTTCATTGAAATTCTGGAGAGGATTAGTAAGGCAAGCAGGTACAAATGGTAATCCATTTGCAGAACCTTTAAATCTACAAAGTAATATTAATGGAGGATTAGGTGTATTTACTGGTTATGGAGCTGTTTATTATAAAGTTCCTATTATTAAAGGTACTACAATTGACTCTGTATATTCACCAAACATAATAGATATATTTTAATTTTACAAAAAAAAGAAAATGAAAGAAGATTTAGAAAAAGTAGATGTTTTAATTATTGGATCAGGACCTGCAGGCTATACTGCTGCAATTTATGCAGCTCGTGCTGATATGAAACCTGTTGTTATTCAAGGCTTGCAGCCTGGGGGACAATTAACTACTACTACTGATGTAGATAATTACCCAGGATATAAAGACGGAATTACAGGTCCAGAGATGATGGAAGACTTTAAAGCGCAAGCAGAACGTTTTGGTACTGATACAAGGTGGGGAATGGTAACTAAAGTTGATTTTTCTGAGCGTCCATTTAAAGTAGAAATAGATGAAAAAGATCATATTTTAGCTGAAACAGTAATTATTGCAACAGGAGCATCAGCAAAGTGGTTAGGAATGGAAGATGAAAAAAGATTGAATGGCTATGGTGTATCAGCTTGCGCAACATGTGATGGGTTTTTCTACAAAGGAAAAGAAGTTGTAGTAGTGGGTGCTGGAGATACAGCTGCTGAAGAAGCAACTTATTTGGCTAAAATGTGTACTAAAGTAACTATGCTTGTGCGAAAGGATAAAATGCGTGCATCAAAAGCAATGCAGCACAGGGTTTTTAACACAGCAAACTTAGAAGTGCTTTTCAATCATAATACAAAAAGTATTAATGGTGAACCAGGTCCTGTTGGAGTAGAAAGTATAACAGCTGTAAATAATATTTCAAATGAAGAAATAGTTATTCCTGCTTCAGGGTTTTTTGTTGCTATTGGTCACAAACCAAATAGTGATTTATTTAAAGGTCAGTTGGAAATGGATGATTCAGGTTATTTAATCATTGAGCCTGGAACTTCAAAGACAAAAATACCAGGAGTGTTTGCTGCAGGTGATATTGCTGATCATGTTTACCGTCAAGCAGTTACATCAGCAGGAACTGGCTGTATGGCAGCCTTAGATGCTGAGCGATTTTTAGCTGATCAAGAATAACAAATCATATTTAATCTGTTAAAGCCTCTGTGTATACAGGGGCTTTTTTTATATCTTTGAATTTCATGAATGCAGTTGAAGTACTTATAAAATATTGGGGTCACACTAGTTTCCGTTTAAAACAAGAGGAAATTATTAATTCCGTAATTGCTAAAAAAGATACTTTAGCTTTACTTCCTACAGGAGGTGGAAAATCAATATGCTACCAAGTACCTGCTTTGTTGAATGACGGAATTTGTATTGTTATCTCACCTTTAATTGCCTTAATGAACGATCAAGTTCGGTTTTTAAAATCTAAAGGAATAAAATCAGTTGCTATCACTAGTAATATGCATTTTACTGAAATAGATACTGCCCTGACAAATTGCATATATGGAGGTATTAAATTCCTTTATCTATCTCCAGAAAAATTACAAAACGAATTAGTTCGGACTCGAATTAATGAAATGAATGTGAACCTTATAACTGTTGATGAAGCACATTGTATTTCAGAATGGGGACACAATTTTAGACCCGCTTTTAGGCATATTAATGAAATAAGAGAAATAATTCCTAACATTCCTGTTTTAGCACTTACTGCCACTGCCACAGCTTCTGTTATCTATGATATACAGGAAAGTTTAAATTTTAAAGAGCAAAACTTGATTCAATCCTCTTTCTATAGAAGTAACCTGAGTTATGTAGTTGATAATGTAGAGGATAAAAAATCAAGACTTATAAAGCTTTTAGATAAAATTAAAAGTTCAGTTATCATTTATGTTGGAAGTAGAAAAGCTGCCAAAGAAACCACTCAATTCTTAGTTGAAAACAAATTTTCTGCCAATTTCTATCATGGAGGGCTTTCTGCAAAAATTAGAGACGATAGGCAAGAAAGTTGGACAAAGAACCAAACCAGAATAATGGTTGCTACCAATGCCTTTGGAATGGGAATTGATAAAACAGACGTGAAACTTGTTGTACATATTGATCTTCCATCCACAATTGAAGCTTACTTTCAAGAGGCGGGTAGAGCTGGTAGAAATGGCGAAACTGCATATGCATTTCTACTGGCAAATAGTAATGATATTAGAAAACAAGAGGAATTATTAAGCCTTAGATATTCTAGTATTAATGATATAATAAAGTGTTATCAAGATATTGCAAATTTCTTACAAATAGCAGAGGGAGTTTTACCTATTGAACCAATACCTTTTAATATTGTAAAATTTAGCGAAAGGTATAAGACAACTTATTTAAAAACTTTTAACATATTAAAATATTTAGAAAAAGAAGAGCTCTTTAAAATCTCAGATACAATGCATACTCCTTCTAAATTAATAATGAATGTAAATAATTCCGAGCTTTATAAGTTTCAGATTTCTAATAAATATTATGATAGATTTATAAAGATACTTTTAAGGTCTTATAGAAATTTATTCCATAATTATGTATTTATAAATGAACTACAACTAGCTGAAAGATATAATTCAGATGTTACAGAAGTAAAGCGTTTATTAATAAAACTTCAACAGTTAGAAATTGTAAAATATCAAGAGCAAAACAGTAATCCACATCTTACTTTTATTAAAGCCAGAAAAGATGTTGAATCCTTACAGTTAAATGAGTTAAAATTGGAAAAGAGAAAAGAGTATGAAAAGAATAAACTTAATAGAATATCTGACTACATAAATACTAAGAAAACATGTAGAAGTAAAATATTACTTCATTATTTTGGTGAAGAAAATTCAGAAACATGTGGAGTTTGTGATGTTTGTGTTATTTATAAAAGAAAAAATATTAAGGATAAAGAATTTTTAAGAATCTCAAATAAGATTAAGGAATATCTACAAGTGAAAGAACATTCTTTAGAAGAAATATGCACTTTATTTCCAAATACAAACGAGCAAGAAATTACAAATATTCTTAATTTTTTATTTGGTAATGATAAGATTGGAAAGTACGGAAACAAATACCAATGGATAGGATAAGGATTAATTAACATTTATAAATTTGTAATATGAAAATTATATTTTTTGGAACTCCAAATTTTGCTGCAACTAACCTAAAATACTTGTTAGAAAAAGAGTTCGAATTTGTTGCTATTGTAACCCCTCCTGATAGTAGAAAAGGAAGAGGAAAACAACTTAAACCTTGTGCAGTAAAAGAGGTAGGAATAGAAAATAATATTCCTGTTTTACAGCCTTTAAAATTAAGAGATGAAGAATTTATTGAAGAGTTAAAATACTATAATGCTGATTTATTTGTTGTAGTAGCTTTTAGAATGTTACCAGAAAAAGTGTGGAGTATACCAAAACTAGGGACAATAAATTTACACACTTCCCTCCTTCCTAATTACAGAGGTGCAGCACCAATAAATTGGGTGCTAATTAATGGTGAAAACCAAACAGGAATAACCACTTTTTTTATTGACAATAATATTGATTCTGGAGAAATTATACTTCAAGAAAAAATAGAGTTAACTAATAATACCACTGCTGCAGAACTTCATAATACATTAATGATTAATGGAAGTAAACTATTAACTAATACTTTAGAGATCATCAGAGATGGAGATGTTACAATAAATGCTCAAATTCTTACTTCAGAAATGAGGGAAGCACCAAAAATAACCAAAGAAATGCTTAAAATTGATTGGGGAAGATCTGCTAATGATATACACAATTTAATTAGAGGACTCTCCCCTTTTTTAGATAGCCAAACAAAACTAAAAGATGTTGCTACTTGTCCTTCTGCCTTTTTTATTCTCCAAGATGAGAAAGGAGTCCAAAAGAGAATTAAAATACATTTAAGCTCGGTTATTAAGTCAGATTCAAAAAAACTTACAAGCATTAAAACAGATAATAAATCTTATTTAAATATTGTAACTTCAAATAATGAAATCTCTATTTTAAATTTACAAGTTGAAGGAAAGAATTCTATGTCTATTCAGCAATTTTTACAAGGGAATAAAATCACTAATAACCATAGAGTATTATGAGTAAATTAACTCATGATTTAGTTGAATATCTTAAAGGTTTTGTAGTTGATGAAAGAAGAATTCTATTTGAAGAAAAAATTCAACAAAGAACAAAACACATTACTGTTGTTTTAGAGAATATCTTTCAAGGCAGAAACATCTCTGCATCAATAAGGTCAGCTGATTGCTTTGGAATACAAGATGTTAATATTATTGAAAATGACAATATTTTTAATGATGATTCAGAAGTATCAATGGGTGCTGAAAAATGGATTACTACCAAAAGGTTCAATAAACTGAAGCGTAACAGTATTGAAGCCATCAAAAAGTTAAAAGCTGAAGGCTACCAAATTATTGCAACCACACCACATAATACTAACTGCACACTTTATGACTTAGATGTTATAAGTCAGAAAACTGCAATAATCTTTGGTGCGGAAGTGAATGGGTGTAGCCAAGAAACCCTGGAATTAGCCGATATAAGAATGAAGATTCCAATGTATGGTTTTACAGAAAGTTTTAATATTTCAGTATCAGTTTCACTATGTTTACAGCACCTTACTTATAAGATGAGAAACAGTAATATTGATTGGAGATTATCAGAAATAGAGAAAGATGAAGTTCTATTGCAATGGCTTAGAAATAGTATAAAATCCTCTACACAAATAGAAGAAGATTATTTAAAGAAATTGAAAAAAAATAATTCATATATTTAAAGAAAATAAAATAGAGTATGGGAAAAGGAGATAGAAAATCAAGAAAGGGTAAGATTTTTATGGGAACTTATGGCGTTAAAAGGCCTAGGAAAACTGCTAAAGTGAGAGTTATTATTAAGTAAAAGAAAACGGTACTTAAAAAAAAGGAAGTAGTAACAAAAGTTGCAACTAAAAAGAAAATGGAAACTAAAAAAACAGATGCAAAAAATCAATAATTTATTTCAAATAATAAACATAAATATTAAGATTTAAGGTGCTAACCTTTCTTTATTCCAAATATTTTTATCAAACTCATAAAGCAACCTATCATGTAACCTTGATGGTCTGCCCTGCCAAAACTCAATTTTAGAGGGTATAACACAATAACCACCCCAATGTAATGGTCTATCAATATTCTTACCTTTAAATGTACTTTCTAGCTTATTTAAATTATCCATAAAATCATAATATAAACCAATTGATGTACTTTGATGACTTAACCATGCTCCCATCTGGCTTTCTCTAGGCCTATTTTTAAAATACTCATCAGAATCTTTTGGAGATATCTGTACTGCAATTCCCGTAATTCTAACTTGCCTTTCTAATTCTGGCCAATAAAAATTTAATGAAACATTAGGGTTGCTTTTTATATCTAATGATTTTTTACTCTTGTAATTTGTAAAAAATGTAAATCCTTTTTTATTTACTGATTTTAATAAAACTACCCTAGAAGAGGGTTTATTTTCTACAGACACTGTTGAAAGTATACAAGCATTTGCTTCATCTTTATTTAACTTTAATGCATCATCAAACCATTTTAAAAAGAAAGAAATAGGATTGTCTTCTAAATTCTTAAAATCAATTGATGATTTTTTATAATTAAGCCGTAAATTCTTTAAATCCATAAGTACTATTAAATTTCAAAATGTATATTTACAAAAGTTTTACAAATGTATTGAATTATGCTTAAAGCCAAAAAAGGAAGATTATTAATTTCTGAACCAACTTTAATTGACCCTGTTTTTTTTAAAAGTGTTGTTCTTCTTACTCATCATACATCTGACGAGAGTATTGGCCTTATCTTAAATCATCCAACTAAAATACATCTTAATGAAATTTTAAATAATATTCCATTAAGTGATTTTCCTGTTTATATTGGAGGGCCAGTTGAAAAAAACTCTATTCATTTTATTCATACATTAGGAGATTTAATTCCAAATACAGAAAAAATAACAGATGGGCTTTATTGGGGGGGAGATTTTGACACTGTACTTTCTTTAATGACAAAGAATGAAATCACAAAAGATAATATTCGTTTTTTTGCAGGTTATTCTGGTTGGGGAGAAAATCAACTAATTGAAGAAATTAGTGAAGATGGATGGATTATTAACAATGCAAATAAAGACATTTGCATGCAATACTCTAAACCTACACTTTGGACTGAATTAATTAAAACACAAAACAGAAAATATGCTATCTGGGCTAATATGCCTAAAAATCCAAATTTAAATTAATGCTGAAATCCACTAGCTTCAACTGTTATGATCTGTTTTTTTTCTCTAAAAATTAGTATCACTTTGATTATAAAATTACTAATTTGCTTCCCTCCAGTATTGGTATAATAGTTGATTTTACTGGAGGTGCTAAGCAAAAACGAGTATCATTTTCCATGTTTAAAGATTTCAATCTTTTTCTATGAGAAGATTCACTTAAGAACTTAAATATATTTCCATTTGAATTGTTCATCAGTTGCCTTGAAGCAAATAAGGAATCACAATTAGAATCATATTTACCTGAAGAAAGTAATAAAGTAGCCAAACTACCTGCAAAAATGGGATCTTCCAAATTAAACACTCCTTTCCATCCTGAGCATAAAATAATGATATTATTATGCTCATCAAGTAAATGATTGGCAACAGCATCAATATTAATGTAAGATGCCGTAATAACTTTATGATCTTTAGCATTATAGATTGCCTTAGTTCCATTTGTCGTAGTAAGTACTAAGGTTTTACCAATTACATCAGCATTTATATAATGAAAAGGAGAATTCCCATAATCAAAACCCTCAATTGGTTTGGCATTCCTTTCTGCCGCAATAATATAACCTTCTTTTCCTTTGAAGCTAAGTGCTTCATCCAAATTTTGTACTGGTATAATAGCCTTTACTCCTTCCATAAAAGCAGTGGAAATTACGGATGTTGCTCTTAGTACATCAACCACAACAACAGTTGATTTTCCATCAGAATATTTACTAAACTGATCAGCAGTAAAACAAACTTGAATGTTCTTTTTATCGCTCATTAATTTAGAAATGGCATTTTAACAACTTTTGCTCTTATTAGTTTTTTACGAACTTTAATTAAAATTTCAGAATCTAATTTTGAAAATTCTTTTGGTACATAGGCCATAGCAATAGCTTTATTTAAAGTTGGGGACATAGTGCCAGAAGTAATAATACCAATTTTATTACCTTCAGCATTAACAATAGGATATCCATTTCTAGCAATTCCTTTATCAATAAGTTCTAAGCCAACAAGTTTTTTTGTAGCGCCCGCCTCCTTTTGAGCTTTTAAGTTATCATGATTTACAAACTCTTTTGTGAATTTTGTAATCCAACCTAATCCAGCTTCAATAGGAGATGTTGTATCATTTATATCATTTCCGTAAAGACAATATCCTTTCTCTAAACGCAAAGTATCACGAGCTGCAAGCCCAATGGCTTTCATCTCAATTGATGTAGCAAACAAAGCATCCCAAAGTTGTTTTACTGATTCGTTTTTAACATAAATCTCAAAACCAATTTCACCTGTATAACCAGTTCTTGAAAGTATCACTTCATCAATATCAGCTATACTTCCTATTCTAAAGTTATAGTACTTTATCTCTGATAAATCGACAGAAGTAAGCTCCTGTAAAAGTTCAATTGATTTAGGACCTTGCACAGCCAACAAAGAAAAATTATCAGATTGATTATCAACCCTACATCCAAAAGTATTGTGCTTATTTATCCAAGCTAAATCTTTTTCCATATTTGATGCATTAACTACAAGTAAATAGTTGTTTTTAGCAATCATATAAAGTAAAAAGTCATCAACTATACCTCCATTAGCATTTGGCAGGCAAGTGTATTGCACCTTACCAGGGATAAGTTTACTTACATCATTAGAAGTAATATATTGAAGGAAATCAAGTGCTTTATCACCACTTATAAAAAGCTCACCCATATGCGATACATCAAAAACTCCAACTGACTCACGAACAGTTTGATGTTCTATTTTTACTCCTTCAGCATATTGAATGGGCATTTTATAACCTGCATACTCAACCATCTTCCCTCCTAAAGTTTCGTGTAAATCAGATAAAACTAACTTTTTCATTACATTTATTTTTTTTGCAAATTTAACAATTCAATTTTTTTATTGCTTGTTATTATTTGTATAATTAAAAACTATATTTGCATAGTATGAAAAAACTTAACAGAACGCTAACCCTACCAGCAATTATTGCTATTAGTATAGCTGGTATGCTTGGTGGAGTTTTTGTTATACCTGGAATAGCTACTGCTTATACTGGAACATCTTTATGGCTAGCATTTCTTATTGCTGCACTCTCAATTTTGCCTGCAGTATTATCTAAATCTGAACTTGCAACTGCTATGCCTAAATCTGGTGGAGCATATGTATTTATTGAAAGAGCACTTGGCCCTTTAATGGGTACAATATCAGGAATTGGGCTTTGGATTTCATTACTTTTAAAGAGTTCATTTGCTCTGGTTGGACTAAGTGCCTATTTATTAGTAGTTGTAAATATACCATCAATAGATTTAAAATATGTTTCCATTCTTTTTCTAGTGTTAATTATGTGTCTTAATATTATTGGTGTGAAAAAAGTTGGAAAGGCTCAGCTTATAATTGTAATAGCAAGTATTATAAGTTTAATTGCACTTATATTTATTGGGTTACCTCAAATTGACAGGAATACATTAAGACCTTTCTTATATGATGGAAATATGGGTCTTGTTAGCGCAATCGCTTTTGTTTATGTTGCTTTTGCTGGAGTAACAAAAATTGCTGCTATTGCTGAAGAAGTAAAAAATCCCGATAAGAATTTACCAAAAGCAATGATAATGTCTTTAGCAATAATGACAGCTATTTATATTATAATCTCTTTTGTTTTATCAGGAAATATTCCTTTTAATGAGCTATCAAACGACATAAAGCCAATTTATACTTTAGCTTATAAATTAGGAGGAGAAACTATTGCATCCATTATTGGAATTATTGGAGTTGTAACATTAATATCATTGGCAAACTCTGGGGTTTTAGCCTCTTCAAGATTTCCTTTTGCAATGTCAAGAGATAAACTTTTACCTACATCATTATCAAAAGTACATCCTAAATACCTGACACCAGTAAATACTATCTTACTAACTTCTTTAATAATGGTCTTAGTTATTATCTTTCTAGATGTAGAAAAGATGGCAAAATTAGTTAGCGCATTTAAAGTAAGTATGTTTATTTTAGTAAACTTAAGTGTTATTATTTTAAGAGAAACCTCTGTGCAATGGTATAATCCTAGCTATAAATCCCCTTTCTACCCTTATATGCAAATCTTTGGTATTCTTAGTGGAGTTGTATTATTATTCTATTTAGGTCTGATGCCAGTTTTAACACTTTTAGGAATTTCTATCTTAGGAACTATTATTTATTTTAATTATGGAGTAAAAGCTTCTAGAATTGGGGTTTTAAAAAGATACGGTCATATTCCTGCTTTATATCTATTGGGTAGAGATAAAGAGTCGTCAAGCCTTAATAAAATACAAGATAAACTTGTTAATGAAATGATAAATGCATCCATCAATAAAGATGCTGGAGTAATTATTCCATTACTTGGAAACGAAACTTCACCATCAATATTAATAGAATTAGGAGCATCATTAAATAAAAAAAAGAACATACAAGTAGTAAATATTACTGAAGTTCCTGATCAAACTTCACTAAATGCTTTTGAGAAAAATACTCCTAAGAATAATGCGTTAAAAAGAATAACTTTTAAGCTTGCAAATGTTTTAGATAAGCATATTGAATTTGAGCCTATTGCTACGCACAAACTTACTGAAACCATACAAGCTATTAGTGATCAAACATCTATTGATTGGTTAGTTCTTGGTTGGAATGGTAGAGCGCAAAATGGTATATTCTTCAATAATCCTTTAGGTTGGATTGTAAGTCATATTAACTCCAATTTTGGATTATTTAAATGTAGCGGAATCCAAAAGTTTGAGAACCTACTTTTAGCAATTAGACCTGATAGTCCAGATGCTGATAAACTTGTTAGTACTACTAGTATTATAGCAAATCATTATAAAACTAAGTTTGTAATGTTGCATGTAGTAAGGGATGATTTATCAAAAGTTGAAATTGAGAAAATTAAGCTTAATGCTGAGAATAAACTAATAGGTACTAAAGGAATAGTTAGAATTATAGTTTCTAACGAGCCAATTGACACGGTATCAGAACTAACTGCCGAGTATGATTTACTAATACTAGGTACTCCAAGAAAAGATACGCTAAGGACTATGCTTTTCGGAACAGGAAAAGATAAGTTTGCTGTAAAAGCAACTTGCTCTGTTCTTAGGTTAACTCTCAAGTAATAGTTACTCTACAACTATTTTTTTCTCAGTAGTTCCATCATTAAACTGATAAAATAAGGTTTGATTGGAGTTAGGAACTACCTCCCTACCTAATATATCAGTAATCTTAATCAGTTTCTTAGTTGCACTATTATCTTCTTCAACAGTAGTTGTTGAAGCGACAGTTACAATAGAAAAAATTGAATCTAATAAGCACCCATCATTTGTTAAAGCTGATAATGTAATTGTATAATTTCCTGGTGCGGTGTAAGTATGAACGGCATTCTCATCAAAGGAGAAATATCCATCCCCAAAATCCCACATTACACTTTCATAGTTAGTTGATAAATTTGTACAACTAATACTATCATTATATTGGGTAAAGGAAAAATCAGCATGAAAAATATTCCAAGCAGATAAACTATCTAGAACTGTATTAGTAGCAATAGTCTGCAAACTTATTGCTGTAATGCTATCAATTCCATTTGGCAAGTATGTACTGCTAATACAACTCTTTTTAAATATTGTACTATAAAAAGTACAAGCCGATAAATAACTTCCATAAATACTTGGATGACTGTTGTCAGAAGCATATAAATTAAGTGTACTATCCATAGCAATTGATGCTTTCCAAGCCATACCAACTGGAGCGCAACTTGCATTGTTATCAATTGTCATTTCCAAATAGCTTTCTTTTAACCTTTGCTGCATTCCACTATAAGTACATATGGGTGGGTAAAACTGACAATTCTGCTGATCCCCATACTTTCTACCCCAAGTCATAAAAAACAATGGCTCAGTGCACGAGAAATGACTTTCAATTGAATCTACTAAAATTGCTGCATATGGGTAAGTATCATTAGCTACTTGTGATGGAGGAAAAGATGGCTCTTGACTTTGTGCCTGAAGAACCACATAATCCCATTGTTGTTGATTTATTTTTGAAAGTGTTTGTGCACTAGTAGAATGCACATTAAAAGTTGCCCCTCCAGGAGTGCTACTATCATATATTAAAGTATCTCCAAATGACAATGCAATTTGTTTTACTAAATCTGGTAAGCTGTTTCCATAAGTATAAGAATTACCTATAAAAAGAACTTCTTTAGTTTGCTGAGAGAAAGCAGGTGATATACAAAATATACCAGCTATTATTAATGTTAGTATTTTATTCAATATTTATTTGTTTATGCACAGAGCCATCATCATAAATATAAAATTGTGTTTGATTGGGATTAGGAACTACTTCCCTACCTAATACATCCAATATTTTTACTAATTCTTTAGATAATTCTTTTAAATCATCAATACTTGAAACGGTATTTTCACAAGGTACCTCAACCTCAATATCATAATAGAAATAATAGTAACCTGGAGAACCTGCACTAGTACCCGTTATACTCATTATTGATCCAATATTATAAGGATAAACAGCTCCAGCATCATTTCTATATAAATCTGAATTTCCATTAGAGATACCAAGTTGCATATTATTTCCAATAGGGACTTCAAAATTTAAAATAAGTTGCTGCTGCCCTTGAACTAAAGAATGAGTAGTATCATCTAGTACTGCCCCATTTGATGCCCGTAACTCAAAAGTTACAGTTGTAGGATTATCAGCATAAAATACTGCTGTCTTTATTAATAAATCAGTTGTAGCATCAAAAATTAAATGTTGGTTTCCATTAAAAAATCCACCTGAAGCAAATGTATTATCAGCCTCTCCTCCGTACTCTAATGAAGTATTTGCATTTGGATTATAATTATTTGCTGATGGATCCATACATCCTAAAATTGGCGCATTAGGGTCTATATTTAATACTGCGTTTAATATTACAACTTGTCCATTTATTAAAGTTGCTTGCAAAGTATCGTTTATAAATCCTGGCATTGAAAAAACTACATCAAATATTCCTCCATCAGCATTTCCACATGAATAATTACCACTTAAGTTAGTAGTAGATGAATTTGGTATTATAGTATTTAAAATAATAATATTTGCACCAATAATAGCTGCTCCTGTACCACCATTAGTTACATTTCCTTCCAAATAGCATGCTTCTGAAAATTCTCTTTCAAAAACTAAAAGTTTAGCATTTCCATTAGTACTACTATTAATATCGGAAGAAATAATAATACCAGAGGGAAAGTAAGGATATGTACCCCAACAGCCATCAAAACCATCACCACTTCCTGAGTAAGAATCGTAATAAGCAACTTGAACCATATTGTTAGGTTGTGAGATGTCATGCACAGTAGTTCCATCTCTATAGTAAGATGTAATTAAAAAATTACCATCAACATGTGTATTATGAGGTATAGAATTGCTACCTGGATTAGATTGGATCCTGTCTACCTCTTGGATATTATTACAATCCGTGATATCGTAAGCAGCTAAGTAAGCATCTGAAGTTTCATCAGTAGTAAATACAAAGTCACCATCATCACTAATCCAAGCATTATGAGTAAAATTATTAGGAGTACTATGTGTTCCTAGGGTGTTAGGATTGTTTTTATCACTTATATCAACAACATATAATTCACCTGCATAAATACATCCTGCATATAAAGTATCACCTCTTACCATCCCATCATGAATATACTGCTCATTCCATTCTCCTAAATAATGAGGAGCAGTTGCATTTGCTGCAACGTCTAAGAATATAGCACCATCGGGTGGACTACTTCCTGTAGCTGATGATGCACCAAATATGTAACAAATTCCATTTTCATCAATATAAAGATTATGTGCTGCTGTAAATTCTACAGAAGCTCCAGTATTTGGATTTGTAAAATTACTTACATGCCAATTAGTACTACCAGTCATATCTGTTAAATCTACAATTAATAATCCTGCATCGGCTTCCGTGGTTACATAGGCATAATTACCCCAAGTCTTTACATCTCTCCAAGTAGAATTAATATCAGCTATTTGAAATTCTAAAATAGGATTAGAAGGATTGCTTACATTAACACAAGCAAAACCATCATTTAATCCAACTAAAGCATATTCACCACCATCATTAGGTTCAACCCAACCCCATATGTCGTTTCCTTCAGTTGAGTTCCATTCGAATGAACCAATTAAGTCCATATTATAATTGTTTTGTGAAAAAGTTAAAAATGGTAATAATAGTAATGTAAAAAGTATTTTATTCATGTTGTTTTATTTTTTGCAAATTTAATAAAAATTCATACTAAATTGTTATCAGGAATTTTGCTATCTTATGTCTTTAGTTTATAATTCTAGAGTAATTTGTCCGCCACCATACTCATCATCTTCAGGTTTCACCTCTTTTGATGATTCTTTAACTTCAGGCTCATTAGTAATCTCTAACTCAATTTCAGTTTTTACTTCAATTGGTTTTTCCGCTACCTCAATAATTTCCTCAATTATCTCTAATTCTTGCTCTATTATTTCTTTATAAGGTAAAGAGTCAATCAAGTTGATTTCTTTTACTTTTTTAGATGTTAGTTTATTCCCTAGCGCCTTCTCTCCTTTTACAGAAATAAACTCTTCAATGTTAATGATTTGAGTTTGCCTGTCTTTTCCTTTTTCTTTTACAAATACTATCTCTACTTGAGGTCTCCAATCAGTACTTACAACTTCTAATTGACTATTTTCATTATCGGTAATAAAACTAAAACGAGACATAGTATTCTCTACTAAAAATCGTTTCACATAGTAAGCCTGTTTGTTGCCATCAAAATAAACTGCAGAAATAGGCTTATTAGGATTGTTCTGCTCAATTAAAATCATATCCTCATCAAAATGATTAGAGATATCAAATGATTTTAATTCAATTTCACCAGATTGCTGAATCGTTAAAATTTTATCCTCAGCTTTAAAAGCACCAAGTAATTCTCCTCTTTCATCAACATTTAACCTCTGTACTGTATCATCAAACCAAATTTTACGAGCCGATAAAGTTGAAATTCCTGCTGATTTTAACTCCACTTTTCTTACTGCTTTTTTAGTAACAATATTTCCACCAGAACCTTTTCCTTTTATTGCAAGTTCAGCAAAATCAACATCAATTTTAAGCGTTTTAAGTTTTGCTAATTTTTTCAAATGCACAGTTACTGTTTCTGCCTCACCATTTGGGTTAGCAGTAAAATATAGTACTTTACTTCCTTTTTCTGATTTTGTTAATCCGTAATCTCTACCCCTAGTAATTGACTTAACAGGGAAGCGTTTCATCATAGAAGTACCAGACTTCCCATCCTTATAAATCATATTATAAATAGTTCGCTCATCTTTCTTTTTAAAGACCGCACAATGAATTATTTCTTTACCAACAAAGACCTTGCTACCCACTTTTACAACTTGCATACTACCATCTTTTTTAAAAACAATAATATCATCAATATCTGAGCAATCACAAACATATTCATCCTTTCGCATAGATGTACCAATAAAACCTTCTTCTTTATTTATATAAAGTTTTTTATTAGCCACAACTACTTTAGTTGCATCTATACTTTCAAAAGTTTTAATTTCAGTTTTACGCTCCTTCCCTTTTCCGTATTTCGTTTTTAAGTTTTTGAAATAATCAATAGCGTAATCAGTCAGATTGGCTAAATAACCTTTTATCTCTTCAATTTTTGCTTCAAGTTTTAAGAGTTCTTCATTTGCTTTATTCAAGTCAAACTTAGTTATTTTCTTAATCTTAATTTCGGTTAATCTTTCAACATCCTCATCCGTAACATCTCTTAATAAATTCTTAGCATGAGGTTTTAATTCTTTATGAATAGTCGCAATAATCTCTTTCCAATTATCAAGCTCTTCAATTTTATGGTAAATCCTATTTTCAATAAATATCCTTTCCAATGATGCGAAATGCCATTTTTCTTGAAGTTCAGAAAGGTTAACTTCTAATTCTTGTTTTAATAAATTTAGCGTATGTTCAGTTGATTGTTTTAATATCTCAGAAACTCCAAGGAATTTTGGCCTATCATCTTCAATAATACATGATAAAGGAGAAATAGAAACTTCACAATCAGTAAACCTATATAAAGCATCTATAGTTTTATCAGGAGAAATTCCTGCTGGAATTGTAATTGAAATTTCAACATGTTCTGCCGTATTATCCTCTACCTTTTTAACCTTAATTTTTCCTTTATCATTAGCTCTAAGGATAGAATTAATTAAAGATGTAGTAGTTGTAGAAAAAGGCAATTCTGAAACAATAAGTGTATGCTTATCTTCTTGATGAATTTTAGCTCTTACCCTTATTTTACCTCCTCTTAGTCCATCATTATAATTACTAAAATCAGCACTTCCTCCACTATAAAAATCAGGATAAATTTTTGGCTTAACTCCTTTCAATACTTTTATAGATGCATCAATAAGTTCATTGAAGTTATGAGGTAATATTTTTGTTGATAGTCCAACTGCAATACCTTCAACTCCATGTACTAATAATAAAGGAAACTTTACTGGCAATGTTACTGGCTCTCTACCCCTACCATCATAAGAAGCTGACCAGTTTGTAATCTTCTTATTATAAACAACATCTAGTGCAAAGGGAGTTAATCTCACCTCAATATACCTTGAAGCAGCTGCTCTATCACCAGTCGCAACATTACCCCAGTTTCCCTGCATATCAAGCAATAAATCCTTTTGTCCAACTTGCACCATAGCATCACCAATTGATGCATCACCATGAGGATGATATTTCATAGTATGTCCAATAACATTAGCTACTTTATGATACCTCCCATCATCTAGCTCCTTTAATGAATGAAGTATCCTTCTTTGTACAGGTTTTAATCCGTCATTAATATGAGGGACAGCACGCTCCAAAATAACATAAGAAGAATAATCCAAAAACCAGTTTTGATACATGCCTGAAACATGTATAACTGACTCTTGATTATTTTTGTTTTGTTCCAAATCTTCCTCCATCTAATTGTTTTTTACAATTATTCTATCAAAAAATTTACTAATTCTCTCAATTTCATTTTCTGACATAAAAGTAATATTAAATCGTTTTGCCACTTTCTTACCACTCTGTGTTTCTATCTTCAACATTAATGTTTTATTGAAACTAAAAGGCCTGTTAAAAAAAGAATAATCTCTTAACATAGCGTGAGGAATATCAACATAATCCTTTGTCTTAAAAAAATCCAGCAACACTCTGTGTGAGGTAATCTGTATAACATAAGGATCAAGATTTACTGTATATTTAAAAATTCCAACAATTAAAAAGTATATGATGACAACAGTACTAACTATACTGTAAATAATATTCTCAGCAAAAAAAATACTAAGACCAGAAAATGGTAAATAAATAATAAACCATTCTGGAATTATTATTGTTGTAACAAACAATATAAACAAACCTCCAACTAAGAATGTTATTTTTGTTTTATTATTACATTTTAAATTTATATTATGCATCAATTATATCCTCTTCTACCCTCAAATTATTAATAATGAAATCTTGTCTTTCTTTTGTGTTCTTGCCCATATAATACTTTAATAAATCTTGTATTTTATCTTCTTTAGCTAAAATTACAGGGTCTAATCTCATCTCAGGACCAATAAAGTGTTTAAACTCATTAGGAGAAATCTCTCCTAAACCTTTAAATCGTGTAATCTCTGCTGATTTTCCTATGACTTCTAATGCACTTATTCTTTCTTCCTCAGAATAACAATAGATTGTTTTCTTTTTATTTCTAACTCTAAATAGTGGTGTTTCTAAAATATAAACATGACCTTCCTTTACTAGTTCAGGGAAAAATTGCAAAAAGAAAGTCAATAACAATAATCTAATATGCATACCATCAACGTCAGCATCTGTAGCAATAACAATTTTATTGTAACGCAAATCATCAATCCCAGTTTCAATATTTAAGGCTGCTTGCAATAAATTAAATTCCTCATTCTCATACACTACCTTTTTAGTTAATCCATAAGAATTTAATGGTTTACCCCTAAGACTAAAAACAGCTTGCGTTTTAATATCCCTAGTTTTAGTAATTGATCCAGATGCAGAATCTCCCTCGGTAATAAAAATAGTAGAATCTACTCTAGTATCTTTCTTTTGATCATTATAATGTACTCTACAATCTCTTAACTTCTTATTATGAAGATTGGCTTTCTTAGCTCTTTCTCTAGCTAATTTTTTAACTCCAGCCATGGCTTTACGCTCATGTTCAGCCATTTTTATTTTTCCTTCAATAGTATCAGCAGTACTAGAGTTTTTATGCAAATAATTATCTAAATGTTTCTTTAAGAAATCTTGAATAAAAGTCAAGACAGTAACTCCATCAGGTTCAATTTCGGTTGAACCTAATTTAGTTTTGGTTTGCGACTCAAATATGGGCTCAATAACTTTAATACTTACAGCAGCATTTATTGCTTGCCTAATATCAGTAGAATCATAATTTTTACCAAAAAACTCTCTTATTGTTTTTACTAATCCTTGCCTAAAAGCACCTTGATGCGTACCACCCTGTACAGTATGTTGCCCATTAACAAAAGAATAATACTGCTCAGAATATTGGTTTTTACAATGAGTTATTGCTACCTCAATATCATCTGCTTTAAGATGAATAATTGGGTATAACATTTCAGCATCAGTTCTTTGTTCTAATAGATCAAAAAGTCCGTTTTCAGAGTAGAATTTTTCACCATTGAAAATTATTGTTAATCCTGGATTAAGGTAACAATAATTCCACATCATTTTCTCTACATATTCATTAATGAATCTGTATTTTCCAAATAGTTCTTCATCAGCAATAAAGGAAACTTTAGTTCCTCTCCTACTTGTGTTTTCTTGTATACTTTCCTCATTAGTAATTACACCTTGTGAGAATTCTACTAATTTACTTTTACCCTCACGAATAGATCTGATTTTGAAGTAAGATGACAATGCATTTGCCGCTTTTGTTCCAACTCCATTAAGTCCTACTGATTTTTTAAAAACCTTGGAATCGTATTTTGCTCCTGTATTAATTTTAGATACACAATCAACAACTTTTCCAAGTGGAATACCCCTTCCAAAATCACGAACAGTGACTTTATTATTACGAACAGTAACTTCAATAGTCTTTCCATTTCCCATCACATACTCATCAATTGAATTGTCAAGCACTTCTTTTAAAAGAATATAAACGCCATCATCAGGAGATGATCCATTACCCATTTTCCCAATGTACATTCCAGGTCGTAATCTGATATGTTCTTTCCAATCTAACGATCGGATACTATCTTCATTATAGTTAGCTTCAGCCATTATTTTCCTAATTTACTTCCTTCATTTTGATAGAATGCAAATATAAAATACTCTTTATTTTATTTTAAGAAACTAGAAACGCGTTATTAACAGGCTTTTCAACTTCTTATAAGCTTATAATTTTTTAGTTTTTAGATTTTGTCTTAAACATTAAAACGAAAATGCATAATATCACCATCTTTAACTACATAATCTTTACCCTCAACTGATAGTTTTCCATTATCCTTACAAGCTTGCTCAGAACCTAAATTTACATAATCATTGTAGGCCATAACTTCAGCTCGAATAAATCCTTTTTCAAAATCAGTATGAATAACAGCTGCAGCTTGTGGTGCTTTTGTACCTTCAGTAATTGTCCAAGCTCTTACCTCTTTTACTCCAGCAGTAAAATAAGTTTGTAAATTTAATAACTTATAAGTTGATTGTATTAAATAATGAACTCCAGGTTTTTCTAAACCTAATTCCTCAAGAAACATTTCTTGTTCTTCAATCTCTTCTAATTCTGCAATTTCTGCTTCAATTGCAGTTGCAATAAGTAATACCTCAGCATCTTCACCTTTTACAGCTTCTTTTACTGCCATTACATGTTTATTTCCTTCTTTTACTGATGCCTCATCAACATTACACATATACAAAACTGGCTTAGCAGTTATTAAATGCAAATCATTTATAACTTCTAGTTCATCATCAGTGGCATCTATACTTCTTGCTGAATTTCCAGCCTCCAAATGAGCAATATATTTATCGCAAATAGCTAGTATTTTTTGTCCAGCTTTATCACCTGACTTAGCAGTACGAGCATTCTTTTCTCGCAATTTTTCTAAAGTTTCTAAATCCTTTAATTGCAACTCCATATCAATTGTCTCTTTATCCCTTACTGGATCAACCGAACCATCTACATGAATAATATTGTCATCATCAAAACACCTTAACACATGAATAATAGCGTTTGTTTCACGAATATTTCCTAAAAACTTATTTCCAAGACCCTCTCCATTACTTGCCCCTTTGACTAAACCTGCAATATCAACTATCTCTACAGTAGTTGGCATTACTCTTTCAGGATTTACAATTTTTGACAATGCCTCTAATCTATCATCAGGCACTGAAATAATACCAACATTAGGTTCAATTGTACAAAAAGGGAAATTAGCTGATTGTGCCTTAGCTTTTGATAAACAGTTAAAAAGAGTTGACTTACCTACATTTGGTAATCCTACAATTCCACATTTTAATGCCATAATTCTATTATTTAAAGGTCGGCAAAGATATCATTTTAGATAATAGATAATATACATTATATATAAGATTCTATACATATTATTTTTGTCAACAATCCGTTAATAAGTACACATATATAAAAGTAATAAATTTATCAATCAGAAATGGCTATTCTTAAATTTGCGGTTAAATCAATCAAGCTATAAAAATGCCAAACATTACAGAATTAAATAATACAGTTACACAAATAAGAAGGGATATAGTAAGAATGGTACATGCCAATAGCTCAGGTCACCCAGGAGGATCATTAGGATGTACTGAGTTTTTAACAGTACTCTATTTTGATGTAATGAATCATAACACCAATTTTATTATGGATGCAAAAGGAGAAGATGTATTCTTTTTATCAAACGGACATATATCTCCTGTATTCTACTCAGTTTTAGCAAGATGTGGTTATTTTGATGTAGCTGAATTGGCAACTTTCCGTAAGCTTAACAGTAGATTGCAAGGGCATCCAACAACTCATGAAGGCTTAGAAGGAATTCGTATGGCTTCAGGATCATTAGGGCAAGGATTATCCAATGCTATTGGTGCGGCACTTACCAAAAAACTAATTAACGATGATTCAATTGTCTATACTTTACATGGTGATGGTGAATTGCAAGAAGGTCAATGTTGGGAAGCGTTTATGTACGCAAGTGCTAAAAAAGTAGATAACCTTATAGCAACTATTGATTACAACCAAAAACAAATTGATGGATCTTTGGATGAGGTATTGCCTATGGGAAATCTTACAGCTAAACTTGAGGCTTTTGATTGGCTAGTGCTTGAAGAAAAAAAAGGAAACAATTTAGAAGCAATAATCAAAACCTTAAATAAAGCAAAAGAGCTTAGTGGGAAGGGTAAACCTGTTGCTATCATTTTACACACAGAAATGGGTAATGGAGTTGATTATATGATGGGAACTCACAAATGGCATGGCTCTGCTCCTAATGATGACCAATTAGCAAATGCACTTTCACAAAACTCTGAAACTTTAGGTGATTACTAAGAATATTAAGATATTATTAATGGCTACTCTCTTGTTTATGGGGAGCTTTTCTGCTATGGCTCAAAAAAAGAAAGATCCAGTTAATCGTATCTTATTTATATTTGATGCATCACAATCAATGTTAGGAAGGTGGCAAAGTGGTCGTAAGATTGACATTGCCAAAAAGCTACTAAGTAATATGGTTGATTCTTTACAAAATATTGAAAACCTAGAAATTGGACTAAGAGTTTACGGACATAAAAGTGGTTATCCTCCACAAGATTGTGATGATACTCATTTGGAAGTAAATTTCTTAAAAGCAGAATTTGCAGTAGATATAATAAAAAAGAAATTAAAAGTAATAAGAGCTAGAGGAACAACCCCAATAGCCCGATCATTAGAAGAGGGAGCAAAAGATTTTCCTAGTGGTGATGCAAGAAATATAGTAATACTTATTACCGATGGAAAAGAAGAATGCGGAATGGATCCTTGTGCGGTTTCTCGACTTTATCAAAGAAAAGGGATTATTTTAAAACCTTTCGTTATTGGTGTTGGGCTTGATGAAAGTTGGAAAAATTCATTTGATTGTGTTGGTAGATTTTTTGATGCAAGTAAAGAAGCTGATTTCACAAATATTTTAAATATTGTAATCTCACATGTTATTGACAATACAACAGCTCAAGTAAACTTGTTAGATGAAAATGGAGAGACAATTGAAACTAATGTAAACCTTACTTTTTACAATGATTTTACAGGAACTTCAAAATACAATTACATCCATACAATGAATGCTTATGGCAATCCTGATACTATGGTAATTGATCCTGTTTTGTCTTATAAAGTTGTAGCACATACAATTCCACCTGTAAGTATTAGTAATATTACTCTTACTCCAGGAAAACACACTATAATTCCGATAAACACTCCTCAGGGCGAATTAGAAATAAAAATGAATTCTAAAATTAAGTACCAGTATATTGTTCGCCTTGCTGGAGTCGACACTACTTTAAATGTTCAAGAAATTAATGAAATTGAGAAATATTTAATTGGAAGATACGATATTGAACTTTTAACTTTACCAAGAAAAAAGTTTTATGATGTAGAAGTAAATCAAAGCAGTAAAACTACCTATTCGATTCCAACTCCTGGTTTGGCTAACATTTTACTGCCATCAAAAGGATATGGAGGTTTGTATGTTAAAAATGGTGATGAACTGGAGCAGATATATCATTTTAAAGGAGAAAAAACACAACACAGATTAACGTTATTGCCCGGAAATTACAAAGTAGTTTTTAGGGCAATATCAGCTAAAAATCATATTTATACTACAGAAGAAAGTTTTAAACTTAGATCAGGACAATCAGAACTTATAAAAATCTATTAAAAATGGAAATGAAAGATACACGCTCAGGATTTGGAGCAGGATTAACAGAATTAGGAAGAAAAAACCCAGATGTAGTTGCACTTTGTGCTGACCTTACAGGATCATTAAAAATGAATGATTTTCAAGATGAAAATCCTGAACGATTTTTCCAGATTGGTATAGCTGAGGCAAATATGATTGGCATTGCTGCAGGTATGACTATTGGAGGTAAAATTCCTTTTACAGGAACTTTTGCTAACTTTTCTACTTCTCGTGTTTACGATCAAATTCGTCAGTCAGTAGCTTATTCTGGTAAAAATGTAAAAATTTGCGCTTCACATGCTGGGATTACTTTAGGTGAAGATGGGGCTACTCATCAAGTACTGGAAGATATTGGCATGATGAAAATGCTACCTCACATGGTTGTTATCAATCCTTGTGATTACAATCAAACAAAAGCGGCTACTATTGCTATTGCTGATTATGTAGGCCCAGTTTATTTAAGATTTGGAAGACCAAAAGTTCCTAACTTCACTCCTACTGATCAAAAATTTGAAATAGGTAAAGCATTGCATTTAAAACAAGGAAATGATGTAACTATATTTGCTACTGGGCATTTAGTATGGGAAGCTTTAGAAGCTGCAAAAACTTTAGATTCAGAAGGAATTTCTGCAGAAGTAATAAATATACATACCATTAAACCTTTAGATAATGATGCAATCTTAAAAGCTGTAGCAAACACTAAATGTATAGTTACAGCTGAGGAACATATGCTGAATGGCGGACTTGGAGATAGCATTGCTCAACTTCTATCAAGAAAAAACCCTACTCCTATTGAAATGGTAGGAATGGATGATAGCTTTGGGGAAAGCGGACCTCCTATGAAATTGATGGAGAAATACGGAATTGATAGAAATGCTATTGTTGAATCTGCTAAAAAAGTGATTACTAGAAAATAAAATGGATGAAGCAAAAGATATCTTTAAAAAACACCAAGCACAAACTTTTCCTTTTCCATCTTGTATAGAAATTGAAAGTGCAAAGGGTAGTTATATTACAGATGTTAATGGAAAACAATATTTAGATTTTGTAGCAGGTGTTTCCGCTTGTACTTTAGGTCACTCCAACCCTATAATCAATAATGCAGTAAAGCAGCAGTTAGATAAATATTCCCATGTAATGGTTTATGGGGAATATGTTCAGTCGCCACAATACAAATTAGCACAGCTTTTAGCAGATAATTTGCCTGAAAATTTAAGTACAACTTATTTTGTAAATTCTGGAGCAGAAGCAATTGAAGGAGCTATGAAATTAGCCAAAAGAGCTACTGGTCGCTCTGAAATTATTTCTTGTAAAGGCTCTTATCATGGCTCTACACAAGGAGCACTTTCTATTATAGGAAATGAAGAATATAAAGCTAAATACCGTCCTCTTTTACCAAATTGTAATACGATTGTTTACAATAATGAAAACTCCCTAAAAAACATAACAAATCAAACAGCAGCTGTTGTAATTGAACCTATACAGGGTGGAACTGGTTTTGTTACACCAACTAATAACTTCTTACAGAAAGTAAGAGAAAGATGTTCTGAAACAGGAACATACCTAATTTTTGATGAAATACAAACTTGTTACGGCCGATTAGGGACACTTTTCGGATTTGAAAAATACAATGTAACACCTGATATACTCTGTATTGCAAAAGGAATGGGTGGTGGAATGCCTATTGGTGCTTTTATATCTTCTTGGGAGTTAATGAAATTATTGACCTTTGAACCCAAACTAGGGCATATTACTACATTTGGTGGTCATCCTATAAACTGTACTGCATCACTTGCAACTTTAGAACATTTACTTTCTGCTAATACTATGAAAGAAGTAGAACAAAAAGCTGAAATTTTTAGAAAATATTTAAAAACCCCAAAGATCAAAGAAATTAGAGGTGAAGGTTTGATGATATCTTTAGAATTTGAAAGTGAAGAATTAGCTCGAAAGGTAGTTGAAGAATCATTAGAGTGTGGACTTATTCTTTTTTATTTTCTATTTACCAAAACTGCAATACGTATAACTCCCCCACTTACCATAAGTAAAAAAGAAATAATCAAAGGTTGTAATATTATAAAAGGAATATTAGATGCATAAAAAAAGGAACCAATTGGTTCCTTTTAATAATTTTTCTTCTTTTGTTTAAAAGTACATTCTTAATACTAGAGATCCTGTAGCATTGTCATTCATAAATCCTATCTCTGAATCATTAGCATTGTCAGTTGTATTCTCATTTGAAGTAGTGCCATCCCAAGATAAGTTTGTCGTACTACCACCTCCCATAGATTTGTAAGAAAAGCCCCATCCATACTCACCACCTATCGACATTCTTGGCATCATAAAATACTCAAATCCAATAAAACCCCTTAGCATAACACCTAGGTTCATACCTGATTTATCTTCAATTATACCAGTTCCTCCATACTCAGCAGAATTTCCATAATCATTTTTTTCTGTAGCAGAAGATATACCAAGACCAGCTTCTGCTCCATAAACACCTTGTAATCTAGTATTACCTTTTCTATATTCTTTTCCAAACCATAAATTAATATTAGTATTACCTATGCTATTTTTGTTAGTAACCATAGCATCAGGATCAGAAGATGAATTGTCTTGAACATCTTCATTATCTACTGCTTTATGCATATTTAGTCCTGCTCGTACTCTCCAAGCTTCAACATTGCTTGTCATTAGTTTACCATAAATAGTTTGCTCAAATCCCTCTACATAACCAGCTGTTGGAGCTGTTGCGCTAGAGTTAAATAAATTACCAAAGTAATTCAGTGAGGAAGTTGCATCAAATCCAATTGACCAATTACCATCTTCAGGAAGATATGAATCATCTGTCCATCTATCTGTCCATGATTGTGCTGAAACACTAATTGCTAGAAGAAAAGCACACATAATTGTAAATATTTTTTTCATATTATTTTTTTTTAAATGCCTACTCTAAAATGGTTTTCGGCTTACCCAATAATTTTTACAATATTAGATAAAATATTCTAAACTTCACACAGTATATTTAATACTAAAGCAAAACTCTAGAATAAACATATAAATAAATTAAAAATCAACATATTATATATAAATATCATGATTTTAAATTGAATATTTGTTATTATTCATATTTTATTACAGCGTTTTATATTAATAATTAGAAGAGTACATTAACTTCTCAGTATCTTTTATAAGCATCATTAAGTTTTATTTACTAAGATTATCTATTATTGCATGAAAATTAAAACTTAAAAAAACACAATGGGTGAATCTTATGAAAACCAACTAAATAATTGGGTAAACAAAGAGAAATCAGGAGTTAACCTACTTAATTCTGTAGGAACTTTAATGTACGATAAAGGAATTGAATTAATTCTCTTTAGAAATCAACTTCTAGAAATTGGTGTTTCTGAGTTAATGAACAATATTTCTTACGCTAATAAAGTTGTAGGAAGAGAAAACAATGTTGAAGTTGCTGCTCTGTTAGCAAGTGAAATGCTTAATATGGATTTAGCTCCATCTAAAATTGATATTGGTCTATTAACTGCAGAGTATATTGAAAATAATGAATCAGATGCAAATACTTTTTTATCAGATAAATTAAGCCATATAATTGGTAAATCAGCTTCAACTAACCAAGCAAAAGATGTTATCCTTTATGGTTTTGGAAGAATAGGAAGATTAGCTGCAAGAGAATTAATAAAACAAGCAGGAAAAGGACAACAATTAAGGTTAAAAGCTATTGTTGTAAGAAAATTAACTGATACTCAAATTTCAAAAAGAGCTGACTTATTAAGAACAGATTCAGTACACGGCTCATTTAAAGGTGTGGTTGATATCGATTTACCTAATCAATCTATAATTGTAAATGGTCAAGTAATTAAATTTATTGATGGAGGAACTCCTGAAGATATTGATTATACACAACATGGGATTAATAATGCATTATTAATTGACAATACTGGTGCTTTTACTGACAAAGTAGCTTTAGCTCGTCATCTACAGGCAAAAGGAGTTAGTAAAGTTTTACTAACAGCTCCTGGAAAGGGAATTCCAAATATTGTATATGGAATTAACTCATCAGAAATTAATGTTGATAATACTGATATTTTCTCAGCAGCATCTTGTACAACTAACTGTATTGCTCCTATATTACATATAGTTGAAAATAAATATAAAGTACTAAAAGGTCACTTAGAAACTGTTCATTCATATACAAATGATCAGAATCTTTTGGATAACATGCATAAGAAGCCAAGAAGAGGTCGTTCTGCTGCAATCAATATGGTAATTACTTCAACAGGTGCTGGAAAAGCAGTTACTAAAGTTATTCCATCTTTAAAAGGAAAATTATCTGCAAATGCAGTGCGTGTACCTACACCAAATGTTTCACTTGCTATTTTAAAGTTAACACTTGATAAAGTGACGTCTGTTGCTGATATCAATGCAACTATCAGAGATTCAGCTTTGAGAGGAAACTTAGTGAACCAAATTAACTATCAAGTAGATCCAGATTTAGTTTCTTCTGATATTATAGGAAATACTTGTTGTTCAATTTATGATAGTAATGCAACTATTTGTACTGAAGAAGGAAAAGATGTAGTCCTTTACATTTGGTATGACAATGAGTTTGGATACACTAAACAAGTTATCAGATTAGCAAAACTGATTGCTAAAGTTAGAAGATTAACTTATTACTAAATAGAAAAAAGTTATGAAGTTAAACAACAAATCATATTTAGCTTATAAACTTTTTAACTCTTCATTTACAGGATTATCAGTTGGTATTTTAATTACAATTTATCAACCTTTAGATCTATCAATTTACTCTATAGGTGGAATGCTTTTAGCTGGTGGAATGCTAGTAATTGCAAAATTCTATGACAAACTCCTAAATATTAAAAGTTTCTTTCGGATTTCCTTGCTGGTTGAAGTTGTGATGCTTTTAACAATTATTACTTTTTTACTGTTACAATATTCACTAACCTCTGCCCTTTTAATATATATGGGATATCAACTGACTTTTATTTTTGGTGGGTATTTAGTAAGAGCAGAAACTTTAGTTGCTAAAGATAAAGATTTAATTGGAAAGATTGATGTAAATAAACAGATTGGTTATTTAGTAGGTTTAGGAGCTTCATTTTTATTCTACAAAGCATTAGAATATGGCTTTGAAATTAATGATTCACAAACGCAAGTACTTATACTTCACTACTTTTTAATACCATTGCAAACTTTGATTATACTATTGTTTTTGAGAAGTTTTTCTAAAGAAAATTGATGTCCAATTTTAAGTTTAAACAATTTGAAGTTGCACAAGATAAAACTGCAATGCAAATTGGAACTGATGGTGTTTTACTTGGTGCATGGTCAGATTTAGTGGATTCAAGAAATATACTTGATATAGGATGCGGTACTGGATTAATTTGTTTAATGGCTGCTCAAAGAAACCCATCATCACTTATAACAGGAATTGAACTTGAATTTAATGCTTTTAAGCAATCAACTGAAAACTGCAAAAAATCCAAATGGAATAATAGAATTTCTATAATTCATTCTTCATTACAATCTTTTAATTCAAGTTCTAAATTTGATTTAATTATTAGTAATCCTCCATTTTTTAGTGGCTCTACCGAATCTCAAAATTATGAAAGAAATCTTGCAAGAAATACTCACACGCTACCAATTAATTATTTAATTAAAAAATCAAAGGCACTATTGGATAAAAATGGTAAGTTTATTGTAATCATACCTTTTGACAGCAAAACTAATTTCTGTGATTTAGCAAATAACAATAATTTATTTTTGAATAAAATTTGCTTTATAAAAGGAAATATTTCTTCACCAATAAAAAGAATAATGATGGAGTTTTCTTTTGCAAAATCAGAACTAATTAAGCAAGAACTAACTATTGAAATTTACAGACATCAATACACAAAGGAGTACATCAGTCTTTGTAAGGATTTCTATTTAAAGATGTAAATCTAAATCAATACAGCCCTCTAATTTAGCTTGAATAATAATATGTTCTATTAGCATATCCTCTCTGATATTTACAGGATTATATTCTGTTTTTAAATTGTTATCCCACAATTTAGCCATAGTTTGCCAAAAGAATACATTAAACCTTCCTCTATAGGATTTAACTATTTCATATGAAGTTGTTCTAGTTTCTCTATAAATTAGTTTTACTAAAATTTTGCCCTCAGTCATTGTTAGATTTTTAAGCCTATCCGTATATTCTTCTTTCACCCATTTAGCAACCTCTTTAGTATATCGTTTTTTATGTCTCCTTTTTTGAATTGTATCTAATCCTCTTTGTATAGAGTTTAATTTTTCTTTAGCTAAAACCGCATAAGGATACACTTTTAAAACTCTTCTTTTAAGATTGAGATATTGACTCTTTTCCTTTGTGTTTTTAAATTCTAAAATTTTAACTTCAGATATTTCAGAAATGAATATGGTGTCGTCATTGATAATTTCAATATCTGCAACTATTACTTTTTCCTGAGCAAGCACAGCTAACGAAAGAAATGGCAAAATAAATAAAAATCTCATGGAACAAATATATACAGAAAAGCCATTTATTATAACTAATATGTAATTTTGTCATGATGATTACAAATATTCAACTTCAAGTGCTTCCAGAAGTGGTGGCAAATCCAGAATTACTTTTAAAAGTAGTTTCTGAAAAAACAAATTTTAAAAAAATAAATATCAAGCATATTGAGATTATAAAAAGGTCAATAGATGCAAGACAAAGGATTACAAAAATAAATTTGATACTAGATGTTTATACTGATGAAAAATTTATAAAAAAGCAAGAAGATATTCCTAATTATAAATATGTAAGTAATTCAGAAGAAATAATAATTATTGGGTCTGGTCCTGCAGGATTATTTGCTGCTTTACAACTTATTGTTGATGGAAAAAGACCAATAATTTTAGAAAGAGGTAAAGACGTACGAAGTAGGAGGCTTGACCTGGCAAAACTCACAAAAGAACATATTGTAAATGAAGATTCGAACTACTGCTTTGGAGAGGGTGGTGCAGGTACTTATTCTGATGGAAAACTATATACTCGCTCCAAAAAAAGAGGTGATGTAAATAAAATACTTGATATATTGGTACAGCATGGTGCAACTGAAGATATAAGAATTGAAGCTCATCCTCATATTGGTACAAATAAACTTCCTAAGATCATTAAATCCATAAGAGAAACAATTATTGAATATGGTGGAAAACTAATGTTTAATAGTAGAGTCATAGACATCAATATTAAAAATAATGCAGTAACAGGAGTTGAATTACAAGATGGAACAAGAATAGAAGCTCCTAAAATAATATTAGCAACAGGCCATTCAGCAAGAGATATTTTTAAGTTACTGCATAAAAAGGAAATTGAAATGGAGGCTAAGGCATTTGCTTTGGGTATCAGAGTTGAACATACTCAGAAATTAATAGACAAAATACAATACAAATGTGAGTCAAGGGGAGAGTATTTACCTCCCGCCCCATACTCTATTGTAAAACAGGTAAACGGAAGAGGAGTATATTCATTCTGTATGTGTCCTGGTGGTATAATTGCGCCTTGTGCAACCAAACCTGGTGAAGTAGTCACAAATGGATGGTCACCATCAAGGAGGGATTATGAAACTTCAAACTCAGGAATTGTAGTAGAGTTAAAAGTACAGGATTTTGCAAAGTTTGCTGATAAAGGACCACTTGCTGGAATGTATTATCAAAAAGAAATAGAACAAACTGCTTGTGAAATAGCAGGTGGCACTCAAAAAGTACCAGCTCAAAGATTAGTCGATTTTATAAATAATAAACAGTCATCCAATATTCCTGATACATCTTATTTTCCTGGTACAACTTCAACTAAAATAAGTGATATCCTACCGGATTTTGTAAATACTAATCTTCAAGAAGGATTTATACAGTTTGGTAAACAAATGAATGGCTACTTAACTAATGAAGCGGTAGTTCATACACCTGAAAGTAGAAGTTCGTCACCTGTCAGAATTCTAAGAGATAGTGAAACATATCAGCACCCACAAATAGAAGGATTATTTCCTTGTGGTGAAGGCGCAGGTTATGCTGGAGGAATTATCTCTGCTGCTATTGATGGAATTAAATGTGCAGAGAAATGTTAAATTAATGATGATAAATGTACTTAAGTACGTAGAATCGATTAAAAAACGTTAATTATTAGCGTAATAATAATGTTGAAGCTTTTATTTACAATTTTCAAAAAACAATAGACATAGTTTACATATTTTAATTAGAAATGATAAACTTATTAATTAGATAAACATGCCCAGCAACTATTAAGTTAATTATAATTACGTAGAACGGCCACTCCCCTATTAAAAAAATATGATTTACAATTGGTTTTTTCATTAAAAACATGTAATTCGCTCCTGTACAAGAATTGAAAATTAATAAAAATAAAATAGGAATCTGAATTCTTAGTAAAGATTTCCACCAAGAATTAAATCGGCACCGCATATTATGTATAATATGCAGATATAATGGTATAAAGACTATACCTGCATGCAAAAAGTAGAATTCAAAATAGAACCATGGTGAATTACCAATTGTTAAAACTGGAGTTATAATAGCATACCCTCCTGCTAGAGACGCAATAAATACCATCCATTCAAACATCCATTTTTTTTTATTTATTAAAACAATTATTCCAATGATTAAGGAAATATAACAAATTTGAAAAGGTAAATTTTCTAATAAATTCCAAGTATTATTTTTAATTGTAATTACATTAGTAATTACATACATTAAAGAAAATAATAATGCAAATATATAAGAAGAGTAAGATTTCACTTGATTACTCTTGCCATTTAAAGACACTAAAATAACAGTAATAGTAATTACTGAAAAAAGTAATCCAATCCACCAAACTGTTGTAAATATTTCAATAGGTATATCTTTTGTCAATTTATCTTAGAATCAACTTATGATTAATAATACTCTTTTCTGATTGTAGTTCAACAAAATATATTCCTTTAGCAAAAGAAGATATATCGATTTTCAATGTAGTTTTACTATTAGTTTTTATTATTATCTTTTCATCTACAATATCACCAAGCACATTGTATAATTTCATATTTATATTTTCAGAAATATTTGACAATTCGATGTTTACAATTCCTGTTGTAGGATTAGGATAGATATTAAAACTATTAGCAAACAAATTATCTATTTGAGAATGAATTACAGTGTAAAAAACAGTATCACTTTCACAATCATTATCGTCAGTTGCAATCATCCAGTAATCTCCAGCTCCACTAATTTGAATAGAAGAGGTAGTTTCTCCAGTATTCCACATGTAAGAAGTTGGATTTCCTAAAAGAGTATTTGATTGTAATACATTATTGTTTGAACTGATTGCAACGTCAAGATACAATAAACTAACTTCTGTTGAAACGATACTGTCACAACTATTAGTAGAACTTAAAGTATCTATAAAATTTCCTGATGAATTATAAGTATTCCCTCCAACTGAAATTGACTCCCCATCACATAAACTAACATAATTGTAATAAAAAGTTGGAGGTAATACAGTAAGTAAGGTATTTATTACACTATCGCATCCAAGTGAAGTTTGCAATACATCAAAATAGGAACCAGGAGTATAATAAGTGTTTGAACCTATATCATAAAATTCACCTTCGCAAATAGTTTGATTATTAGTATTCGTTAAAGGATTTGAAATAATTAAATCAGTAATTATAATACTATCACAACCAGTCAAACCTATAGTATCAATATATATGCCTGTAGAAGTGTAATAATTACTCCCAACTTGAATTCCTTGTCCACTGCAAATATTAAAATTTTGAAAATACTGTATTCCTGCTCCAACATTTAAATTAGTAGTTTGTATACTATCACATCCATTAGATGTAATAAATGAATCAACATAAGTTCCTTGATTAGTATAAGTATTATTTCCAATAATAATACTATCACCATTACAGATCGAAATATTTTGTGTTAAATTTGAAGCATTATTAATTATTGCTTTAACTTCAGACACACTAGAATAACAAGATTTTCTTTTAACTTCTAAATCATAAAAAAAGTAATAATACCCATATGGATCAGTACTTGCACTAGATTGCGTGATAGATAATAAATTGTTAAAATTATATGGATAATTTGCTCCACTATTATTTCTATACAAACCACTGTTTTGAAGTGCACCAGCAGCAACACCTAGCTGCATATCATTTCCAATTGGAACGTCAAAATTTAGGATTACTTGTTGTTGTCCAGCAATAATATTTAATGTTGTATCATCAATAACTAAACCATTACTATTTCTTAATTCAAAAATAATAGTGTTGGAGGACTCAGCATAAATAATAGCTGACTTAATTTCACATTCTTTAGAAGCATTAAATACTAGATGCTGATCATTATTAAAATAACTTCCACTTCCAATTAAATTGTTTATTGCACCACCATTTATAGAATTAAATTGATATTCTGATTGCACATAATAGGATGTTGTAGTATTAATGACAGGAGTTGTAAAATAATTACCAGTATCTAATATATTTTGTAAACTTAGATCATCATACCATTGTACAATTCCAGAATTTGAATTAACAAACAAATCAAAGCTTGAAGCCCCACATGATGTGTCATTAACAGTTTCCAAAGACAAGTCAAGTATAGTAATTGCATTATTTATAACCAAACTATCTGAACCATATGCATTAGTAACTTTTAATTTTACAGTATATGTTCCTGGATTAGAATATGTATGTATAGGGCTTTGACTAACAGAAGTATAACCATCACCGAAATCCCAAAGCCAAGATACAGGCCCATTGCTAGATAGGTCAGTAAATGATATAGTAGAATTACAACTCAAACTATCACTAAAATTAAAAGCACTAACAGGAGGAGAATTTGGAAATGCACAACTCCAATCAACTGCAAAACCGGCTTCCTCTAAACCCCCATCTGTATCTAATAAAACGGTAACTGAACCACCACTCGAAATTATAACACCTGGACTACCTGTTAACACATTACAGTATTGACCTAATGAAGGTGCTGTTGCATCTGGACCATCAAATATTTCAAGATAATCATAATCACATGTTGAAGAACCATTACTTGGTTCTTCAACATCAAAAAATGAAAAATTTAAAGTTATTTGGTTACTTCCTGGAGGTGAAATAGTCATTGAAGAACTACTTGATGGATAATAAGCACCACTTGGTCCTCCAACGTCATATAATGTTCCATTACACATGTTAAGTGTTCCATTACCTGAATTTGGCAACGTAATAATACAAGGGTTACTAGCATCAATGCTAATAATATGTTGCTTAATTATACTATCAGTACCTAATGGTCCATATGCAATTAATGATACTGTAAAGGTTCCATAATTAGTGTAAGTATGTGTAGGGTTAGCCAATATACTTGTATTGCCATCTCCAAAGTCCCAGTAATATGAATTTGAGTAATATGAATTATTTATAAAACTTACGTTTGCTGGTAAAAAACAAAAAATTGAATCAGTATAAGAAAAGTCTGCACTCGGAGGGGATGTGATATCAAGACCGATACTCCATAAACCTCTGCCATAAGTTGCTGCAAATAATGTATTAGACTGATGTTGCATTTCAAGTTCATTAACTATTACATTAGGAAGTGAATTTTGGTTAAAAGGATTCCAATTACTAATTGTTGAGTCAATAGTCCAAACACCCAAATCTGTTCCAATATAAACTGACTCAACCGTACTACCTTTATCTATTTCAATACAATTTACAGGAACATTTGGCAGTGAATAAGATATATTATTCCAACTATTACCTCCATCTAAACTTTTATACACTTTTTCCCCAGATGTATATCCAGAAAGCGTTACCCAAACTATATCTTCATCATTTGGATTTACAAGTATATATGTAATTGTTTTATTTGGCAAACCATTATTATCAATTTGACTCCAACTCCCCCCTCCATTAATGGTCCTAAACATATCTGAACCATCACTAATATAAATTCTATCAGCATCCGATTTTGAGATACCTATCTCATCAATTCTGTTACCATTAGTTTGGTTATTAGTTATTTGATTCCATGAATTTCCTCCGTCAGTACTTTTAACTAACTCATCATAGCCAATATAAATAATATTTGGATTATTTTTATCTAACTCATATGGTGTTTCCCAGGCACCATTACCTGTACTAATAGTAGAAAAACCATTACCACCGTTAGTAGATTTCCTAATATCACCATAATAAAGTGCACCATACATTATATTAGAGTTTGTATAATCAATAATACATTCCATGCCATCACCACCAATTACAGCGTCCCAAGTTGTATTCGTTTTTAAAAATGTACCATTATCTTGTGATCCTGTAATTACCTTATCTTGAACAGTTTGTGACACTCCTAAACTATAAAACTGAGTAATATGGAGGCCATCAGATATATCAGTCCAATTAATACCATTATTAACTGAAAAATAAAGTCCTCCGTCATTACCAGAATAAATATAGTTGTTTAAGGGATTATATTTTAACATATGCTCATCAGCATGCATGTAAGTTGTACCACTAGCACCATACCAATGTGTATTAATATTCCAACTTTGTCCACCATCAGTAGATTTCCAGCAATTCACACCTCCAACAAAAATAATATCTTCATCAATAGGGGATACTGCAAAGGCTAGATCATACCACGCTTGCCCTCCATTATCTGATCCATCAAAATCCCAACCTAGTAAATTTGGACTATTAGATTGTAGTGTCCATGTCTGACCTTCATTAGTAGATTTATAAACTCCATAGAATCCATTATCATTACCTCCAAACATTGCATAAACAACCTGAGGATTATCTATTGTAACTGCAACACAGGCCCTTACAACATCACCAGTAGATGGTAAACCAGAACCTGACTGACTCCAATTAACTCCATTATCAATAGATTTATATATCGACGTATTTCCGTTTGAAGCACCATAAATAATACTAGTATTTGTAGTGTGAAATTCAATATCAGTCATATTAATACCAGAATACGTATGAATAAATGAGTTACCAGCATCAATTGATCTATAAATACCATTACTAGTAGCTACAATTATTATATCAGTATTTGCTGGGTTTATTAACACTCTATTTCCTTTATACTGATTTACTACATCAAATGATAAACCAGTAGAATTAAATGTATTTCCACCATCTAAAGACTTCATTAGACCATAAGAATAAGTATCTCCACCATCCCTATCTCCTGTTATAATATAAATTTGATCTGGATTGTTTGGGTTAATAGCTATATCAGAAACGCCTAAATTCGTTAAAAAATCTGTGCTTGTTTGCCAATTTAAACCTCCATCAACTGACTTCCATAACCCACCTGCAGGTGCTCCAATGTACAATGTGTTAGCGTCCGTTGGATGAAACGCCACCGTGTTAACTCTTCCAATACCTCTCTTGTTACCATTTGACTGTAGAGGGACGTCATTAGGGCCTACTTGTGTCCAGTTACTGTTTGGTAACATATTTGAATTATTATAATCTTCTAGCTTATTGTATTCTTCTAATAAAACCTTAGGACGAAGGATTCCATCTGGATATACGCGTGGAGCAATAAAATTCTCCCATCTTTTAAACTGCTTCCAACCCTTTCCTTTTTCAATAGTTTTATTCTCCCAAAATTCTTCAAATTCTTGTTGAGTTTCATAAAAATTCTCATTTGAATCTTGCATTTTATCTATCCAACTCTGTGAATAAACAAGAGATGGTATAAGTAGTAAAAGAAGTAACTTTTTCATTTCCTAGGATTTATTTAGTAGCAACTATTTTTTTTATCGTACCATCACTATAAATATAAAGCAATGTAGTTTTATCTACAACCTCATCAACATTAACCAATCTACCCAACAAATCAGTTATTTTTACTAACTCAGGTTCTATTGCATTTGCATTATTAATTGATGTTGTGCTAGTAGAAACTTCATAAAGCATTAAATCATCAACTGCTGCTTCAACCAAGCTTCCCCCATCTAAATTTTGGCCCAAACGCAAACTATCTGAAGCAATAAACTTAAGTTGGATATTATTTGTTAAATTTACATAATCAGTTATACGAAAAACAAATTTTCTCCAGCTAATATCCGAACTTTGATTGTTTTCAACATAATGCCAATTTACTCCATCATCTGTAATAAGTACTTGCCACCAATCTGCTCCAGGATTAGCACCACTTGCTGGGCTATTTGTGTACCATCTGTAATAAGAAAAAGCAGGGTTAGTATATGAAGTTAAATCATAATAAGGCGATAGCAAAGTTGTATGCCCACCATCAACATCATTTGTTCCTAGCCCATCATTAATTGAAGCAGCATTTCCAGTAAAAGCACATTGAACCCCCCCTATTGTGTGCTGAGCATCAGTCTGGCAAATTGTTGAAGGATCTGTTGGATCTGCAAACGAACCTATTGGCGAACCTATCTCCCAAACTCCAGTAGTTGCATTATCATTAGTTGCACCGGTTTGCCAAAAACCAAAATTAAAGTCAAAATCTTCTTCTTCAGACAGTTCATATCCTACTAATATAAAGTAAGGTAAATTTGCGTTATTAATTGGTGTTAAATTTGAAGCAACTGGTGTAACTCCTGACTCATTTCCATAATTATCAGTTAATGAAATGTAGTAAGCAATTACAGTCCCATTTGGCTGTGCTGGAATAGTTGTTGTAAATGAAGATGTACCGCTCATTGACATATTAGTCCATGAAATAGCATCATTTAATTTGTAATAACAATTAGCAGAACCAAGAGCCCATGGATAAGTAAGCCCTATACTTGCATTTATAACAACTCCAGAATTTCCATTTGCGACACTTACAGGATTATGAGCTATCACAGCATTAGATAATAATGTGATTCCATGTAATGCGAATGCACTTATAATTTCAGTATCATTTGGTGTTCCATTTGTTAAATTAGCATCATTATCATCTGCATAAAGAACTTCAAGTAACAGGTCTGTATAAATAGAACCCTCGTCACCATCTGGACCATCAACCCCGCTATCATATGTATACTTAAATAAATCAAGCATTTGGGTCATATCAGCAAGATTAAGGTATAAATCCCAGAATGCACCAGCAATAATTTCTCCATCAGCATGAACTTCACCAACTAAATCCTGTGGATAAACTTTTCTATCTTGATCATATCTTCTAACAGAAATATTGGGATCAACTAAGTCCCATCCATAGCCAAGAACTGGAGATACTGTTAATGATAGTGCCCATACATCAGCAAATCCTTCATTTAAACCACCGTTTTGCATGCCACCACCCCAGCCATTTCCGTTATAATGATCAGCATTTATCGCATGTCCATATTCATGATAAACAACATCAGGAATTTTAGCTGTTGCGTGACACCCACCGCCTTCAGCATAGAAATTAATTGAATTGCCATCAAAATAAGCATTACAACTTCCAGCTTCATCGATATTAGTTTCCATAGGCTCGTTTAGTATTCCATTAATAGGGTAGCTTGGAAATACGTCTAAGAAATGATCATGAATATTATTAACAGCTTGATATGCAGTTCTTTCTTGAATTGTAGAGTTAGAATTATCAAAAACTATACTATTGTTAGCTGTTAAGGGTTCAAAAATATCAGGTGTAGATCCACTAGTTTCAACATCAGCATAACGTCCTTCAAGCTTATATTGTACTTGGGTTCCAATATTCATAGGCAGCACTACATCACCATTATCATCAGTGTAGTAATTTATATTAGTGCTTTGGTCTGTAGCTTTTAAATATTTAAAATTCTGAATAACTGTAGGATTATTGGGATTAATTGGATAAACTTCTCCAGAAACTGTAGCTGTACCTGTTGGGAGAACTTCATACATTACTTTATTTTTACGCATCAAAAGATCTCCATTATTTGCGTCAACATAACAAATATAATTTGCTGGCCCTGCTCCTATTATTGTAGAAAAAGAAATTTCATAAACTAAATGATATTGATATTTTCTGTACTTGGGATTTGCTAAAACTTTTAAATCATCATTAACAATAATATTAGAAATAGTATTTGAGATATTAGAAGTAGCACTAGCAATAGCACTTTGCAAATTTAATGTAGGTGAAGTACTAATACTTATATCGTTGAACACATCCAATCCAAAAGCAAGCAATTCATTATTAAGACTAAATTTAGCATACAGCTTACTACCAATAACTTCTAAATTATTATAATATTGAACATATGTATTATTTATATACTTATCATTCTTAACAGATGAGAATTCTCTTAAATCACTTGGTAATACAAAATCTTGCAAGGCTAGAAAGGACTTTATATCATTTACAGGAATTGGAGTTCCAAAAGCTCTATGAGGCATTTGATTTCGTTCATTAAAGATAACAAACCAGTTAGGGTTATTGTAAATAAAATTTTGCCACAATTGAGCACTCCTTAATTGCTCCTGATATTGTTTATTAAGTTCAGATTTAACTTTAAAATATCTTACTTCATATTCATCTGTATGATTATGTTTTGTTGCAAATAGTCCAATAGATATTATTGAAAATAACATTAGTGAAATTACTGTCTTCATATATTTATTTTTTTTGTAAAAATAAGATTAATTCATTAGAGTATCAAAATTATTATTAATATTTGAATTCAATATAATTTTTTGCTTATCATACGCTAATTGAATATTTTTAGGTAATTCTTTATTTACATCATCATGCAATCCCATAAAATGAGATATATGTGTTAAAATTGCTTTTTTAGGTTTTAATTCTTGTATCAAATCAACTGCCTCATAAAGAGTTAAATGTGACAAATGTTTATTTTTTCTAAGAGCATCTAAAACTATTAAATCTGCCCCTTTCATTTTTTCTTTTTCTTTTTCAGGAACTTCACTTACATCAGTTAAATAGACAAAATTATTTATTCTAAAACCGAATACTTGCAATTTATAATGCAATACATCTATTGGAATAATAGTTGTGTCATTAATTTTAAAAGGACTGTTTTCTATTAAGTTAATATTCACTTTAGGAACGCCTGGATAATGATTATTAGAAAAAATATATGGGAACTCCATGTGCAAAGCATGCTCAGTAATTTTTGTGCAATATATTTGCATGTCCTTTTTCCACTTATAATTAAAAGCACGAATATCATCCATACCTGCAACATGATCTTTATGATGATGTGTAAATAATACGGCATCAATATTTTGTACATTTTCTCTTAACATTTGTTGCCTAAAATCTGCACCTGTATCAATTACAATGGTCTGACCATCCACTTCAATTAAAACAGAAGAACGCAACCTATTATCCTTTGGATTATTAGATTTACACACTTCACAATCACAGGCAATTACCGGAATTCCTTGCGACGTACCAGTTCCTAATAAAGTTATCTTCATTTTATTTTTCATCTAAGCCTACAAAATTATAGATAAATACGCTTATTTTAAAGATTATCTGCATAAATTTGCATCTTAATCTTTCAAGGATCAAAAAAATGACATCTAATGTAACTTTAACTGCAGGGCAAAAAGCATTACAAATTAATCTTAATGATACCATTTATGGTTCATTTGTAGAGATAGGTGCCGGACAAGAAGTAGCTCGAAACTTTTTTAAAGTTGGATCAGCTTCTGGTACAATTGCTAAAACAATGTCAGCTTACGATAAAGATTTCTCTGATGCAATTTACGGTAAAGAAGCTAACGGAAGGTATGTATCCAAGCTTAGATTAGAGAAAATGTTGGATCACGAATATCAACTATTAGACCAGAGATTAAATAGAGATAATTACAAAGAAACTCGTTTTTTTATTTTTGCTGATACAGTTTCCACAATTAACTATTCTAAAACCTTAAAAGGACATGGTTGGATTGGTTTAAGATTCCAAAGAACTCCTGATGAAAAACCTTCTGACTTTATTTTGCATGTAAAACTGAATGATCAAGATGCAAAATTACAACAAGAAACAGTAGGAATTATTGGAACCAACTTGCTTCATGCTTGCTTTACTCAGAACGACCCTAAAATTATCTTAAAAAGTATTTATGATAATTTAAGTAAAGATCAATTTGAGATAAATATGGTAGAAGTTGTGGGGCCTGCATTTGAAGATATTGATAATAGATTATTGAGTTTAACGCTAGTAAAAGAACGAATGACTAATGCGGTGATTTTCACTCCAGATGGGGTTAATCAACAACCTTCAGATATACTTTATAAGAAAAATATCCTTACAATGAGAGGGAGTTTTAGGCCTGTTACTAAGGTTAATATTGACATGCTTGAAAAAGGGCTTGCTAGTTTTAAAGAAAATAAAAAAGTAGATGAAAAAGACATACAGATTCTTTTTGAAATCACTTTAAGTAATTTAAAAGCGAATGGTAAGGTTAATGAACAAGATTTTTTAGACAGAGTTGATATTCTTTGCTCATTAGGTTATACTGTAATGATTTCTAACTATAGAAAGTTTTATAAAATTATTGAATATTTATCTCAGTTTACTAAATCGAGGATGGGATTAATATTAGGAGTAGATAATTTAGTCGATATGTTTGAAGAGCAATATTACCGGAACTTAAATGGTGGAATTATGGAGGCATTTGGTATTATCTTTACAAGAGACATTAGATTTTACCTTTACCCATTCAAGCCTAAAGAAAATACTGAGTTATTAAATAGCAAAAATATTCCAATTCACCCTAGAGTTAAGGGTTTATACAACTATCTTCACAGCAATGGTCGTATTGAAGATTTAGATTTTAACCCTAATGTTTTAGGAATATTCTCTAGGGAAATTCTAAAAAGAATTAGAGCTTGTGAAGTTGGCACTTGGGAAGATTCTGTACCAAATGGTGTAGCTGAAATAATTAAAGAAAAGAATCTATTTGATTCATCAACTTGCAATCTTTAATAAATACTAAAAAATACAATTAAACTATATAATGAAGAGACTACTAATTGCACTTTTAATCATTCCTACATTATTACTTGGACAAGATAAACAAAAAAAAACGACTGTTAAAACAAAAGTTGATGCTTGGAAAGGAGCAACTAAAAATGAAGTAAAATTTACAGGTTATATTTCTGGTAAAGTTAAAGATACTGATAATAATAAAGCATTAGAATATGCAACAATAAGTTTAATTCACAAGAAAAATAATAAACTGATTGAAGGTACTATTACAGATAATAAAGGAAGATTCCATTTTAAGGAAATTAATGTTGGAGAATATATTATTGGAATCAGTTTTATTGGTTTTGAAAATAAACAAATTGAAGCAACAACTTCAAAATCAAAACCAGACTTTAAAGATAATAATATTACACTAAATCGAAATTCAAAATTACTTAGTGAAATTAATATTGATGAAGAAAAAGCAATTTATGAAAGTAGAATTGATAAGATTATTTACAATGCAGAAAATGATTTAAACGACTCAGAAAATGATGCCACTGATGTTTTAAGAAAAGCTCCTCTTTTATCGGTTGATTTAGATGGTAATGTAAGCTTAAGAGGTAGTAAAAATATCAAGTTTTTAGTAAATGGAAAACAATCATCATTCTTTTCTTCAGACGTAGCAACCGCTTTACAAATGATTCCTGCTGATCAAATTAAAAGTGTTGAAGTGATTACTAGCCCTGGCGCAAAATATGATGGTGAAGGAGATGCAGGGATTGTAAATATAATCACTAAAAAAACTAAAATTAACGGTTATCAACTAAGCAGTAGTGGCTCTATTGGAAGTAAAGTTAATAAGTTAGGTGCAAATTTAAAATTAGGGAAAGGTAGATTTGGACTTTCTGCAAGAGGACGTACTTATTTTAGCTGGCCAGGTAGAATTGGCACCAACACTTATGAAAGGTATGATTGGGATGCAATAGTAAATGGCAATCGATTAAAAGAAAACTATCTTTATCAAGAAGGCTCTTCAGAAAATTATTACAATGGATACAGAGGAAATATTAGCGCTTTTTATGATTTAAATGCATATAATTCTATAAATTCATCTTTTAGTTTTGGAGGGAGAGTTATGCCTTTTAACGATACTATGAAAGTAGTTTATGTAAGTAATGACTCTACTCTTTCATACTCTTCAGAAAATTATACTAACAAAACAGACAACACTCTAAATATGGAGTGGACAACAGATTACACTAAAACTTTTGCTGAAAATGAAGATAGAAAGTTAAGTTTTGCATTTCAGGTTGGTGGTGATTTAAATGACGGAATGACAATAATAAATGAGAATGGAGATATTTCTTCAAATGCTAATGATGAAAAGGTAATAGAGCACACTTCTCAAATTGACTATGTACATCCTTTAGGAGATCATAAGCTAGAGATTGGAACAAAACTTATTATTAGAAATAAAGAGATGGTTTACTCCAACCTCTCGTTAGGAGTTTATTCAAATGCAGATGTATTTAATTATTCTCAAAATGTACCCTCAACTTATATATCAACTGAAATAAGTTTACCTTACGGATTGGGACTAAAAACTGGATTAAGATATGAGCAAACAATCCTAAATGGATCATGGGATAATAACTCAACTGATAATTTTAAAGAATCATATTTTAACTTTTTACCCAATCTCGTTTTATCTAAATCATTTAGTCCAATGCGATCTATTAAATTTAGTTATAATAACAGAATAACAAGACCTGGTGTTAGACAGATTAATCCAAACTTAAATAGTGTTGACAGTAGAAATATAACAATTGGTAATCCTAGTTTAAGCCCTACACTTACAGAACAATTTGAAATTGGAATAAATAGATTTGGTAAAATAACTCAAGGAAGTTATCAATTTTATTACAAACACTCTACTGACGTAATTGAAAAACTGTTAAATATTTCAGATGATATTTCCACATTTACTTACAGGAATATTGGTGAAACAAAGCAATATGGAGCTTCTTATTTTGGATCAATTCGATTTAATAAATTTTCTTTTAGGGGGTCACTAAATCTTTATCAATACACTGGTAGAGATGCTAGTTTAGGATTTAATGACTGGACAGATCCAGTATTACTTTATAGCTATAGTATGGGAGGAAATGTTGATTTAGGAAATAACTGGAAAGCTGAAACTTTTGGTTTTTTCCGTTCCCCATCTCAAAGCTTACAAGGCTCTACTACTACTTTTAGTATGATGAGTTTTGGAATTAAAAAAACATTTAAAAACAAAAGGGGTTCATTAGGCATTAGAGTTATTGAGCCATTTAAAGCTAACAAAGAGTTTACAACTGATCTTAATGGAGAGAACTTCTCCCAAAAATCTATTAGATCTATTCCATTCCGTTCATTTGGAATTAGTTTTAAATATACTATTGGAAAATTAAACTTTAAATCTACTAATAAGAAAACATCAATTAAAAATGATGATGTAGAAGAAGAAAGTAGTGGGGAGTATTAATCATTAATTAATAAAATTTGGTGTATTTTTACTAGACCCTATTAGACATGACAACACAAAAGGAAACCTAAAAGGTCTCTCACTATTTTATATATTAAATAAAAAATTATTTAATATATTTAAATTTGAGAACTGAGATATGCAATAAAAATGTTTAAAGTAGTTGTTTCATTAATGTAGTATCTGTTTCTTGTTAACCACTCCATCATCAACTTCTATTTCTAAGAAGTAAACTCCTTTACTGTAAGACTCTAAATCAATTGATTTAGTGTACTCACCAACAAATTGTTGTAAGTTTTCAGTATAAACAACTTCACCAACTACATTGATTACTCTAACTTCAAGATCCTGTACATCTTCAGATGTGAA